>DATMDY010000096.1:0-5278 GCA_035557335.1 Methyloceanibacter sp.
GGTATCCGGGATCCGGGACCGGCGCTCGGACGTTTATGGTGCAGCCGCGAGCGCCGCGCGCCGAGCGGAACCGCTCAATGCCGCGACGAGACGACAGCCAGCGCGAACCCGTCGTAGCCCTTGGCCCCGACGGTCTGGATGGCTGTCGCGCTGACGCGTGGTTCGGAGGCGAGCATCGACATGAACCGGCGCATGCCCTGGACGCTGGCGTCGCGGCTCGCGCCGTCCACCACCGCCCCGCCGCGGACCACGTTGTCCACGATAATCAGTGTGCCCGGACGCGACAGTTGCAGCGCCCAGCCGAAATACTCCGGCGTGCTCGGCTTGTCGGCGTCGATGAAGATCAGGTCGAACGGGGCGGCGCCCTCCGCGATCAGCTCGGGCAAGGTGTTCTGTGCGCGGCCGACGCGCACCTCGACCTTCTCTGCCAAACCGGCGCGGGCGAGATTGGCGCGCGCCAGCTCGGCGTAGGCGGGATCGGCTTCCAGACTGAGGAGACGTCCATCGGCGGGCAGCGCACGCGCGAGCCAGATGGCGCTGTAGCCGCCAAGCGTGCCGATCTCCAAAATGCGCCGCGCCCCGATCGCCTGCGCCAGCAGCATCAAGAACTTGCCTTGATTGGGCGAGACATTGATCGGCGGCAGCCCCGCCTTGGCGCTGTCCTTGAGCGCCGCGGCAAGCGCCGGGTCGTCCTCGACGAGCCGGTCGGTGAGATATTCGTCGACCGCGATCCAGTTATCGTCCTGTTCGAGCGGCTTCATGCGATGAGCTTGCCGGGATTGAGGATGTTGTTGGGGTCGAATGCCTGTTTGATCTTGCGCATCAGCTCGATCTCGACTTCCTGCTTGGCGTGGGGCAGGAGGTCGCGCTTGAGCCGCCCGATGCCGTGCTCGGCGCTGATCGAACCGTCGAGGTCGAGCACGATTTCGTGCACCGCGGCGTTCAACGCCTCCCAATTGGCGAGGAACACGGTGCGGTCCATGCTGACCGGCTGACTGACATTATAATGGATGTTGCCGTCGCCGAGATGGCCGAAGGGGACGGGGCGCGCGCCGGGGATCATTAATTCGACGAGCTGATTGGCGCGGGCGATGAACTCCGGCACGCGCGCCACCGGCACGGAGATGTCGTGCTTGATGCTGCCGCCTTCGTGCCTCTGCACTTCGCTCATCAATTCGCGCAGGCGCCATAGCTCTTGCGCCTGGGTGAGGGACGAGGCGATGACCACGTCGTCGATCTCGCCTGCTTGTAAGCAAGCTTGCAATAGGGTCTCGGCGAGGGCGCTGAGTCCCTCTCCCTCGCGCGGGCTCGAGAACTCGAACAGCACATACCAGGGATGAGGCGAGGCGAACGGATCGCGCGCGCCACTGACGTGCTTCAGCACGAACTCGACGCCGGCGCGGGACATGATCTCGATGGTGGTGAGCATTGGCCCAGCCCCTTCATAGAGGCGGGCGAACAGAGCCGGCGCGTCTTCAAGTTTGCTCATGGCGGCGATGCCGGTCAGACGCTCGACCGGCTTCGGGTAGAGGCGTAACACCGCGGCGGTGATGATGCCGAGCGTGCCTTCCGAGCCGATGAACAAATCCTTGAGGTCGTAGCCCGAATTGTCCTTGCGCAGCGATTTGAGCGCGCTCCAGACGCGGCCGTCGGGAAGCACGACCTCGAGACCAAGGGTGAGATCGCGGGCGCTACCATAGGCGAGCACGGCCATGCCGCCGGCATTGGTAGCGAGCACGCCGCCGATCTGACAGCTTCCCTCCGAGGCGAGGCTCAAGGGGAACAGCCTGCCGACGCTTGCCGCCGCCTTTTGCGCCTGCGCCAGCACCAGCCCGGCTTCCACGGTCATGGTGTTGGAAGCGAGGTCGAGGTCAAGAACCTGATCGAGACGTTCCAGCAAGACCACGACTTCGTGCCCGGTCTCGAACGGAATCTGGCCGCCGACCAGCCCGGTATTGCCGCCTTGCGGCACGATAGCCGTCAGCGTCTCGTTGGCGCATTTGAGGATGGCGGAAACTTCTTCGGTGCTGCCGGGCTTCAGCACCAGCGCCGCCTTGCCCTGATAGCGGTCGCGCCATTCGGTGAGGTATGGTGCCATGGCCACTTCGTCGCGTATGGCATAATCCTCGCCGACGATGCGTACGAGCGCGGCGATGGTCTCGGGGCTCGGTTTGCGTGGCGCGCGGGTCATGGCTGTACTGCCGCTCTCGCGAAAGCAAGTTTCTGCCCCAAGATGTCCTCGACCGCCTCGCGCGGTAGCGCGCCTTGCCGCAACAGAGTTGGCGCGGGTCCCACCAGGCTGACGATGGTCGATTCGCGCCCCAAGGGAGAGGGTCCTCCGTCGAGGATCATGGCCGGACGATCTCCGAGCTCGGCCTCGACTTGGGCAGCCGTCTTGGGGCTTTGCTGTCCCGAACGATTGGCGCTCGGGGCCACGATGGGCAATCCCGACTTGGCAAGCAACGCCTGTGCCACGGCATGATCGGGTGCCCTGACTGCGATGGTGTTAAGACCTGCGCTTACCGCTTCGGCAAGGGGGCAGTCTTGGCGCTTCGGCAGCACCAGCGTCAAGGGCCCAGGCCAGAAGGCTTCCGCCAGCTTCCGCGCCGCCGTATTCACGTCGGCAAAATCCTCCACCTTAGAGAGACCGGGCACGAGCACGGCCAACGGCTTGGTGCTGGAGCGCCCCTTGGCGACAAATACACGCGCCACGGCGCGAGCGTCGAGCGCGTTGGCCCCGAGCCCGTAGACCGTCTCGGTGGGGAAAGCGACGATATCGCCGCGGGCAAGCGCCTCAGCGGCTTGCTCTATGGCCTCTGGCGTGGCGGGAACGAGGGGCATGGCGTCATTTCACGTGTTACCAAGTGACGGTCAAGCTACACTCTTACTCATGACCACACTGCTTCTCACCCATCCCGACTGTCTTCTGCACGATACGGGCTACGGCCATCCCGAAAATGCCGACCGCCTGCGCGCCATCAACGACGCGCTCGCCTCCCCGTCCTTCAACGAATTGAAGCGCGAGGAGGCGCCGCTCGCCGATCTTGCCGACATCGAGCGCGTGCATCCAAAGGCCTATGTCGAAATGGTCCGCGCTTCCATACCCAAGCGCGACCATAAATTTCTCGATGCCGACACCATCGTCTCGCCGGGAAGCTGGAATGCGGCGCTCCGCGCTGTCGGCGCCGCTCTCCACGCCGTCGATCAAGTCGTGGCGGGGAAGGCCGACAACGCGTTCTGCGCCGTGCGCCCACCCGGCCACCACGCCGAGCCCTCGCGCGCCATGGGCTTCTGCCTATTCAGCACCGTGGCCATTGCCGCGGAGCATGCGCGCGCCAAGCATGGTGCAAATCGCGTGGCGGTGATCGATTTCGACGTGCATCACGGCAACGGCACGCAGGCCGCGTTCTGGACGGACAAGGATCTGTTCTACGGCTCGACGCATCAGATGCCGCTGTTCCCCGGCACCGGCGCCTTGAGCGAAACCGGCGTCGGCAATATCTTCAATGCGCCGCTCAAGCCGGGCGACGACGGGGCTAAATTCCGCGAGGCCTTCGAGACGCGCATTCTACCCGCGCTCGATGCTTTCGCGTCCGATCTCATCCTGGTGTCGGCCGGCTTCGACGCCCATTTCAAGGATCCACTGGCGCAACTCCGGCTGGTCGAGGCCGATTTCGCTTGGGTCACGGAACAGCTTCTGGAGGCCGCGGCCAGGCATTCCGGCGGCAGGCTCGTTTCGAGCCTCGAGGGCGGCTACGATCTGGACGCGCTGGCAAAGTCCACCGCGACGCATGTCGAAACCCTGATGGGCGCTGTCTCTTGATAAGAGAGGCGGGAAGGGGCTAAGCCAAACCATGGCCAATCCGACCGACCATTCCGACATCAAGACCATGAGCTTCGAGCAGGCCCTCAAGGAGCTCGAAACCATCGTCGATCGCCTGGAGAAGGGCGACGTCGAGCTCGAGGCCTCGATCCTGATCTATGAGCGGGGCGAAGCGCTGAAAGTCCATTGCGACGGGCTGCTGCGCCGGGCGGAGGCGCGGGTGGAGAAGATCTCGCTCAATCAAAGCGGCCAGCCAACCGGTACCGAGCCCCTCGACGTCGAGGAGTAAGGTCAGGGCTTGGGCAGGGCCGGGCTCTCGGCTATGGTCGCTTCCTGGCTGGCCACTCGACACGATTTGGCCCGACTCGAAGGCTAACTACAACTAAGGGCCCCTGGCCGATAAAGGTGCCTTAACGCATTGATCCCTTGCACCATTTTCCGAAACCGCCAGGTGGGGCCATGAGCGCTGAAAGTTGTACGAAGCTGCTCGATCGCATCCATACACCTGCGGATTTGCGCGCCCTGCAAGACCATGAGCTGAAGCAGCTCACCGACGAGCTGCGGCAGGAGACCATCTCCGCCGTCTCGGTCACGGGCGGCCATCTCGGCGCCGGCCTCGGCGTGGTGGAGCTGACGGTGGCGCTGCATCATGTTTTCGACACCCCGGTGGACCGGCTGATCTGGGACGTCGGCCACCAATCCTATCCCCATAAGATTTTGACGGGACGGCGCGACCGCATCCGCACGCTGCGCCAGGGCGGCGGCCTGTCCGGCTTCTGTAAACGAGCCGAGAGCGAATTCGACACATTCGGCGCGGGCCACTCATCGACCTCGATCTCGGCCGGCCTCGGCATGGCGGTAGCGCGCGACCTCGCCGGCAAGGAGCACAACGTCGTCGCGGTCATCGGCGACGGCGCCATGAGCGCAGGCATGGCTTACGAGGCCATGAACAATGCCGGCGCCATGGACTCCCGGCTGATCGTGATCCTCAACGACAACGACATGTCGATCGCGCCGCCGGTGGGCGCCATGAGCGCCTATCTCGCCAAGCTCATCTCCGGTGGCACGTACCGTCAGTTCCGCCGCTGGATGAAGCAGCTTGCGCATGCGCTGCTGCCCAAGACCTGGCAGAAGCGGGCAGCGCGCGCCGAGGAATTTACGCGCGGCTTCTGGACCGGCGGCACGCTGTTCGAGGAGCTCGGCTTCTATTATGTCGGCCCCATCGACGGCCATAATCTCGATCATTTGCTGCCCGTGCTGCGCAACGTGCGCCGCATGAGGAACGGCCCAGTCCTGGTCCATGTCGTCACGCAGAAGGGCAAGGGCTATGGCCCGGCCGAGATCTCAGCCGACAAGTTCCACGGCGTCGGGCGCTTCAACGTGGTCACCGGGGCGCAGGAAGCCACCACGCCGGGCGGACCTCCGAGCTTCACCAAAGTGTTCGCCGACGCCCTG
>DATMDY010000097.1:0-3573 GCA_035557335.1 Methyloceanibacter sp.
GGGGCCAAGCCTTGCGCTTCCTCAGGCTGCCTTTCCACTCTCTATGGTGGTTGAGGAACCTTTCCCTTGCAATACCGCAGTCAAGCCGTCTTGGCTCTTGATGGAAAACACAATTATCGGAATCCCGTTGTCCCGGGCAAGTGCGATCGCGGCCCCGTCCATAATCCGCAAATCCTGCTTGAGAACGTCGCCATAGGTCAGCCGGTCGTATCGGTAGGCGTTTGGCGTTGTTTCCGGGTCGGCGCTGTAGACGCCATCGACCTGGGTCGCCTTCAGGAGTGCCTCGCAGCCCATTTCGGCGGCACGAAGCGCTGCGGCCGTGTCGGTCGTGAAGAACGGATTGCCGGTGCCGCCGGCGAAGATCACCACCCGCCCCTTGGCCAAATGGTCGAGCGCCTTGTCGCGAATGTAGGACTCGCAAACCGTTGGCATGGGGATGGCTGACATCACCCGCGTTTTCTTGCCGGCTCGCTCGATCGCGGTCTGGAGCGCGAGCGCGTTCATCACCGTCGCCAGCATGCCCATATAGTCGCCGCGCGCGCGGTCGATGCCGCCTTCAGCCGCGTTCAAGCCGCGATAGATATTGCCCGCGCCGACCACGAGGCAGATTTCGGCCCCCATGGAAGCAGCCTTGGCCACATCATCGGCGATCTGCTGGATGACCCTAAGATCGATGCCGTAGCCCTTGTCGCCGCCGAGCGCCTCGCCGGACAATTTCAGGAGGATTCGCCGGTGACGAAGCTTCGCGGTCGCTTCAGGCTTGGCCATCAGCTCAAACTCCGGCGCCCGTTATGGTGAAGCGAGCGTAGATTGGAACCCGACCCTAAGAGCCGGACGCCGCAGCGGCAACTTCCGCAGCGAAGTCGCTGTCGGGCCGGTCGATCCCCTCACCCAAGGCAAATCGGTGGAACCCGGTGATCTTGATGGGCGCGCCCACGTCCTTTTCCGCTGCCTCAAGCGCCTTGGCCACGGTCATGTCGGGATCGTGGACGAAGGGCTGCTGGAGCAGGACGACCTCCTCGTAGAATTTGCGCAAGCGGCCTTCGACCATCTTCTCGATCACCGCTTCCGGCTTGCCTGACTCCTTGGCCTGCTCGACCAGAATGGCGCGTTCGCGGGCAACGAAAGCAGGGTCGAGGCTCGCGACGTCGACAGCCTGCGGATTGGCCGCGGCGATATGCATGGCGATCTGCTTGCCAAGACTCGCGAGCTTCTTCTCATCGCCGGCAGAGTCGAGTGCGACGATGACGCCGATCTTGCCGAGCCCCGGCGCCAGCATGTTGTGCATGTAGCTGGCGACCGCACCCTTCGCGACAGAAAGATGGGCCGCACGCCGCAGCGTCATGTTCTCGCCGATCGATCCGATCATCTCCTTGATGGTGTCGGCGACCGTCGCTTTGCCGGATCCATATGCCGCCTTAGCGAGGTGGTCGAGATTGCCTGTGGCCTTGAGCGCGGCGCCCGCGATGGTGCTCACCATCTCCTGGAATTGCGGATTGCGAGCGACGAAATCGGTCTCAGAATTAACCTCGACCAGTGCGGCCTGCTTGGTTTCGGCGGCGAGCCCGATCAGGCCTTCCGCCGCCACGCGGCCCGCCTTCTTGGCGGCCTTGGCGAAGCCCTTGGCCCTCAGCCAATCGACCGCGGCCTCCATATCACCGCCAGTTTCTGCCAGCGCCGCCTTGCAATCCATCATGCCAGCGCCGGTCTTGTCGCGCAGCTCTTTCACCGTGGTTGCGGTAATCGTCGCCATGTCGTCCTCTACGCTCTTGCTCGCATCGCGGCGAAGCTAATCCTCTTTCGCTTCAGACTCTTGAGTCTCGGCCGCAGCTTCAGGCTCTTGACCTTCGGGTTTGGCTTCAGAGTTTTGACCCTCAGGCACGGGTTTGGGCTTCCTTGTAGGCCGCCTGCTGTCGAACCTTGCTTTGCCATTGCCGCCGCCCCGGCCGGTCCGCTTCTTCGGCCGGCGATCGGCGCCAGGAGCTGCGCGTTCGGCACCCTCCTCACCCTCAAGCTCAGGTTCGGTGATTCCTTCTTCCGCGCCGAGGTCCACGCCCCCTGCGCCTTGCGCCCGTTCGATGCCGTCGATCGCCGCGCGCGCGATGAGATCGCAATAAAGCGTGATGGCGCGGCCGGCGTCGTCATTGCCGGGAATGGGATGGCTGATCCCTTCCGGATCACAATTGGAGTCGACCACGGCCACGACGGGCATATGAAGCTTGCGCGCCTCGGCGACGGCGATGGATTCCTTGTTGGTATCGATAACGAACATCAAATCGGGCACCGCGCCCATGTCCTTGATGCCGCCAAGGGAGCGCTCGAGTTTGTCCTTCTCGCGCGTGAGCTGCAAAAGCTCCTTCTTGGTGAGGCCGTGGTGATCGCCGGTCAGCAGCTCCTCGAGCGTCTTCAACCGCTTGATCGAGTTGGAGATGGTGCGCCAATTGGTCAGTGTGCCGCCGAGCCAGCGGTGATTGACGTAATATTGCGCGCAGGACTTCGCGGCATCGGCGACGGCCTCAGAGGCCTGACGTTTGGTGCCGACAAAGAGAACGCGGCCGCCTTTGGCGACCACATCAGACACGGTAAGCAGGGCCTGATGCAGGAGCGGCACCGTCTGTGTGAGATCGATGATGTGGATATTGTTGCGCGACCCGTAGATGAACGGCGCCATCTTCGGGTTCCAGCGATGGGTCTGATGACCGAAATGCACGCCAGCTTCGAGAAGCTGACGCATAGTGACATTAGGCAGTGCCATTGGACTGCTGACTCCTTTTTCCGGTTCTGCCGCCGCGGGACGATGAGGACCGGGGTGAGCCGGTCACCGGAGCGGAGCTAGGCCTATATGGCCGAAGCGACGCGTTAGATCCCGCGTGTGAGATGATGCGGTTTATAGGGATGGCCCCCCGCCTTGGCAAGGGATGAAAGCCTGGGAAACCGGGCCGAAGGAAACCGTCAAAGGGCGCTGATCGAGGCAACCCCCTCGACCAGCTTGAGCGCGCTTCGCTGCTTAGGGGTGGCGTCAATACCCTGCGGAAGCACGAACTCGACCTCTCTCGCCAGATCGTCGAGGCGAAGCACCAGGCGGAACTGTCCCTGGCCGCCATTTTTGCCGACCTGCTCGATCAGCGACGGCAGTGCGCGCGTGTCGTCGAGATAGACCTTCATGCCGGCGTGGCGCGCCTCGGCGGCCCGTTCGAGCGAGGTAAGACGTTGCACACGCACTTTAATGCTTTCGCCGTCAGCCTCGGCTTCCACATCGAGCAGCACCGCGGTGCCGGGCTCTAGCAGCGCGCGCGATGCCGCTAGAAGCTCGGAGAACACCACCGCCTCAAATTGGCCGGTGGTGTCGGAGAAGGCGACGAAGGCATAAGAATTGCCGGTCTTGCCCTTGCGCTCGCGGGCATAGAGCACGGTGGCGGCAAGCGTGCCGACCACGCGGCGCGTGCGTGCCTTGGCGCTGAACTCGATCCAGGTCTCGGCGCCGAGCGCTTCGAGGACCTCCTGATAGTCGTCGAGCGGATGGCCGGTGAGGAAGAAGCCGACGGCCTCGAACTCGCGCGAGAGCCGGTCAGT
>DATMDY010000098.1:0-5116 GCA_035557335.1 Methyloceanibacter sp.
GAAACGCTCGGGCGGCGCAAGACCAAGCATCTCGCGCATGGGACGGCTGAGCCACGGGCCCGCCTCTTGCGGCCTCGGCCACACACCCTCGTTGAGGCTGCCGAGGACCATCACGTCGGGCTGCTGGAGGCGGGCTTCGAGCGGCCCCCAGATGAAGAGTCTCGGATGCGCCGCGCTACGCGGCCGCACCACCTGGCCAGCGAGAAGGCTGCGATAGAAGGGCGGGTAATCTGCGCTTTGCATGGTGAGGGCGGCGCCGCTGTCGATCAGCTCGGTAAGCAGCACCGTCAAAGCCTCGCCCGCCTCGCTTTGCCACAGGGCCGCCGGCGAGCCTTGGGCGTCGCGCGCCAGAACTTCCGCCGTCTGCACATGGGCCTTCGCCAGTTGCGCGGCGGTGTGCGGGGATGGTTGCGAAAATAACAGCGGCGCGAAGGCGCGTTCGAGGTCTTTGACCAGGGCAAGCGCCGCTTCGTGATCATCCGGGGTGAGTGCCAAACGTTTCCGCTCGTCCCGGGGCGCCTTGAGCGCGTCGCGCGCGCCGCCCAAGCCTTGGCCGACATAGACGTCACGGAAGGCGCCGCATTCCAGCGCCCGCGCCGCCTTCCTGATGTCGCGCGGACGCCGCCCGAGCTGCGTCAGCGGATGCTTAAGCAGAGCCATGAGAGCGGGCGGGGCGAAGTTGGTTTCGACCGCGCCGAGCACCAGATCGAGAAAGGCGCCAGGCACGGTGCGGGTCACCGGCAGTCCCGCCGAATCGTCGACGTCGAGGGCGTATTGCTTGAGACGCGCCCGCACGCGCCGCGCTAGAACCCGGTCCGGCGTGACCAGCGCCGCCGTTTTGCCTGGCTCCTCGATGCAAGATTTCAAAATGAGCGCGATGGCCTCGGCTTCGTCATGCGCGGTCGGCGCCACCACCAATCGGATGCCGCTGAGCGCCTTGGCGAAGTCCGCCCGTCCCGCGGGCGCTTCGGGCTCGAATAATTTCTCCCACTGTTCGGTGGTCTCGGCCGGGCGAAACGTCTCGCTGACGAAATGCAGCCGCGCTTCCCCGGCGGCGTCGGGCTCGCTCCCCGGCACATAGGCCACGTCGCGGCGACTGATGCCGAGCTTGCGCAAAAGCTCGGCCATGCCGGCTTGTGGATGCTCGGGATGATCGGCGAGGCTCGCCCAGCTTTCGTCGTCGAGATCGACGTCGAGCCCCGGCAGCACCACGGCGCCGTTCGGCAGCGAGGCGATGACCTGCAACAGGCGCGCGGTGGCCGGCACCGTGCCGGTAGAGCCGGCGGCGATCACCGGATGCGGCGCGCCTGCCGCGAGACGCTCGGCCTCGCGCGCCATCAGCATGTTGCGGCGGGCGACCGGCGAAACGACGCCGTTGTCGCGAAGATATTGCGGCCAATGATCGGTCACGATCCTCAAGAAATCGACGGTCAACTGCCAATGGCCGGCCAATTCTTCCGGCACGATCCCTTCGATGGCGGCAAGGTCGACCTCCTCGCTTTCGATGAAGTCCATCAGGCGGCCGAGATCGGCGGCAAGATAGGAGGCTTGCCCGATCGTCATTCTGGTGTCGGCGCGGTCCACAGGGTCCTCACTAAGGAGTCTGCGACCCCAGGCAATGATCAGCCGCATCAGCGCCAGACGCCGTGGCAGCTTGTCGATGGCTGGCGCGCCTGCCGCGCCGTCGAGGCCGCCGCCTTCGGCATCGTCGGCGCCGAAAATGATGGAAGCCTCCTCGTCGGGATCGCCCAGCGCGCGAATGCGCGGCAGGAGCATGGATTCGCCGCCCGCCTCGGTGAGGAAAGCCTCGCGCAGAGCGCGCGCCGCGCGCCGCGTCGGCAGATAAAGCGTAGTGAGCGGCAGGACGAGGGGGCCGGGCTTCGGCCCGCCGGGAAGCGGCAACTCTCCGGCGAGAAGGGCGCGAGCGAGGGTGGTGAGGAACGGCGCCGTGGGCGGGATGGTGTAGAGCCTTGGCCCCACTGTCAGGGGATCAGGCACCTTCGCGCTCGAATAGGGTCTCGGCTTCGGCAAGAGCCTCCGGCGTGCCAACATGCATCCAACGGCCGGCGAGCCGCATGCCGTAAAGCCTGCCCTTGGCAAGTGCCCGGTCCCACAGAAGGTTCAGCGAGAAGGGGCCCTGCGGCGCATCCTCGAACAGGCTAGCGTCGCACAGCGACACGCCGGCAAAGGCGAACGGCACCACTTCATCCTGGCCGCGCCGGGTGAGCCGCCCGTCGGGGGCCATGGCGAAATCGCCTTTGCCGCCATAGCCGGTGCTGGTGGTGAGCGGCGCGAGCAGCAGGAGGCTGTCCATGCGCTCCTTGTCCCACTTCCGCAACATGCGTTTCAAGGCAGGCGCGGCGCCCTCGCTCCACACCGAGTCGGCGTTATTGATGAAGAAAGGCCCCGTCCCGAGCAGAGGCAGCGCCTTGACGACGCCGCCGCCGGTGTTGAGCAGAACGCCGCGCTCGTCGGAAATGACGATTTCCGGCGGCTGGCCCTCGCGGCCCTGAACATGGGCTTCAAGCTGATCGGGGAGATAATGCACGTTGACGATGGCGGTCTTGACGCCAGCGGAGGCCAGCCGGTCGAGCACATGGTCGAGCAGGGTCTTGCCGGCGAGCGGCACCAGCGGTTTCGGCATCCGCAGAGTGAGCGGGCGCATGCGCTCGCCTAGCCCCGCGGCTAGCACCATGGCCGTGCGCGCCTCGCTCATGGCGTCCTCCGCCTACAATGCCAAGGGAGGCAGGTTGCCGGCCTTTGGGAGCTCGCGCGCGTACCACCCCCGAAGCTCTGCCAAAGCGGGGTGGGCCAGGTCGCGCTCAAGATAGCGCGCGACCCGCGGGATATGAGCGAGATAGCCGCGCTTGCCGTCACGTTTCGCCAATCGCGCAAAGATACCGAGGATCTTAGAGTTACGTTGGGCGCCGAGCGTCGCGTAGAGCGAGACAAACTGATCGCTCGAAAAGTGCTGGCTATGCGCGCCTCGGGCGGCACAGTAGCGAGCGAGAAGCTCCGCTTCAAGCGCTTCCGGCACGTCCAGGCGGGCATCCTGGAGGAGTGACACCATGTCGTAGGCGAGCGGCCCGACCAGCGCGTCCTGGAAGTCGAGAATGCCGACCCGCCGCGCGCCCTCCCGGCCGGGCAGCCAGATCAGGTTCGGCGAGTGGTAGTCGCGCAACACCCAGCCAAGGTCCGTTTTGGCCGCTTCCTCGAGGAGCGGCCGCCATAAGGCGGCAAACTCCTCCCGCTTCTTGGCCGGCATCTCCCGCCCATGCAAAGCGGGCCAGAACCAGTCGATCAGGAGCGAAGCCTCGGTGAGCATGGCGTCCGCGTCGTAAAGGGGGAGGCTGTAGGGCCTGTGGCCTTCGACGGGGAGAGTTTCGGAGGGCGGCTTCTGGGAAAGCTCAAGCAAGGCGTCCACGGCAGGACCGTAAAGCTCTGCCAAGGGGTGGCCCTCGCTCCCGAACACGAGGTCGCCAAGGTCCTCCAGCTCGAGAAAGCCTTGGGCGAGATCGAAGGCGTAGATCGCCGGCGCCGACAGCCCGCGTTCCCTGAGGGCGTGCGCCACGGCCACGAAGGGTGTCACGTTCTCGGCGAGATGCACCAGCGCGCTATAGGGCTTGCCATCGCGGATCGGCGGGCCGTCGGGCTGCGGAGGCGAATTCATCAAAATCGCGGTGCGATCCGGCAGCACCAGGCGGGCATAGCTCCGCGTCGAGGCGTCGCCCTGGAGATAGCGAGTGGGCGCCTCGGCATAAGGAGTCTCGTCGAGAAATTCGGTGAGCGCCCTGAGGCGCGCGAGCCGCTTCTGCCAGCTCCCGTGGCCGGTCAGAACGAGGCGGCGGAGATGCGGCTCCGCGGTTTCGTCCATGGCGATGTCGAGGCGGTCGGTTGGCAACCAGTTTCGAGCGCGCTCCGGCCACTCGATGAGTACGGCGCCTTCGGCGAGCGCGTCGTCCAGGCCAAGCTGATCGAGGTCTGACGGCTCCAGGCGATAGAAGTCGCAATGGGTGAGGGTAAGGCGCGGCGTCTCATAGCGCTGCATCAGCGCGAAGGTCGGGCTCGGCACCTCGCCTTCGCCACCCAAACGCGTGACCAGCGCTCGCGCGAAGGTGGTCTTGCCGGCGCCGAGCGGGCCGCTCAGCGCGATGACGTCACCAGGTTGGAGGATAAGGGCGAGGCGGCTGGCGAGAAGGTCGAGCCGGACGAGGTCGACACCGTCAAGACTCCACGCGGCGCTCATCCCGCTGACTTGTAAACTCGCACGGCGAATTCCGTCGCTTCGCCTTCCGCCTTTTGCTCGAGCGGCAGGAGCACGGTGATGCGCGTTCCCTCGCCCGGCGTGGAGGCGAGGCTGACGCGCCCGCCATGCAGCTCGGCAAGGTTCTTGACGATGGAGAGGCCGAGGCCGACGCCGCGGTGGCGCGAGCCAAGGGATCGGCTTTCGAAGCGGTCGAACACGGCCTGCTGGTAATCTTCCGGGATGCCCACGCCCTGATCCTCGATCGTGAAGGCGAGCATGGAATCGGTGCGCGCGCAAGTGAGCGAGATCCTGCTTCCCGCGGTCGAGAAGCCGATGGCATTGGAGAGGAGATTATAGAGGATCTGGGTCACGCGCTTGCCGTCGGCGATGAAGCTATGAATCCCGGGCTCGACGCCGATATAAAGCGCCACGTCGTTCTGCTTCAGCCGTTCTTCCACGCCTTGCACCGCCTGATCGAACACGTCGCGCACCTTGACCTGGGAAAGCTTCAGATCGAGCGCGCCGGCGTCGATGGTGGCGAGGTCGAGAATATCGTCGACGATGGCGAGCAGGGTGCGTCCCGATAGGCGGATGTCACCAAGATAATCGTGCTGCTTCTCGGTGAGCGGGCCGGCAATGGGGCTCGCCAGAAGCTCGCTGAAGCCGATGATATTAGTTAGCGGCGTGCGCAGCTCGTAGGACACGTGGCTGATGAAGGCGGTCTTGAGGCGGTCGGCGGCTTCCAGCGCCTCAGTGCGCTCGATCAGGGCACGCTCCACGCGCTTCGAATCCGACACGTCGACATAGGTCAGAAGCGTGCCGCCATCCGGCAGCGGTAACGCGGCGCAGGCGAGCACGCTGCCGTCGGGC
>DATMDY010000099.1:0-14029 GCA_035557335.1 Methyloceanibacter sp.
CCGTCTTCGTTAGCGCAATTGTCAGTTTCCGTACCGGGCCAGTCGCCCATCGCCAGCGCGGGTGCGGGAGGCATGAGCACCGCCAGCGCGAACAGCGCCGCCAGCGCGCCTTCATGCAGTTTCAGTGTCATAGCCCTCTCCTTCTCGTCTCAACGCATGAAGTATACGCCGATGTGAGCAAGGGAGGGCAGCTTTCCGCTCTAGATTGCCCGCGAAGGCGGGATCCAGTAATCCCTGACCTTCATCGTAACGGAGTGCGGGTGATTACTGGATCGCCCGGTCGAGCCGGGCGATGACAAGTATTTCGTAGAGAAAACGTGTCTTCAGGCGCGGACGGCGGTCCAGATGCCAGAGCAGACGCCCGAGGGCCCGGTGCCGTTCCACTTGCCGTTGCCCTTCGCCCGGGTGAACCGTCCGATTCCTTCGGCCTTGCGCGGGCCGGCCACGCCATTCATCCGCGCCTGGCCGGAGCCGGACACAAGGCCGGCAATGTGGATAGGACGCATCACGAATTTTCCGTTCGTCGAGGAGATTTTGCCGCGACTGATGGCGAGGCCGACCTTGATCGTCCCGCAATGACCGCTGGTCGTCACCAGAAACATGTTCCAACTTCCGTCGAACGAGGCCGCATTCGCGGGCGGCGCGGAACAAAGGATTGCGAAAGCGGCTCCCGATAAAGCCAAGGCGCACATCCGATAGCCAATCATGGAAGTCCTCATCGTTGCGTTGTCCTGCTTCTCACTTCGGGCTGTCCTAAGCGGTGTAGCCACTCGTTCCGATTCGGAACATAGCGGACAAAGCTCGCGGACAAAACTTCTCCCCGCAGGTAAACTACTATCCCCCATGATCACACCGCGATCGTCGCATCGTCGTGAAGGAGATGAAGATGAAAAGCGTGCTTGCTCTGTTCGCCCTCGCAATGGGCCTCATGCTCGGTCACGGCCAGGCCTTGGCGGAGGACGCCACGCCGGTTTCGCAGACCGCGCCGGTCCCCGACCTCGCCGGCACATGGACCGGCCCTTTCAAGGTGATACGTACGCACGGCGTCAGCGAAGGCATGTTCACGCTGCGCGTGCTCGAGCAAGACGGCCCCCTGCTCAAGGGGGAAAAGTCCTGGGAGACCCCGGGCACCGAGGGCAATGTCGCGGGCGTCGATGTGCAAAGTGCCACGGAGCCCCTTGTCGGCGTGGTCGATTTCGACGGCAAGAGCATCTATTTCGCCGAGGTGGGCGACGACGGCATCCATCTCGGGCGCCTTACGTCTTCCGACACGCTCGAGGTCGTTTATATCGAGGCTGGCTACGCCACCGCGTTCCGCGCCGCGCTCACGCGAAGGAAGTAGCTCCATGACCGACCAGGCACTCGCGGAAATCGAACGGGCCATCCAGATCGTCGAGGACAATCTGCGCCAGCTTCAGGAGCAGGCCGCCGCCTTCTCCGGCGCGGCCGACGAGGAGCGCAACGCCGCCCGCATCGCCGATCAGGAGGCGAAGCTCGAGGCGCTGCTCAAGCAGCGCACGGCGCTTCTCGGCAAGGGCTAGCGGTCTTTTTTTGATGTGCTACCGCTTCGCTATTGGGCACTTGAGGGGCGCGGAAGCTGCCTGATCCCGCCCCGGCGGCCTCCCCGGAACGCGAGATATCCATTGCGGATTAGGCTTATTTGCAGACAATTCCGGCCGAATCGGGCATGCGTGATGGTCGGTGGAGATGCAGCCAAGGCCCGCTAGGCGGCCGAGGGCTCTCTTTCTCAGAGGGGATGAACGCATGATGTCGAAATCCGAGCTTATTCAGAAGATCGCCGAAGAGACCTCGCTGGCGAAGAAGGACGTGAAGTCCGTCCTCGAGAAGCTGATGGACGTCGGTCATAAGGAGCTGAAGAAGGCCGGCGCATTTGTACTGCCGGGCTTCGCCAAGTTCGTCGTGATCAAGAAGCCGGCCACTCCGGAGCGCAAGGGCGTCAACCCCTTCACCAAGGAGCCGACCACCTTCAAGGCTAAGCCGGCCCGCAAGGTTCTGAAGGCTCGTCCCGTGAAGGCGGCCAAGGACGCGGTGTGACGGAAGCCAAGTGGCGGTAGATCTATCTGCCCCGCGGCGCGGTGGCGGCTGAGGCACGCTTACTGCTTCACCGGCGCATAGAACGTGCTCTCTATCTCGACGATATCGTCGTCGAACAGGCGCTTCACCTCGATCATGGTGCGCGGCGGGTAAGGCGGCCCGCCCCACAATTCGGCTTGCGCCTTCTCGATCATGGGCCCGTAGCGCGCCAGGTCGCTGACATAAACCGTGAGCCGCACGCAATCTTTAAGGCTCGCGCCTTCTGATGCGGCGATCTGTTTGATATTCTGGAAGGCTTGGCGGATGCGGGCTTCCGGGTCTTCCACCAGCTTATGGGTCGCCGGATCGACGCCTTGCAGTCCGGCGAGGAAGATGAAGTCACCGGCCCTGACGCCGAGGCTCCAGGTGCCTTTCGACTGAATCGTGCCTAGCGGATCGAGAGTCCGGACGCCATTCGGCGACTGCGCGTGCGCCGCGCCCAGACACGCGGCCAAGATCAGAGTCGCCAGGAGAGCAAGCCGCCGCATCCTCGGTCCCAGGTTCTCCGACCGCTGGCTAATTCGTGCTTGGCGGGATGGAAACGGCCGACGGCGACTGGCAATCGTCATAGGCTGGCGCGCCATCATAGGTCAGGCATGTGGCCTTGGCGGTGTCGCTCGGACCGAGCGTCATCGGAAGATTTATGTGCCCCACGGTACAGCCTGCGAGCGCGACCGGCAGCAATGCGAATAGGAGCCACTTCAAGGCTGATCTCCCTCTGAATCGGGTTTACCGAGCCACCCATAGAGATATGGCGGCCAAAACCCGCTTTCAAGACCGCTCTCCCGTGGAATGACGAGCGGTTACTTCCGGGTAAGCAGATAGAGGACGTCCCGGCTTACGGGTTTGTGCGAGCGAAACGGTACGCGGCTAATCCTTTGAGACTAACCGCGATGCGCGTGACAAGGCGCTGAAGCGAGGGCCTGCTCTAGGCGGTGATCTGCTTGAACACCTTCACGACGAGAAGCAGGATGACCGCCCCGAGGAAAGCGAGAAGAATCGCGCCAATCAGGCCGCCACCGAGCGTAAGCGCAATGCCGAGGGCGGGAAACAGGAAGGCCGCTATCAGAGCCCCTAGGATGCCGATGACGATATCGCCGACCAGGCCGAAGCCGGTTCCCTGTACAACGAGGCCGGCGAGCCAGCCCGCGATGCCTCCGACGATCAATGCGATGAGTAGCGCTTCCAGCATGGTTTCCCCCCTTTGAGCTGAATGACCACCGCTCCTATAGCACGAGTCATCACTGGGGTTCTCCCCGGGGAAGGGGACTTATCCCCGTTTCCTCGCGATTCGGCCCGCCGTTGCGACCTTAACGCACCGGTACAGCCACTGGACTTTGAGCCTGACCCCGGGCTAAATCGCGCCTTGCCAACGTTTATGTGGGAGGGTTCAAGCGTGATCAGAACGATTTTGGCGGGGATGCTGCTCATGGCGGCCGCGCTTCTCTTTACTGGTCAGCCGGCCAAGGCCGAATGGCTGTGCAGCGCGAACCAATGCGTCTGGGTCAACTACGATGTCAACGAGCCGGATTACGCCGTGGCCTGGGGTCCGCCAATCCGACCCAGCTGTTTCTGGAAGCAAGGCGTTTTTGGCCGTTGGAAGATGGTCTGCCCGTAGTCGACGCTTGTCTGCGGATAGACTAACGCATTGCGCACGGTCCTTAGGGTCGTGCGCAATTTTTTGTGCGTTCTCGCCTTGACGGACAGGACAAAAAAAATGTGCTAAGCCTGCGCTATGACCACGGTGGAAAACATCAAGAAAGCGGTCGCGAAGCTGACGCCTGAGCAGCTCGCCAAGTTTCGCACCTGGTTTGAAGCGTACGATGCGCAGCTCTTCGACGAGCGCATTGAGCGTGATGCCAAGGCTGGCAAGCTTGACAAGTTTGCTGAAGAGGCCATTCGCGCCCACCGTGAGGGCCTTACGCGCGAACTATGAAGCATTTCGCCAGCCCAAGATTTTGGGAGGCGTATGAGAGCTTGCCCGAAACAGTCCGCGCTCGCGCCGATAAGAGTTTCGCGCTGCTGAGGGAGAACCCTCAACATCCATCTTTGCATTTTAAAAGGATCGGCCGCTACTGGTCGGCTCGGATCGGTTTGAACTACCGGGCTCTCGCCGTTGCGGTCGATGAAGGATTCGTCTGGTTCTGGATTGGCCCCCATGCCGATTACGACCGTCTTATCGGATGAGCTGCCTATGCCGAGCGCGACTTATGAGCTGTTTCGCGAGGCGATCCTCGGCGAGAAGCAGGTCGTTTGCGTCTATCAGGGCTATCACCGCGAGCTTTGTGCGCTCATCATCGGCCACACGGGCGGCAAGGAACGCGTCCTTGCCTTTCAATTCGGCGGTGAGAGCAGCTCGCCCCTGCCGCCCGGCGGCAATTGGAAATGTCTCGATCTCGCGCAGGTCGAGGACGCCGCCTTGCGCGACGGGCCGTGGCGTGAAGGCAGCCGGCACCGTACCACGCAGACCTGCGTCGAGGACGTGGATCTCGACGTCAACATTCACGTCCGCAAGCGGCGATAGTGTGGATCAGCGCGAGACTGCCGCCGCTAGCTCCTGGTCCTTGGCGACAGCGCGTTGCAGCGCGGGCCGCTGCTCTAGTCGCATAACATAGGCCACGAATTCCGGCCGTTTCGGCAACAGGTCGAACATCATCCCCCAACGCAGCTGCGAGCCGACAATCACATCGGCGGCGGTGAATTGCTCCCCCATGAGATAAGGCCCCGGCTCGACGGCCTTCGCCACCACATCCATCACCGTGTCGTAATCGCCATAGCCGAGCATGCCGCGCCGCGGTTCTTCCTTGCGCGGAAAGGCGCGGTCGGTGACTGCGGGCTCGATGCAGCTCGGAGCATAGAACAGCCATTTCAGATAGACCCCACGGCTTGGATCGCCGATCGGCACACCGAGCCCGGCTTTCGGAAATGCATCGGCGAGATAGGTGCAAATGGCCGCCGCTTCGGTGATGACTGTATCGCCATGCTTGAGCGCGGGCACTTTGCCCATCGGGTTGACCGCGAGGTAATCGGGCGCCTTCTGCTCGCCGTTCATCAGATTGAGCACGTGTAGGTCATAGGGCTCGCCGACTTCCTCGAGCATCCAGCGGACGATCGACGAGCGCGATGGCGCGGCGTGATAAAGGATCAGGCTGGACATGATGTACCTCCCGTTCGCGTCAGGCCCCCTACCTAGATCGCCGTGTGGCGCCAACGTGATGCTCAGGCGGTAAGGTTCAGCCTTCGCGGTTCGGTGTGCCGAGGATGTGGCTCTTCGGCGGCAGCATCACCTGGTCGAAATCCTGCGTGAACATCGCCGCGGAGAAGAAGGCCACCGCGCGCAGCGTCTCCTTGCCGGTGTTCTCCAGATCGTGGCGCATGGGCGTCGGCAGCACGAACACGCTGCCCGGTCCCACCTCATGCGTCGTGCCGTCCTCCAGGTAAAGCTTGCCGGTCCCGGCGATGATATATTGCGTCTCCTCGGTGGCGTCGGTGTGCCAGCCGAGCCGCTTGCCGGGCTCGATCTCATAGACGATGGTCGAGGAGGCCGTGGCTCCGCTCCCGCCATAGACAGCGAAGGCGCCGGCCCAATGCACGGCCGGATCGGTTTCTCCCCAGACCTCGGTGCGCTTGAGCTTGTCTGATGCAACGACCGAAACCTTGCCAGGCGATGTCGAACTCATATGCCTCTCCTTCTACTGGTTGCCGCCAACCCAAATTCCAGTAGCTTTTACCACGGGCCGCGCTCCAGCGGCATGATAGATGCTCAGTGCGACAAGGATGCTACTCGATGGCGGCAAAGGCTGGGAAACCAGGAAAGCGCTGGTCGAAAGACGTGACCGAGCATTCCACCGCACTCCGCCTCGAGAAGGGCGTGTTCACGCTCGAGGATCCGACGAAGATCGCGGCATCGCTCAAGCGCTCGGCGGAGGCGAGCACGAAGCGCAAATCGGACCCCTATCGCTCGGCGATGTCGATGCTGGCCTTCTATATCAACCGCGCCGGCAAGAGCCTGTCTGGAACCGACCGCGACCGGCTGGAACAGGCCAAGGACGAGCTGCGCAAGCTTTTCGGCCGCGAGCCGGCGAAATAGCCAAAGGGGGGAAAGAATGAGCCCACGTCTGCGTGGGCAAACGCGGGCAAGAGGGTAAGCGCCATCATCCGGCGGTCAAGCCGTTACCTGATCATGCAGGGCCGCGGGGCCGATCGCCCCGCGGGTAACAATCAGTGGCGTCGCGGCTCAGGCCTTGGCGTGAGCGCGGCTCTCTCCGGCCAGCAGCCCGGCGACCTTCTCCGACACATAGCCGAACACGGCGCCGATGATCATCGACAGGATGATGGCGATCTCCGGATTGGCCAGGGAAGCCTCGGTTAATTTATCGGCGCTGTTCGTGAGCAAGGTCAGCGCCACGGTGGCGGCGAAACCATAGACCTGCGCCGGGATATTGCTGAAGACCGAAATATTGGCGAGCAGCACCATCGCCGCCACGCCAATGCCCACGCAGATCGCGGCCCAGACCGGCACACCGAGCCTGTCGCCAAGACCGCTTTTTAGCGCGAACCAAAGCGTAATCCCGGCGATGACGGCTCCGGCGGCCGTGCCGAGAATCGTCGATTGCAGGCCTCCCTCCTTGCCGCCCGAATGGAAGAAGCATCCCCAGGCGATGAAGGCAGCCCAAATGGCCAGTGCCCCGCCGAGCGGCCCAAGAAAGAGCCATGTGGCGATGGCGCCAAGCACGCCAAGACTGATCGCAAGTGCAGTATTCAAGGACATCTCACCCCCCTTATTGCGAGAGCAGGCGGATGCGCCGTTAGTGCCGGCGGTCCACCGGCTCGATGAGCAGAAGCCTATCTTTTCGCAAGAACGATTCGGCTTCCGATCGCGAAGCATAGTTGAAAATGCCCAAAACCTGAACAGAGATTCAGGGTTTTGCCCAATCTATAGCCAGGTATTCTCTGGTAACGCGTTGGTTCAAAGTTTCTGCTACCAGCTTGAGACACCTGTTTATTGCGGGCCTAGTAACCGTCATGGTGGCGAACGTTCATGTGATTGGGGGTGGCCTCGCCGGGAGCGAGGCGGCATGGCAGATCGCCCAAGCCGGCGTTCCTGTCGTGCTCCATGAAATGCGCCCGAAACGCCTGACCGAGGCCCATCAGACCGGGGCGTTCGCCGAGCTCGTCTGCTCCAATTCCTTCCGCTCCGACGAATGGGAGACCAACGCGGTAGGCCTCCTGCATGAGGAGATGCGCCGGGCCGGCTCGTTGATCATGCACGCCGCCGACCGGCATAGCCTACCCGCCGGCGGCGCTTTGGCCGTCGACCGCGATAAATTCGCCGTCGAAGTCACCCAACAACTCGAGAACCATCGCTTGATCACGATCGTCCGCGATGAGGTGAGCGGCCTGCCGCCCCCTTACTGGGACAACGTCATCGTGGCGACGGGTCCCCTCACCTCGCCCGCGCTCGCGCTCGCGCTCCAAAACCTCACCGGCGAAGCCGAACTTGCCTTCTTCGACGCCATCGCGCCGATCGTTTATCTGGACTCGCTGGACATGAATATTTGCTGGTGCCAGTCCCGCTACGACAAAGCTGGACCTAGCGGCGACGGCGCCGATTACATCAACTGCCCGCTCGACAAGGAGCAATACGAGACCTTTATCGACACGCTCCTCGCCGCGGAAAAGACCGCTTTCAAGCACTTCGAAGCAGACACGCCCTATTTCGAGGGATGCCTCCCCATCGAGGTGATGGCCGAGCGGGGTCGCGAGACGCTCCGCTACGGCCCGATGAAGCCCGTCGGCCTCACCAATCCCCACCGGCCCGGCGAGAAACCCTACGCGGTAGTCCAACTTCGTCAGGACAACGCGCTCGGCACGCTGTGGAACATGGTCGGCTTCCAGACCAAGCTCAAGCATGCCGAGCAGGTGCGCGTCTTCCGCACCATCCCGGGACTCGAGCAGGCCGACTTCGCGCGGCTTGGCGGGCTTCATCGCAACACCTTCTTGAACAGTCCGAAGCTGCTCGACGTTCACCTTCGCCTTAAGGCCGCGCCGCGTTTGCGCTTCGCCGGACAGATCACCGGCGTGGAAGGCTATGTCGAGTCGGCGGCGATCGGGCTCATCGCGGGCGGCTTCGCCGCGGCGGAACGATTGGGACTCGCGCTGTCGCCGCCACCGCGCACCACTGCCTTGGGGGCCTTGCTACATCACATCACCGGCGGGCACTTGCATGTCGACGGCGAAGGCGGGGCGCGCAGCTTCCAGCCGATGAACATCAATTTCGGCCTGTTCCCGCCGATCGCCACCCCGCGGGCCAAGAAACGCAAAGGCGCTCGAAGCAGCAAGACCTTCGAGCGTAAACGCGCGCTCAGCGCCCGCGCGCTCGCCGATCTCGACCGCTGGCTGACCGGCCCGGTCTCGATGGCGGCCGAATAGCGCCGCACTACGACCAGCGCGCCATGCGCCACAGGCGAGTAAGCGGATTGATCTCGGCGATTTGATGCAGCGGATCACGTCCGCTTTTGGAAAGCGATACAAGATAGGGCTCGACCAGGCTAAGAGGCCGGAAGGCCATGCGAGTTGGCGTGTCGAGCTCGGTTAGATGCCGCATGGCCTCATCCAGGGCATGTTGCGCCTTCTGGCGTAGTTCTCCCAGCACGTGCTTGAGACCATCGCCCGTCTCGCCGGCAAGGATGCGCTCTGGCGACGTGCCGTGGCGGCGGAGCATGTCGGCGGGGAGATAGACGCGGCCCTTGGCGGCATGCACCGGCAATGCCCGCATCAATCCGGTAAGGCCAAAAGCCTGTCCCGCGGCCTCACAGGCCGGCTCAAGGGCCGGCCCCCGCGCGCCGACGATCTCTCCCGTCAAGGCGAACAGGGTTCCAGCGGTGTCGCGCAGATAGGCTTCGAGCGCTTGCCAATCCGGCATGATCCTCTCGGCGATATCGAAATGGCGCGCCCCGATGAGCGTCTCTATGCGCGTGGGCGAAAGCGCGCGGCGGCGAAGCGTTTCGCCGAAAGCGTCGGCGACGGGGTTCCCGGTAGCCTCGCCCTTCCCGGCGCGCTCGATCGCCTCGCGCCACCATTGCAGCTTTATGAGACCGAGGCTGGGCTCGCTCACCTGCTCGGCGATGCGGGCCAGCTCCACATTGAAGGCATAGAGAGCGAAGAGGCCGGCGCGTGTGCCGGGCGGCTCGAACAGGGCAGCGAGGCTACGGTCGGGATCGCCAGCGCGGGCGATGCGCCGTACGGTGTTGCCTCGCTCGGCCTCATGCAAGGCCCTGGCCTTTCCGTTCAGGCGCGCGCCGCAGCCTCTCCCCTGCCCTTGGCAGGCGCCGGCGCCACGCTGAAAGCATCACGCTTCACGCCAAGGATCAGCTGCATCGGCGACGCCACGAAGATCGAGGAATAGGTGGTGATGACGATGCCGAAGATCATGGCGAGCGCAAAGCCGTAAATGGCCTCTCCCCCAAAAAACAAGAAGGGCAGCATGGCAAGAAAAGTCGTGACGTGGGTCAGCACCGACCGCGACAGCGTCTCATTGATGGACAGATCGAGCAGCTCGACCAGCGGCATGCGTTTGTACTTACGCAAATTCTCACGCACGCGATCGAAGATCACCACCTTGTCGTTCAACGAATAGCCGATGATGGTAAGGATGGCGGCGATGCTCGACACATTGAACTCGAGTTGGAGGATGGCATAGAGGCCGATCGTGGCCGTAATGTCGTGCACCAGCGAGGCGATAGCCGCCACGCCGAACTGCCACTCGAAGCGGAACCACACATAGATCAGGATTCCGATCATGGCCACGACCACTGCAAGTGTGCCCCCGGCAATCAACTCACCGGAGATGGTCGGCCCGACAATTTCCACACGGCGATACTCCACCTCCTCGCCGAGCGCCTCCTTCACTTTAGCGATGGATTGCTGCTGCTCCTGCTCGGTCGGCTGGGAGGCGATGCGAATGAGTACGGCATTCGCCGCGCCGAATTCCTGGATCTGCACCTCGCCGAGACCGAGATGACCGACCTTGCTGCGGATCTCGGCAAGATCGGCCGGACTCTGCTTGGTCTGAATCTCGATCAGCGTCCCGCCCTGGAAGTCGATGCCCATGTTCAGGCCATGATGCCAGACGAGAAAGATAGGAATCACGGTCAGCAGCGCGGAGATGACCCAGGTGATCGTCCGGTAGCCGACAAAATCGATCTTAGTGTCCGGCGGGATGAACTGAATGCCATGAAACATGCGGCTATCCTTAAAGCGGTAGGGCCCGGGGACGAGCCCAACGCAGCCAGTAGGCAACCATCAGGCGCGTAACAGTCACGGCGGTGAACATCGAAGCGATGATCCCGACGGTCAGCGTGATGGCAAATCCGCGCACCGGACCCGAGCCCATCCAGAACAGGACGAGCACCGCGATCAGGGTCGTCACATTGGAATCGATGATGGTCGTGAGAGCTCGTGTATAGCCCGCTTCGACCGCGGCGAATGGCGACTTGCCAGATCTGACCTCCTCGCGGATACGCTCGTTGATCAGCACGTTGGCGTCGACCGCAATGCCAATGACGAGCACAATACCGGCGATGCCGGGAAGCGTGAGCGTCGCACCCATGAGAGAGAGGACGGCGAAGATGAGCGCAACGTTGATGATCAAAGCAAGATTGGCGAACAGGCCGAACAGGCCGTATGCCACAAACATGAAGATCACTACCAGCCCTAAGCCCCAATAGGCAGCCATCTTGCCGGATTCGATCGAGTCGGCGCCGAGGCTCGCGCCAACCGTACGCTCCTCGATGACGGTGAGCTTTGCCGGCAGTGCGCCAGAGCGGAGCAGCACGGAAAGGTCGTTGGCCTCCTGCACGCTGAAATTGCCGCTGATCTGGCCGGTGCCGCCCAGGATCGGCTCGCGAATGACCGGCGCGGAGATGACCTTGTTGTCGAGGACGATGGCGAAGGGCAAGCCTACGTTATCCTGAGTCACCCTGCCGAAGCGCTTGGCGCCGGCGGCGTCGAAGCGGAAGGTGACGATCGGCTCGCCGGTCTGCCCGTCGAAGCCCGGTTGGGCATCGACCAGATTTTGTCCGCTGACCAACACCTGGTCCTTGAGCACATAGGGAACGGGCGGATCGTCGCTGGAATAGATTAGTTCATCGCCTGGGGGCACTTGCTTAGTCTGGGCGATTTGCAAGGCATCGGCCGACGGATCGACCATCTTGAATTCGAGCTTGCCGGTCTCGCCGATCAGATGCTTCAAGCGTTCGACGTCCGATACGCCGGGGACCTGGACCAGCACGCGGTTTCGCCCTTCGCGTTGGATGCTGGGCTCCGTGGTGCCCATGGCATCGACGCGCCGCCTGATCGTTTCGATCGACGCCTGGATGGCCGAGGTCATGCGGTGAGTCAGGCCGGGATCGGTGACGGTGAGCTTGATCCCATCGCTGCCCTGGCGCTCGACTTCGAGATCGTTACCGGCGAAGCCCCCGAACACATCGGCGCCCACGGGAACCGCGAGCTTGTTAAGCGCCTCAAAGGCCTTGTCCAGGTCACCGCCTTCGCGAATTTTCACCGACACGCTGCGCGTGGTGACATTTTGCACCAGGTCGGTGTAGCCGATGCGGCTGCGGCGGAGCGCCTCGCGCACGTCGCCGCGAATGGTGTTTAGCCAATCCTCGACCATCTCCTTCTCGTCGAGCTGATAGAGGAGATGGGCGCCGCCTTGCAGGTCGAGGCCGAGATTGACCTGCTTATGGGGCAGCCAGCTCGGCATGCGCTCCATGGTCGAGGTGGGGAAGAGGTTGGGAAGCGCATAAAGGAGTCCGAGGATGACCACGACGGACACCAAGATCAGCTTCCATTGTTGGAAATGCAGCATTGCCGCTTCTTAAGACTCCGGGTCGGGCTAACGGGCGGGGAAACTAGACGGTATTGGCCTCATCCGGAAGCCGCCTTGGCCTTACCGGCCGGGGCGCCCTCCCCCTTGCCGCGCACTTCGGAGATGGTTGAGCGCAGAACCTTGATCTTCACGTTGTCGGCGATCTCGACCTGAACCTCCTGATCCTCGACCTTGGCCACCTTGCCGACAATGCCGCCGGCGGTCACCACGGTATCGCCGCGGCGGATGGAGGCGACCATGTCCCTGTGCTCCTTCAACCGCCTTTGCTGCGGACGGATCATCA
The DNA here is from genome assembly GCA_035557335.1 of Methyloceanibacter sp. GTDB lineage: Bacteria > Pseudomonadota > Alphaproteobacteria > Rhizobiales > Methyloligellaceae > Methyloceanibacter. Next base: position 12,270 of record DATMDY010000099.1, read on the forward strand.
GGAAATACATGATGCCGATGATCAGTATGGTCGGGACGAGCAGGCTGCTGAACATGTCGAGGGCGCCTGGGGCGGCCTGAGCATAGGCGTATCCGGTCATTGCTCCTGTCCTTTGCTTGGCTTAAGGATGGCCACCCTCGGCTCCTGAGGCCCCTTGATCGACTGCCGGCCGGGCATTTATGCGCGAAGGCGCCGCGACTATAGCCGCCCCCGTGGCCTTTGCAACCGGGCCAGATATGAACTTTTACGAGCCGATTTCAGGCCTTATCGAGCGAATTGCCAGGGCTCTCGAGCGTCTCGGCCCGCGTCCTATCGACACCCCGGATTTCGATTCGGGCGACGCCTTTGTCTGGTATGCAGACAGCGAGGCCTTTCAGCCCGTGCGCGAGGTCAACCGTCTGCCGCTCGGCTTGCTCAAGGGCATCGATGCCATGCGCGATACGCTGCTCGCCAACACGCGGCGCTTCGCGCGCGGGCTGCCGGCCAATAATGCGCTGCTGTGGGGCGCGCGCGGCATGGGCAAGAGCTCCCTGGTCAAGGCGGTGCACGGTGAAGTGGATGGCTTGAAGCTGGTCGAGATCCATCGCGAGGATATTTCATCTCTGCCGCGTCTTCTGGCGCATCTCCGTGAAGCGCCGGAGCACCGCTTCATTCTGTTCTGCGACGATCTCTCCTTCGAGGGGCGCGACACCTCCTACAAATCACTGAAGGCCGTGCTCGAAGGCGGCATCGAGGGGCGGCCGGAGAATGTCCTGTTCTATGCCACATCGAACCGAAGGCATCTGATGCCGCGCGAGATGGTTGAGAACGAGCGCTCGACTGCCATCAATCCGTCAGAGGCGGTCGAGGAGAAGCTTTCGCTCTCGGATCGTTTTGGGCTGTGGATCGGTTTTCACAGTTGTAGCCAGGACGACTATCTCGCCATGGTGCGAAGCTATTCGGAGCATTACCGCCTCAACGCCTCAGAGGATCAGCTTGGTAGAGAGGCGCTCGAATGGGCGCGCGGGCGCGGCAGCCGCTCTGGCCGCGTCGCCTGGCAATATATACAGGATCTCGCTGGCCGCCTCGGCACGCCGCTTGGCTAGTCGCTAGCGACTAGTCGCCGGCGGCGGTGGCGCTACTCATATATTTCGTCGGATCGACGGGGCGCGAGCCCTTGCGCAGCTCGAAATGCACCTGCGGCTGGCTGACCGAGCCGGATGCGCCCGCTTTGGCGATCACCTGGCCGCGGCGCACCTTATCCCCGCGCTTGACCAGCAGCTCATCGTTATGCGCGTAGGCCGACACCCAGTTATTGGCGTGGCGGACCAGCACGAGATTGCCGTAGCCCTTGAGCTCGTTACCGGCATAGGCCACCACGCCGTTCTCGGCGGCCTGCACCGACGTGCCCTGGGGGACGGCGAGATCGATGCCGTCATTATGGCCGCCGCCGGGTCGCGCGCCGAATTGCGCGATGACGCGCCCCTTGACCGGCCAGCGGAAGCTGTTGCCCGACATCGGATCGGGCGCCGGCAAGTGTTCGACGCTCGCCAGGCGCGAGCTGCCGTGGCCGGTGATCTCGGGCGACGCGGCCACGTCGTCCGTCCCTTGGGACGGCTTCTTGGCGTCAGGCTTGGCACCGCCCTCGGCTTCCGTCTCCTCGGCGAGCGACGTGGCGCCCGGCGGCAGGATGGTCGTGGTCTTGACCACGCGCACCGTGGTATCGCCCTGCGCAGACGGCGTTGCCGGCTTGCTGGGAGCAGCGGGCTCAGGATCGAGCG
>DATMDY010000100.1:0-5662 GCA_035557335.1 Methyloceanibacter sp.
CTGAGAAGCCTTGCGAGAATTACCGCCACCCTTACGAGGCCGATCTCTGTCAGCAATTGCGCCAGGCGCAAGCGGCGGAAAAAGCGGCTGAGGCTGCCGACAGGACCGCTATCGCAGCTGAGCGCACCGCTTCGGCGGCACACCGCAGCGCGCGGCTTGCCCGCTTGCAGACCATTATCGCCGCCGGCGCCGCCACGCTGCTGGCGCTGATGCTTCTCTCGCTCATCGCCGCGGCGTTGGCGGCTCGCAAGATTGCCCGCGCGCTCAGCCTGGTGCGCCGGCAGGAAGAGTCGGAGCTTCGCGCCTATGTCGACGTGGAGAAATTGGAATTCGTGGAAGCGCCGGAGGCCGAGGGCGTGGTCAAGATCAAGCTCGTGTACAAGAACAGCGGCCAGACCCCTGCCTTCGACCAGCGCAGCGCCGCCGAGGTCAGCGTTCACGAGCCGGTGGACGGAGAGGACATTCCGATCATGCCTCTGCCGGCGCGCGCGGCGAATTCCGGCACGCCGAGGCTGGGCCGCGACGCCACCAGCGCGAGCATCGTGGAGTGTCTGGCTACGCGCAACATCGCCGACCGCGTCGCAAAGGGTAAGGCGGTGATCCTGGTGTGGGGATGGACGGAATATGTCGATATCTTCGACAAGGAGCGAAAGACGGCGTTCCAATATCTGTGCGACGCCGAGACACTGAAATCCGGCCTGATCTTCAAGCCGATGCATCGGAGCGGCGCAGTCGCCTAAGCGCGAGTGCGCACCTTCGGGAAATGCCAGCGGGCCCATAGGCCCGCTGGTTCAATTTCGTTCTGCTAGCAGTCGTACCGCCATGCGCCACGACGGCCGACCCGCCAATAACAGTGCGGACGATGGGGTGCACCCCAGCGGACGGCGTAGGGGGGGACGTAGCCGGTATAGCCCGGCGTCCACCAGCAGGCGCCGGGGCCGCAACGCCAGCGGGCGTCGGCGTCGCCGGTCTGGGTGAGGAAGAACAGCCCGGCAGCTAAGGCAAGCATAACAAACAGATTTTTGACCATTTGGGCCCTCCTTTTTGGATAGACGTCGATGGCGCGGAGCATAGCATTGCCCCGGCCAGTCGCGGGAGACCCCTCGAAAAATCGCGGTTAAGGCCCTCGCGAAATAGAGAATTTATGCGGAAATCGACCAAATTTGATTGCGAACCGCACCCGGAACCGGAAAAACCCCGGAACCCGGCCACGTGCATTCCGGTTCCGGCTCCGATCCGCTAGTTTGATCCATCATGCCGACCCGCTCGCCGCTGCCCCTCCTCACCAAAGCCTCCGACTCGCGCGCGGCGATCCTGCAAAGCCTGCTCATCGCCACCATCGTCATCACCGCGCTCTATGTCGGGCGCGATGTGCTATTGCCGCTCGCGCTCTCCATCCTGCTCGCCTTCGTGCTCACCCCGCCGCTGCTTCTGCTCCGACGCTTCAAGGTGCCGCGCATCGGCGCGGTCGCCATCGTCGTGGCGTTCGCCTTCGCCATCATCTTCGCGCTCGGCTGGCTCCTGTCGCGCGAGGCGACGCAGCTCGCCGCCGACCTGCCGGCCTACCAGCAGGCGCTCAGTGACAAGGTCAAAGGCTTGCGCGAAGGAACGTCCGCCTCGCCCGTGTTCAAGAAGGCGGGCGAGGTGCTCTCCGAGCTTGAAGAGCAGCTCATCGATCCGCAAGCGGACGGGCAGGCCGTCAGCCCCACGCCACAAGCCGATCTCGAGACCTGGCGCGACGACGGCAAGCCGATCCAGGTCGAGATCCGCCCGCGCGACCCGTCCGGGTTCGAACTATTCCGCCGCATCGCCGGCACGGTACTGCCGCCGCTCGTCATCGCCGGCATCGTGCTGATCTTCGTGGTGTTCATGCTGCTCCAGCGCGAGGATCTGCGTGACCGCCTCATCCGGCTCGCGGGCTCATCCGACATGCAGCGCGCTACCACCACCATGAACGACGCGGCGCACCGCTTGAGCAAATTCTTCCTGCGCCAGCTCCTGATCAACTCAGCCTACGGCGCCTTCATCACTCTGGTGCTGTGGGCGATCGGCATACCGAGCCCCATCGTGTGGGGCGTGCTCGCCGCCCTGATGCGCTTCGTGCCGTTCATCGGCTCCTATATCGCCGCCATTCCGCCGGTCCTGCTTGCGGCGATGATCGATCCTGGCTGGTCGGTGGTGCTGTTCACGCTCGTTCTCTACGTGGTCGGCGAGATGGTCATGGGCCAGGTGATCGAGCCCCTGGTGTTCGGCCGCGGCACCGGCGTGTCGCCGCTCGCGCTCGTGGTCGCGACCGTGTTCTGGACCTGGCTGTGGGGGCCGCTCGGCCTTCTGATGGCCATGCCGCTGACCGTGTGCCTCGCCGTGCTCGGCCGCCATGTCGAGGGGCTGCAATTCTTCGATGTGCTGTTGTCGAGCGAGCCGGCGCTGACGCCCGAGCAGAGCTTCTACCAGCGCACGCTCTCGGGCGACGCGGCGGAAGCCACCTATCAGGCCGAGCTCGCGCTGAAGGATGAGAGCCTGCAAGCCTATCTCGGTACGGTGGCGCTTGGCGGGCTGAAGCTTGCCGAGCGCGACGCGGCGCGCGGCATGCTCGATGCCGAGCAGGCGGGGCGCATCGCCGCCACGGTCAAGGAGATGCTGGTCGATCTCGCCGATTTCGAGCCGAGTCGCTGGTTCGCCAGGCTGCGCGGCAAGGCGGAGAAGGACGACGGCGCGGTGGTGCAAGGAGGCCTTGCCTCGCTCGAGGCGGACGATGACGACGACGGGCATCTGCCGGTGGTCAATCGCGCCGAGCTCGCGCCGGGGTGGGTGGAGGAGCCCATTCTGTGCATCGGCGGGCGCAGCGTGCTCGACGAAGCCGCCGCCGCCATGCTCGCCGAGGTCCTGAACAAGCGGGGGCTCGGCGCCAAGGCGCTGCCGCACGAGACGCTCTCGGCCGGCCATATCGCCAGCCTCGAAGGCACCGAGGCCAATCTCGTGTGTCTGTCTTATTTGGGCCTCGGCACGGGCGCGGCGCATATCCGCTATCTGGTGCGGCGCCTAAGGCGCATCCTGCCCAAGGGCACGCTCATCCTGGTCGCCTATTGGAGCGAGGAGGACGACGCCAAGGCGGCCAAGGAGAAGCTCGCGGCGGCGGAGGCCGACGCCTACGCGACGTCACTCAGCGAGGCGGTGGAGATTTGCGTCAAGGCCGCCAAGGGCGAGCTCAAAAGCGAAGAAGCGGTCGAGGTTGAGGAGCCAACCCCGCCGCCGAGTCAACCCGCACCACGCAGGGTGGCTTGAAAGTTCAGTCATCAATTGGCCCGATGCACACGCGCGCGTTGCAAGAAAATCGGCTGCAGCGCGAAGGTCACGCAAAGCGCCGCGCGCGGTAAGGCGCCGGCGGTGGCGGTAGCAAAGGGCGCGTCATACCCGCGAACACCGGGGCCACGGCCACCGCCTTCCCGAAAAGCGAAGATCATTTGATTGCCTGATGGCCCCGGGGCTTCCCGTGCGCCGCATGTGACAGTAATGTGACGCCTGGGGCGGACATGAATGTCTAGTGCGGGTCACATGGGGGACAGCCTGCAAGCGGGGAGAGTGCGGCGGATCGCCGGTGTCGCGGGGCCCCTCGCTGTGCTGGCGGCAAACTTCATCCTCCTGTTCTACACCGAGCCGATCGCCGTGCGCTTCTGGTTTGCGGCCGCGGTCACGGCCGGCCTGGTCTTTCTCCTCACGGCGTTGTCGCGGCGCCTGCTGTTCGCCAGCGCCATCGCCGTCTCGCTCGTCGCCATCGTTCTGCTCGTCTCGCTCAAGAAGCAGACGGCCATGAACATGGGCCTGCATTCCTACGATCTGTTCTTCTACCTGACCGCCGACACGTTCGAATTCCTGTGGGTGGATTATCGCGGCATCGTGGTCAGCGTGCTCGCGGCCTGCGCCGCCGCCATTGTCCTCGGATGGGCGGCGTGGTGCTGCGATGCCGCCCGGGTCTCGCGCTTGGCGTCCGTGTCCGCCTTGATCGCCGCGGTGGCGGTGGCGGTGGCGGTCGAGCCGCGTGCCAGCGCCGAGAGCGGCGCGTTCCGCATGTTCACCCAGGGGAACTCCTATGTTTCCGCGTTCTATCTCTCTTGGGGCGAGACCTGGCGCACGCTGTGGCGCGGCCAGTTGATGGCCGCCGCGGCGGGAACGACGCTGCCCGATTTCGCCAGCGAGTCCCGCTGCAAGGTTTCGGCGGGATCGCCGCATATCGTGCTCGTCCATCAGGAATCGCTGGTGCCGCCCGCGCTGTTTCCCGGCCTGCAATACGACCGCGCGCTCGACCGGTTCTTCCTCTCCGGCGACAAGTCGCTGCACCGGCTGCGCGTCGAGACCTTTGGCGGCGGCTCGTGGGTCACCGAGTTCGCGCTTCTGACCGGCATCTCGACCAAGGCCTTCGGCGACATGCGCATGTTCGTGCAGGTGCTCATGGAGGGCCGGCTCAACGAAACTCTGCCGCAGACGCTCAGGAATTGCGGCTACCGCACGCTGATGCTGTTCCCCATGAGCAACGGCTTCCTCCGGCTCGACCGGTTCTACCGCTCGATCGGCTTCTCCGAGATTCTCGATCAGGCCGCCCAGAAGGCGCCGACCAATCGCGAGCGCGATCGGGTCTATTTCCAGAACGCGCTCGACGCCATGGAGCAGCACATCAAATCCTCCGAGCAGCCGCTCTTCATCTATATCCAGACCATGGCCTCGCACGGTCCCTACGACCGCGTATACATGCCGGAAGTTGACGTGCCGGGCGGCGGCCCGGGCACTTCGGCGGAGATGAGCGAATATCTTCGCCGCGCCGGCATGGCCATGCGCGACGGCGAGTTCCTGATGGCCGAGCTCAAGCGCCGCTTTACGCGCGAGAAGGTGCTGGTGGTGCGCTACGGCGATCATCAGCCGAGCGCGGCCTACGATCTGATCAACAAAGTATGGGGGGACGACAGTCCCGATATCGGTCCGGACGGCGCGCCGGGCCCCTACGTCAGCTTCTATACGATGGAAGGGCTGAATTATCCCGTGCCGCCTCTGCCGCATTACGACCCGCTGGACATCGCCTATCTCGGCACGGTGATGCTCGATGCCGCCGGCCTGCCACTGTCAGGCATGCAGCGCGAGCGCATGCGGCTGATGGTCGAGTGCGCCGGCCGCTATTTCGGCTGCGACCCGCGCAGCCAGATCCTCGCCTTCCACCGGCGGCTGATCAATTCGGGGCTCGTGGAGACAGAATAACGCGCGCGAACGAAGCTCAGTCAGAGCGGCTCATGGCAGTCTGGTGTGTCGTTCTTGACGCTGTTGACGGCGCGGCTCACGGCATAGGCCTCCATCAGCTTCGCGTCGTATGGCTTGAGCAGCGCGCGCAATTCCTCGGGTGTCGCGCTCGCGCCGAGCCAGCGGTCATAGTCCTCCGGCATGAGGATGACCGGCATGCGGTCATGCACGCGGGCGACGAGGTCGTTCGGATCGCCGACGATGATGCAGGCCGAGACGATGTCCTCGCCGCCTAGCCGCGCGAACTCCCAAAGCCCGGCGAAGGCGAACGGTTCAAGGTCTTTGCGCCGGTAGCGCCACGGTTGCTTGCCGTCGGCGCGCTGCTCCCATTCGAAGAAGCCGGTCGCCGGGATGAGGCAGCGGCGACGCGCGAACG
>DATMDY010000101.1:0-6319 GCA_035557335.1 Methyloceanibacter sp.
AGCGGTGCTGCACGACAAGCCGCTGCTTCTCGAGGATCATTATCTCATCAATCTGCGCTACGGGTTCTCCGAGGCGCGGCTCGATCCCGACGGCGACACCTTCCACGGCATCGTGCGCTATCGCGCCGTGACCGAGCCGGCGCAGGCCGCGGCGGCTTAAAGGTTTCCTCGTCACATCGCTGCACATGAAGCGATTAGCGCTCATTCCGTCGCCGGCATGGGGAACGTGCGGATCTCGGTGGCGCGATCGGGGAATTTCGCGACGAGCGCGTCGGCGTTGCCGAGCTGGACATCTTCCGCCACCACCACGCCGGGCCATTCGGTCGAGCCGCCGAGGAACCATCTTCCGCCGGCGATGAGGCGCGCGGTGTGGAACGTGCCGCCGGGGATGAACAGCTGCACGTTCTGGCCGCCGGCAATGTCCGGCCCGACCCTCACCAGATCGCTCTTGCCGCTTTCGTAGAGCAGCAGCAGCTCGATCGGGTCGCCGAGATAATAATGATAGAGCTGGTCGTTCAGGATGCGGTGCAGCTTCACCGGCTCCTCGGGCGTCATCATGAAATAGAGCGCGCTGCCTAGCGGGCGCCCGTCGGCGAACGGCGCGGGCAGGCCGCCCGGCGCGATCTCGAGCGCGCTCTTATAGGTGACGCGCACGAAGCCGCAGGTCTGGTTCGGCTCGAGTTTCAGCAATTCGCGGACTTCCTCGGCAGACAGTGTTTTTGGCATCGTCTCGGCCTTGGCGACAGAAGGTGCGACCGCCGTCACGCCGGCAAGACCCGCACCCTTCATCAAATCACGGCGGCCGATGGATGTCTTGTCCCTGGCGTCGGTCATGGCAGTCCTCCTCTATCCACGCGGCATCCTAGACGGTGCAAGTATGTTGAGCTACGGCAGGAATTTCGAAGACTGATCACCTCCCCCCTTGAGGGGGAGGTCGACAACGCGCTCGCGTTGTCGGGAGGGGGGTAAGCAACAGACTCCAAGCGCCGATTTCGTCAAGGGCAGCGGCTTCATGTATGAGACGCTGACAGATGTCTATGCGGCTTCGGGCCAGGGGCCGGCGAGCGTTGTGCTCTGGCACCAAGGTGAGGCCGATCAGGGCTCGCAAAGGGCGACCGATCCTGCGGTCTACAAGGCGAGGGTCCTTGAGCTGATCGACAACCTCAAAGCCGATGGCTTGATGAAAGAGAGCGCGCCCTTCATCGTCGGGGGGCTCTGCAAGCCCAACGCGGCAGACATTGACCAAGCCTTGCGCGAGCTCGCGGAAGAAAACGAGGGCATCTACCACGCCCCCGTCAATTGTATTCCGTGCAACGAGCCGCACTTCACGGGTGCCGGTCTCGTCACGCTCGGTTTCGACCGCTACTGGACGCAATATCGTCAGGCCGTCGGCTTGACTCCTCAAAGCCGACCGTTGGGTGATAACGGAGGAACAACCGGCAAGCACTGATTTCGAAGCCGACGCCCCCCAAACTCGTTTCTCTTAACAGGAGACTTCCACGGCATTGGAGCCGGATTCGTCAGTGGCTTGATAGCATTGCTGCGAGCCATCATCGTTGACGCACGTTCGCCAATAAACCCCCTCGCTTTGCCAGTTCCAAGTCGAGCAGGAAGCGGCAAACACCGCAGACCCGGGAACGGATAAAACTGCCGCTAGAACAACAAGCCTTATGAGAGTGTAGTTCATGAGTGCCTTCTCCTTGGAACCAGCCTAACCGTCCAGCGAGGCGCTCAATCCATTTAGTAGGCAAGCGGAATCTTGGGGCTGAGAAGCGAGGGCGGGCGGCGGCGGGAGCTATTTCCCCGGCAATGCTGACCGCTCGACCGCGACCGAAGGGCTTTATGCCTGATCCGGCCTACGATCCCGTTGCTGCGCTCTGAGGCGTTTCTCCTCAACATTTGCCTGACTGGAAACAACATGACGGCGATCTTCGCCATGATCTACCGCGCCGTGGAACCTATGAGCACGACCAAGGCAGCCGCTGCGGGCGGCGCCGGAGCCAGCGTCTCGATCACCGCTGCCATGATCGATCCCGCGGCGGTATCTCCTTGGCTGCATCTGATGACGCTTGCCGTCGGCAGTCTGACCGGACTCGCCTCCTTCGTGCTGGTCGCGCTCAAGCTTGTGCAGCAATGGCGCGCGATGCGCTCTCCGCCTTCGGTCTGACTCCCGTTCTCCCTCTCCCGCAAGGGGAGAGGGGGAACGTGACGCCTAGCTCAGCCGCCGCGAGGCGGCTTTTTTATTGGAGATGCGAAATGCAATTGCCGTCCTGGTACGAGTTTGCCCTTGCCGAACGGGGCGTGAAGGAAGCTCCGGGCGGAGCGAACAATCCCGCGGTCGTCGCCTATTACCGCGACGCGGGGCATGCCGGCGTGAAGCATGACAGCGTGCCGTGGTGCGCGGCCTTTGTCGGCGCCATGCTGAAGCGCGCGGGTATCAAGTCTTCAGGCTCGCTGCTTGCGCGGTCCTATCTCAACTGGGGCAAGAAGCTGAAGCAGCCGCGGCAAGGCTGCATCGTCGTGCTCAAGCGCGGCAACTCGACCTGGCAGGGCCACATCGCCTTCTTCGATCATGAAGAAGGCGGACGTCTCGTCTGTCTCGGCGGCAATCAATCCGATCGGGTGTGCTTCGCGCCTTACGCCACGTCGCGCCTGCTCGGATTTCGCTGGCCATCTTAGTTTGCGCTACCGCTTCGCTGCTTGAGCGCGGTTGATTTGCGCTACCGCGCTCCGCGCTACTTGAACGCTTTGATCTTCACGAAACTCGCAAAGGAGAATTGCAATGCACAATATCGCCTGGCTCATCACCGGCGGCTTCGCCAAAGGCTACCGCACGCAGATCCTTGGGCTGACCGCCGCGCTTTCGACTGTCGCGCTTTGGGCGGTCGGCGACATGACGCTGACCGACCTCATGGCCAAGCTGCCGATCGTTCTCGGCGGGCTTGGGCTCGCGGCCTTGGGGGTCAAGGTCGACGAAAAGAAGGGAAAATAGGCGTTTCCGCGTTCATGCGGCGTTCATGCGCCCTCCCTTAGGGTCCGCGGCAAGAAAGCGGACCTGACAAGCGGGACTGGAGCGATGTACTGGGTAATGAGACAAATAGCCGTTCTGGCCATGACGGCTATGGTCTTCGGAACGATGGCGCTCCCTGCCAAGGCGGAATGCCTGCCCTGGAAAGAGGCGGGGTCGCTCATCGCCAAGAACGGACTCGTTCCCGGCAACGTCGTTTACAAGACAGTCCAGGCAAAGACGGGAGGCAAGATCCTCCATGCCAGCCTGTGCGAGAGCAACGGGCGCTACTTCTATAAAGTGTCGGTGCTCGGCCCCAAGGGCGACGTCACCAACCATAAGATTGACGCTAAGACCGGACAGTTCTAGGAGGATTCGGTCATCTTGCATGGCCGTAGGGAAGGTGTCGCGTGCGGCTTCTCGTCATCGAGGACGATCCGGACCTTAACCGTCAGCTCGTGGCCGCGCTGAGCGAGGCGGGCTATGCCGTCGATACCTCTTTCGACGGTGAGGAGGGGCACTTCCTCGGCGACACCGAGCCTTACGATGCCGTCGTGCTCGATCTCGGCCTCCCCAAGAAGGACGGCTTGAGCGTGCTCGAGCAATGGCGGCGCGACGACCGCAAGATGCCGGTCCTGATCCTTACCGCGCGGGAGCGGTGGAGCGACAAGGTGGCCGGCATGGATGCCGGCGCCGACGACTATGTCGCCAAGCCCTTCCACATGGAAGAAGTGCTGGCGCGCTTGCGCGCGCTGCTCCGCCGCTCGGCCGGTCACGCCCGCAACGAGATGGAATGCGGGCCCCTCAGGCTCGACACCAAGACGGCGCGGGTGACGGTGGACGGTCAGGCGATCAAGCTCACCTCCCACGAATATCGCGTGCTCCACTATCTCATGCTGCATCGCGAGCGCGTGGTGTCCCGCACTGAGCTCGTCGAGCATCTCTACGAGCAGGACTTCGATCGCGACTCAAACACGGTCGAGGTGTTCATCGGGCGCTTGCGCAAGAAACTCCCCGTGGACCTCATCAAGACCGTCCGAGGGCTCGGCTACCGCCTCTCCGACACGCCAGATGAGGCCTAGCTCTCTCGCCTTCCGGCTGTTCGCCTCGGCCGCGGCCTGGACCCTCGTGGTCATCCCCGCCGCCGCCATCCTCCTGTCTTCGCTCTACCGCCAGGCCGTCGAACGCAATTTCGACGCACGCCTCAACGTCTACCTGACGAGTCTCGTCGCCTCGACCACGGAAGGCGGCGCGACTTCCCCCAAAGAGCCCGCCAGCCTCGGTGAGCCGATCTTCACCATCCCCTTCTCCGGCTGGTACTGGCAGATCAAGCCGCTCGACGGCGCCACGCGCCCCGTCTTCGTCTCCGATTCCCTGCTTGATCAGCAGCTCAACCTGCCCAGCCAGAGCGCCATCTCCCCCGATCAAAGCCTGACATGGCGCGGCTACGCGCCCGGTCCCGACAGCCAAAATCTGCGCATCGTCGAACGCGAGATCAGGCCGGGCGGCCCGCAATCGAAGCCTTATTCTTATGCGGTGGCGGGCGACGCGGGCGAGATCGGGCGCGACATTGCCGAATTCACCACCATGCTCATCGCCGCACTTGCTTTGCTCGGGCTTGGGCTGGTAATGGCGACCTTCTTCCAGGTGCGCTTCGGTCTTTCTCCCTTGCGCGCCATCCGCCAAGACCTTGCCGCCATCCGCTCGGGCGAGGCCGAAAAGCTCGAAGGAGAGCTTCCCGACGAGATCAGGCCGTTGCAGCAGGAGCTGAATGCACTGATCCAGTCCAACCGCGAGATCGTCGACCGGGCGCGCATGCATGTCGGCAATCTGGCGCATGCGCTCAAGACCCCGCTCAGCGTCATGCGCAACGAGGCGCGGGCCCATCAAGGGCCGCTCTCCGACAAGGTCATCGAGCAGGCGGAGATCATGCGCACCCAGATCACCCACCATCTCGACCGGGCGCGGGTGGCGGCGCGGTCGAGCCTGATCGGCGACACGACCGAAGTTGAAAGCGTGCTCAAGGCGCTGAAACGCACCCTCGACCGTATCTATGACGAGCGCGGCATCGAGCTCGAGGTGGAGGCGATCCCCGGATTGAAATTCCAGGGCGAGAAGCAGGATTTTGAGGAGATGGTCGGGAATTTGCTCGACAATGCCTGCAAATGGGCACGGACATCCGTGCGCGTCAGCACCGAGCGTGCCTCCGGCAAGCCCCGCTTCACTGTCATTGTCGATGACGACGGCCCCGGTCTCACCGAGGAAGAACGGGAAAAGGTCGTGAAGCGCGGCCAACGGCTCGATGAAAGCAAGCCGGGCTCAGGGCTCGGGCTCTCCATCGTCGCCGACCTCGCTCATCTTTATAAGGGGCGCTTCGCGCTCGAACCTTCGCCCGAAGGCGGCCTGCGCGCACGGCTGGAGCTGCCCGCCGCCTGATTTTTCCCGGTTTTCCAGGGCGAAACCTATTTTAGCCAGAATTGTTATTTCTTAAGGACGGGGTGGGAGTATTGTTCAGTTCAATCTGGTGTTGGACCCGTCGCCTCGATTTAGGCGGAAGGGGGAAGTTATGAGAATTACACCGATCGTCGCCATCGCCATACTCCCGGTCATGTTCGCAGCTTGCGGGCCCGGCAATAAGCAGGGCACCGGAACCATCGTCGGCGCCGTTGCCGGCGGCGCCGCGGGTGCCGCGATCGGCGGTAGGGATAACCGCATTCCCGGCATGGCTGTCGGCGCCGTGGCCGGCGGCATCCTTGGCAATGTGATCGGCAAGGATTTGGACGACCGCGACCGTCAGCTTGCCGCGGCGGCCGAGTATCAGGCGCTGGAATATGGCCAATCCGGATCGCCGACCCCCTGGGACAATCCCCAATCGCAGCATCGCGGCCAGATCGTACCGGGCAAGCCCTATCAGCAGGGCAGCACGCATTGCCGGCCCTATACCCACACCGTCTATATCGGCGGCCAGCCGCAGACCGTGCGGGGAACCGCCTGCCGCCAGCCCGATGGCACCTGGCAGGCCATCAGCTAGGCCGCCTAAACTTGCTTATTCCTGCGGCGAATTAATCATTTCGCGCGACCGGCGGTGCTTGCCCCTCAAACCGCCTTTCCCTATGGCTAGACCTCCCTTGATGGATGGAGGCTAGCGCTCCCCTTGCTGGTATGGATCATCCTCGCTTGCCTCACCGCGGCCGTGCTGTACGGGCTGCTGCGGCCGCTTGCCGGCGGGCGCGGCAACGATCCGGCGCGTGATGCGTTCAATGCCGCCGTCTACCGCGACCAGCTCACAGAGGTGGAAAGCGACCGGGCGCG
>DATMDY010000102.1:0-3953 GCA_035557335.1 Methyloceanibacter sp.
CTTGGGCAGCCCATCCATGACGATCGCTTCCATGCGCATCTGGCCGAAGGCGCCGCGCGCCTGCTTGTTGGCGAGGATCTCCTGCAAGCTCACCATGTTGGTTGAGAGATCCGTCAGGTTCTTTTGCGCGGTGTCAATCACCGCCAGCCGCTCGTTGAGCTTGGCGATGGAATCGGTAGTCTTGCGCGCCGTCTCGTTGAGGTCGGTGCCGACGCGATGGGTCATGCGATCTAGCCGTTCATTGACGGCGCGCGCAATGTCGCCCTGGCGCGCCACGCTGATCTCGGCGAAGGTCTGCAAGCGGCCCTTGAGTTCGGCGAGCTCTGAGGCTTGCTGTTCCGCCTCGCGGCGGCGTCGGCTCATATGCACGATGAGCGTGATGGCAAGCGCGATCAGCGCGAGCACGGCGACGCCTGCCAGCACGATCACGGCAAGCACCGGATCGAGCATGACGCCGCCGATGTGAATGGGCTCAAGGGCCATGGTGAGAACCTATAGCCCGATTCGTTCTTTCAGACCAAAACAGGAACATAAGCCCCTCTCCCTTATGTCGAGAAGGGGATAATCGCCCCACGGGGGAGAGGGTGAATGTTGACCGGCGCGAACCCCAACCTTATGTCAGCGGCTCCCATGACCCTTTTTCCCGTCATCACGATCCCCGATCCGATCCTGCGCAAGGTGGCCGCGCCCGTCGAGCGTACCGACCACGAGTTGCGTCGCCTCGCCGACGACATGCTTGCCACCATGTACGACGCGCCGGGGATTGGACTAGCCGCGCCGCAGATCGGTATCTCGCGCCGCCTGATCGTCATGGACCCGGCCAAGGACGACGCGCCGAAGACGCCGCTGATCATGGTCAATCCGGAGATCGTCACGCGCTCCGACGAGCTTCGCCTGTATGAGGAGGGCTGCCTCTCCATCCCCGACTTCACCGCCGAGGTGGAGCGCCCGGCGCGCGTGCGTGTCGCCTTTCTCGACCACAAGGGCAAGAAGCAGGAGAAAGAGTTTGCCGACATCTGGGCGACGCTCGTGCAGCACGAGATCGACCATTTGAACGGCGTCCTGTTCATCGACTATCTGTCGCGGCTGAAGCGCGACATGGTGGTCAAGAGATTCACCAAGACCAAGCGTGCCGAGGCGCTCTAATCAATGACCCTACTCGTCGTATCGATCGTGCTCGAAGCCGCCGTCGCGGGGATCGCCGTGCTCGCGGCGCTTAAAGGTAGGCCTTATCTCTACGGGCTTGCCTTCACCTTCGCCGTCTATGTCCTCTACGACCTTGGTCGCATGCTCGGCTGGAACGTCGAGAAAGGGGTGCTTTCGATGCTGTTTCTGGCGGCAAGCGCGAGCGCGCTTTACGCGGTCTGGGGCCTCTATCGCGACCGGGCATGATTGCCCCGCTACCCGTCATGATGAATAAGAGGGCCCATGCGCATCGTCTTCATGGGAACCCCCGATTTTGCCGTGCCGGCTCTGGGTGCCGTCTTTGAGGCTGGGCACGAGGTTGCGGCGATCTACACCCAGCCGCCACGCGCCGCGGGGCGAGGCATGGCTGTGCGCAAATCCCCGGTGCATGTGGCGGCCGAGCAAGACGGTCTTCTGGTGCGGACCCCTGAAAGCTTGAAAAGCGCCGACGCGCAGCAGCGCTTCCGGGCGCTCGACGCTGATGCCGCCGTGGTCGTGGCCTATGGCCTGATCCTGCCCAAGCCGGTGCTCGAGGGCACGCGGCATGGCGCCTTCAACATCCACGCTTCACTTCTGCCACGCTGGAGGGGCGCGGCGCCCATCCAGCGCGCCATCATGGCCGGCGACAGCGAGACCGGCGTTTCCATCATGCGCCTCGACCAAGGGCTCGACACCGGCCCCGTATGCCTTATCGGGCGCACGCCCATCGGCGCCGACATGACGGCCGGCGAACTGCACGATGAGCTGGCGCAGCTTGGCGCGCGCCTCATGGTGGAGGCTCTGGCGAAGCTGGAACGCGAGCAACTCGACTGCGAACCGCAAAGCGACGAGGGAGCAACCTACGCCAAAAAGATCGACACGTCCGAGACCCGCATCGACTGGCGGCAACCGGCGCCCGAGGCGCACAATCTAATCCGTGCTCTATCGCCTCATCCGGGAGCTTGGTTCGAGGTGACGCTCAACGGCAAGACGGAACGCGTCCGCGCGCTGCGTTCCAAGCTCGTCGACATCTCCGGCACGCCGGGCACGGTACTCGACGATCACCTCACCATCGCTTGCGGCGACGGTTCGGTGCGCCTCACAGAAGTGCAGCGCGCCGGCAAGCGCCCCATGTTAGCCGAAGACTTCCTGCGCGGGGTGAAGCTCGGCACCGGCGCGACCGTGGGCTAGCGCGATGCCCCGTTACAAGCTCACCCTCGAATATGACGGTACCCCCTTCGTCGGCTGGCAGATGCAGGAGAACGGCCCGTCGGTGCAGGGCCGTCTTGCCGAAGCGATCAAGGCCTTCTCTGGCGAGGACACCATTCCGCGCGGCGCCGGGCGCACCGATGCCGGCGTGCATGCGCTGGGTCAGATCGCCCATTTCGACCTCGCCAAGGACTGGGCTTGCGACAAGGTCCGCGATGCGCTGAACGCCCAACTCCGGCCCGATCCGATCAGCGTGCTCGCTTGCGAGCTGGTGCCTGAAGGCTTCGAGGCGCGTTTCTCGGCCAATGCGCGCCATTATCTCTACCGCATCGTCAACCGCCGCTCGCCGCTCGCGCTAGAACGCGAGCACGCCTGGCATGTGATCCAGCCGCTCGACGCCGCCATCATGCATGCGGCGGCGCAGGTCCTGATCGGGCACCACGATTTCACCACCTTCCGCTCCACCGAGTGCCAGGCGCCTTCGCCGATGAAGACGCTCGACCGTCTCACCGTCTCGCGCCACGGCGAGGAGGTCAGGATCGAAGCGTCGGCGCGTTCCTTCCTGCACAACCAGGTGCGGTCCATGGTTGGCTCGCTGAAGCTCGTGGGCGACGGCAAATGGACCGCAAATGATCTGCAGCAGGCGCTCGACGCGCGCGACCGCAGCGCCTGCGGCCCCGTCGCGCCTTCGTGCGGCCTTTACCTCATGAAAGTGGACTACTAACGGCGCTCATGGACACCTCCAACGCCCTGGTTTAGGAGCTTGCCCAAGGGGGAGGGGGCCAACCTGCCATGATCAGACGCATCGCCACGGTCGGCGGGTTGACCCTCGTCTCGCGCGTCACGGGTTTCGTCCGCGACGTGGTCATGGCTGCCATTCTTGGCGCGGGTCCCGTGGCCGATGCCTTCTTCGTGGCTTTCCGGCTTCCCAACCATTTCCGCGCCATCTTCGCCGAAGGCGCGTTCGCCGCCGCCTTCGTCCCGGCCTATGCGCGCACGCTTGAGCAGGACGGCCTGCCCGCCGCCAAGGTGTTCGCCGACCAGATCGCCTCGGTGCTCATTGCCATCAATCTCGTGCTGCTCGGCGTGGCGCTGATCTACACGCCTTGGGTGGTGACCGTGCTCGCCCCGGGCCTGGTCGGCGATCCCGAGCGCTTCGACCTCGCCGTGGCGCTGACTCGCATCACCTTTCCTTATCTCGCGCTGGTGTCGATCGAGACGCTGCTCGCCGGTGTGCTCAACGCCAATAACCGCTTCGCCGCCGCAGCCGCCGCACCGGTGCTGCTCAATCTCTCGCTCATCGCCACGCTGCTGCTCGCGCCGTTCTTTTCGGACGCCGGCCACGCCGCCGCCTGGGGTGTGCTCATCGCCGGGGTGATGCAGGTCCTGTTCGTCGGGGCCGATGCGGAAGTAAACGGACTCGGCGTCAGGTTCCGCTGGCCGAAGCTCGACGAGCCGACACGCAAATTCCTCAAAGCGTTGGGACCGGCGATCATCGGCGCGGGCGGCGTGCAGCTCGCTCTATTCGCCGACACGCTGATTGCATCCTTCCTACCGACCGGTGCCCTGTCGGCCCTCTA
>DATMDY010000103.1:0-7887 GCA_035557335.1 Methyloceanibacter sp.
AATGAAGTCTACGTCTAGCTTCACGGTGTTGCCGGACTTCGGCTTGTACTGCTCGTCGAAGAACTTTTTCATAATGCGCGTTGGCGGCCAATCGGGCACGGCCATCCTCAGCGTCACTTCGGCGGCGCGGGCGAACGTCGCGTCGCCCACCATAAGCGCGACAGCGACACCCGCCGCCGCCATTGCACTCTTAATCAGGCTCCTTGCTGTCATCTTCAGGTTTCCTCCCATTTGCATTTGTCGTTTTTTCTTCTGGTTCCCGCGTCAGGCAATCGCCTGTCCGCTTGAGGCTCGGAAAAGATGGAATTTTGTCGGATCCAGCGTGACCGAGGCTGGCTGGCCGGGTTGCAGGCCTGACGCGACCGACTCCGGCAGCACCATGCGGAGAGTCTCACCGCCGGCGTCCAAAGAGACCACGGTGACGTCGCCCAGCGGTTCGAGCATCGCAATGCTGGCCGCGAAGCCTTTCTCACCGCCAGCCGCGAAGCGAATGTCGCTCGGTCGGATGCCGACCACGGCCGCTTCACCAGCTTCCGTTGTATTGAGCTTCCGAGCCAGAGGCAAGGACCCGACCGCGGATTCGAAGGCGGTGCCGTCCTGGGTTAGCTTGCCTGTGATCATATTCATGTGGGGCGAGCCGATTTTGCCAGCCACATAGAGATCGCACGGCATTTCGTAAAGTTCGTCGGGTGTCCCGATCTGCACCACGGCGCCATCGCGCAGCACGGCGATCTCCTCGCCCATGGAAAGGGCCTCGAGCTCGTCGGGCGTCGCGTAGACGATGGTGAGGCCGAACTGGCGATGGAGGCGCTTCAATTCCGCCCGCATTTCATGGCGGAGCTTGGCGTCAAGGTTGGTCAAGGGCTCATCCAGCAACAAGATTCTCGGGCGCCGGATCAGGGACCGGCCCAGCGCGACGCGCTGCTGCTCACCGCCGGAGAGCGTGTTGGGCTTACGGTCGATCATCTTGTCAAGCCGAAGCATCGCTGCCGTTTGCTTGACCCGGCGATCGATGTCCTGGCGGCCAAGCTTGGCTTCGACCAAGGGATATGCAAAGTTCTCATAAACGCTGAGATGCGGATAGAGCGCGAAGGACTGGAACACCATCGACACGCCCCGGCCCGCAATGGGCTCGTGTGTGTAGTCCTTACCGAATATCTCCACACGGCCCCGGTCCGGAGTGACGAGACCTGCGATGGCACGGAGCGTCGTCGTCTTACCTACCGAACTCGGTCCGAACAACACGAAGAAGCGACCTTCCGCAACACTGAAAGACAGGTTCGCGAGAGCCTGCGCCCCTCCGAACGACTTGGTGACATTTGTCAAGCTCAGCGCGCAGTTCCCGACCTGGCCCATTTTACTCCCTCGTCACTGGCACGACACGCCACCCGTCATACACAGACAACACCGATTGGTCGCACGGTACATCATACAAAAGCCGGCAGGAGACGGTGGTGCGAGCGTTCAATGTGATCGCGCATGGCGCGTTCCGCCCCGAGTTCGTTGCGGGACGAAAGCGCCGCCAGAATGGACTCGTGCTCAGTAAGCGCCTCCTCGGTGACCCGGGCATGAAACATCAGGCGGAAGATGTGGAAATGAGTATGCAGATGGGTCAGCGTGTTGCGGATCAGCTCGTTACCCGCGATCTCCATGATCTTGTCGTGGAAGTCGGCGTCGAGCCGCGCGAATCTGAAGTAACTCGATCTTTCCCTGCTGCTGTCGAGCTTCCGCATCTGCTCGGCGGTGTCTTTCAATTTGCGCATTTGTTCCTCCCTGACGCGTTGCGCGGCACGGCGGGCCCCGTCTGGCTCCAGCAGCAGTCGAAGTTCATAGATCTCGTCGAAGCGCCGGCGCGTGATTTGTGGCGATGCGCTATATCCGACAAGATGGGTTTTGACCACCAAGCCTTCGCCTTCCAATCGCCCCAGCGCCTCGCGAATTGGAGTATGGGAGACTTCGAGTTCCCGGACCAGGCCATCAACCGTGATGCGCGCGCCGGGCGAGATGTCCAAAGACATGAGCTTATTGAAAATCGCCCCATAGACGTCATCGGCCAACCCCCTATGCCGCTGAATTGCCATGACGTTTCCAACTAAGCTTGGCCGACTGCAGCTTGTGGCATTACTACACCAGAATTGTCATATCTTGACCGCGCACCATAGCAAAAAATAAGATCTCCTGTGGATTGGCCAATCGTATACGATATTATATAAGATCACAACTCCAAAGAAATATGCTATCGGCAACATGAAGGGCGTCGGCCGCATTTATCGTCAGGCCTCGTCGGCCCGAGATCTGGCCGTTGGTCACGCTGATTGTTTCAATCTAGAAGCTGCCGTCTCGAACTAACCACCAACCACCACTGTGTCGGCTGGGCCAAATCGCGCGTTCACCAAATCGTCTTCGCCGCGCATGAACCAGAGTCCGCGGATTGATGCCCAGATCGAACGGATCGAACCGGTGCTACCGCACGACTACGAGCGGCGCGCCTGAGGTCTCCTGACGGAGATCCACTCCGAACCCATTGAAATTGGCATTCTCCTGCGCGACAATCCGCGCTAGGGGACAAGCAGACTATGAGACGGCGTCAAACGCCGGATCGGGGAGGACGAATGCGACCTGCGCTTGCCGCCTCATGAGCTATCTCGGCATCGACATCGGCACGTCCGGGGTCAAGGCGATTCTCATCGACCGGAGTGGGAAGCCGCTCGGCGAAGCGACCGCCAAGGCCGTCGAACCGGTTCGTCCGCATCCTGGCTGGTCGGAACAGAATCCGGCCGACTGGTGGACCGCCTGCCTCGAGGCGCTCGATGCGCTCAGCAAGTCGTACCCATCCGAAATCGCGGCGGTGCGGGGCATCGGCCTTTCTGGGCACATGCATGGTGCAACGCTCCTGGGCAAGAACGACGAGGTGCTCCGGCCCTGCATCCTCTGGAACGACGGCCGCTCGGCGACCGAATGTGCCGAGATGGAAGCGGCGCTGCCGAGCCTGCGGCAGATCGCCGGCAATATCGCTATGCCCGGCTTCACCGCGCCCAAGATTGCGTGGGTGCGCAGACACGAGCCCGAAATCTATTCAAGGATAGCCAAGGTCCTCCTGCCCAAGGCCTATGTGCGATTGCTGATGACCGGCGACTATGCCGAGGACATGAGCGACGCTTCGGGCACGCTGTGGCTCGACGTGCAGAAACGCGACTGGTCGGACGAGCTGCTCGCCGTTACCGGCCTCAGCCGCCCGCACATGCCGCGGCTTGTCGAGGGCTCGGCCCCCTCGGGTGAACTGAAGCCGGAACTCGCCCAGCGCTGGGGCATGACCGGCAAGGTGGTGGTCGCCGGCGGCGCGGGCGATAATGCTGCGGCGGCCGCGGGCATCGGCGCCATCCGGCCAGGCGAGGGCTTCGTGTCGCTCGGTACCTCGGGTGTGCTGTTCGTCAGCAATGAGACATTCCGGCCAAATACGGCGGGTGCCGTGCACGCCTTCTGTCACGCCATCCCTGATACCTGGCACCAGATGGGCGTGATCCTCAGTGCCACCGACAGCCTCAACTGGCTCTCGGGCGTCACCGGCAAGAAGCAAGCCGAGCTCAGCGCGCTGGCCGAACGGAGCTTCAAGGGACCCGGCGAGGAAATCTTCCTGCCCTATCTCAGTGGCGAGCGCACGCCGCACAACGATGCCGGCGCCCGCGGTTCCTTCGTCGGGCTCAGCCATCTCAGCGATGGGGCGCGGCTCGCTCAGGCGGTGATGGAAGGCGTGACCTTCGCCTTTCGCGATTGCCAGCGCGTGCTAAAAGACGCTGGAACGACGTTCGGGCGGCTGCTCGCCGTCGGCGGCGGATCGAAGTCTGCACTCTGGCTGAAGCTGATCGCCACCAATCTCGACACCGAGATCGCGCTCCCCGAGGACGGCGATTTCGGCGGGGCCCTGGGTGCGGCCCGTCTCGGGCTATGCGCTGCCGAAGGCGCCGATCCGGCCGAGATCATGACCATGCCCGGCATCAAGCAGATCATCAAACCCGATGCGTCACTGCGCGAGGCGTACACGCAACACTATGCGCGCTATCGCGCACTCTATCCCGCCATCGAGGAGGCCCGTAAGTGACCGAATTCTTCAAGGGCATTTCGCCCATCAGGTTCGAGGGGCCGAACTCGGCCAACCCGCTTGCCTATCGCCATTACAACAAGGACGAAATGGTGCTCGGCAAGCGAATGGAGGATCACATTCGTCCCGCCATCGCCTATTGGCACACCTTCGCCTGGGAAGGCGGCGATCCGTTCGGCGGGCGCACCTTCGACCGGCCATGGTTCGGCAAGGGCATGGAAGGCGCCAAGCTCAAGGCCGATGTCGCCTTCGAGTTGTTCGAGTTGCTCGACGCGCCGTTCTTCTGTTTCCATGACGCCGATGTGGCGCCCGAAGGCGACAGTCTCGCCGAGAGCAACAAGAACCTGCGCACCATCACCGACATCTTTGCCGAGAGGATGCAGAGCTCACGCACCAAGCTGCTGTGGGGCACCGCGAACCTTTTCTCCAACCGCCGTTACATGGCGGGCGCTGCCACAAATCCCGATCCCCACGTCTTCGCCTATGCCGCCGGGCAGGTGAAGACCATGCTTGACATCACCAAGGATCTGGGCGGGGCGAACTACGTTCTATGGGGCGGGCGCGAGGGCTACGAGACGCTGCTCAACACAGACCTCAAGCAGGAACGCGACCAGGCTGGCCGTTTCCTGTCCCTGGTCATCGATCATGCCAAGAAGATCGGCTTCAACGGCACACTGCTGATCGAGCCGAAGCCGCAGGAGCCCACCAAGCACCAATACGACTATGACGTCGCGACGGTCTACGGCTTCCTGAAGACCTACGGGCTTGAAAAGGACGTGAAAGTTAATATCGAAGTCGGCCACGCTTTCCTCGCCGGCCATTCCTTCGAGCACGAGTTGGCGCTTGCGCGCTCCTTCGGCATCCTCGGCTCGGTCGACGCCAACCGCAACGACCTTCAGAGCGGGTGGGACACCGATCAGTTCCCGAACAATCCCGGTGAAATGGCGCTCGCCTTCTACCAGATCCTTAGGAATGGCGGCCTCGGCAATGGCGGCTTCAACTTCGACGCCAAGGTGCGCCGCCAGTCTATCGATCCGGCCGATCTGCTTTACGGCCATATCGGCGGTCTCGACGTGCTCGCCCGCGGCCTAAAGGGGGCGGCGGCCATGGTCGAGGACGGCACTTACGACAGGGTGGTCGAGGAGCGTTATGCCGGCTGGAAGGAGAAGGGAGCCGCCGCCATGCTCAGCGGCGACCGGAGCCTGGAGCAGATCGCCGCCTGGGCCGAAGCCGAGAACATCAACCCGCAGCCGCGCTCCGGCCAGCAGGAATATCTCGAGAATCTGGTCAACCGATTCGTCTGAGCTGGCTAAGGCGAGTTTCATGCGGTCTCCGCCCCGCGTGAGGGAAGACGAGCAGATTTTGCAGTGTTTCAAGGATCGTAGCCCGAACACGTTTGCGTGGCGACCGAGCTGTGGTCACGCAAATAATCCGCGATCGCGTTGAGATCCTCGATCGCACGCGGCGTGAAGCGGAGTTTCATGCATCAAAGCGCCTGAATGCTGCCTCGATATCTTCATCCGTTGCGAAGTGCCGCCGATTGGCTTGTGCAAGCCCTTCGAGAACGGCACGCAGATGCTCGGGCACAACAGGCTCTAGCTCGCCATCAGCCTGAGTGATCTGCAAAATCGTCCGGGCAATTGCACCCTGGGCTTCAGGCGGCAAACGCCGAACTGCCTCGAGCGCTTTTTCAAGAAAGTTTGGTCATGATTAAGAATAGCGCGTTTTGGCGCGCACGTGAAATCCGAACCAAAGACAGTGAATGCGCACCGGCCTCCCTGCTGTGGCAATCGCAGATAACCGATCCATCCGCATTGATATAAACTCAATCGCTCGCATCGGGCGATTATCCAGCAAGACGCGGGGGCTTTCAAGGAGAGTGCCCATGTCTTCGGAAACAGTTTCCTACGCCTCTACCCTACGTCAGCCATGGAACAAAGGTCGATTGATCGGCCAAAAGCGACCGCTTAAGCCGAAGGACGTCTGGTCGATCCGCGTCCGGCTGGAAATAGCCGGGTCGAAACGAAATCTCGCACTTTTCAATCTGGCGATCGACAGCAAATTACGAGCATGCGATCTCGTGGTCCTCAGGATCGAGGATATATGTCTCGGCGCGGGTGCGCGATCGGGCGACAATCCTTCAACGCAAGACCGGCCGGCCAGTGCAATTTGAGCTCACTGAGGCGACCCGGGCTGCGGTTCAGAGTTGGATTTCTATCCTCAGCCTGCGGAGCGGCTACCTCTTTCCTAGCCGCCACCATAACAGTCGGCATCTGTCGACACGCCAATATGCCCGCATTGTCGACGGTTGGGTGAAACGTGCCGGGCTCGATAGCGCTGCTTATGGCACTCACTCCATGAGGCGCACCAAAGCGGCGCAGATCTACCGCAAGGCCGGCAATCTTCGTGCTGTCCAGCTTCTCCTCGGTCACACGAAATTGGAAAGCACCGTCCGTTACCTCGGCATCGAGGTTGACGATGCTCTCAGCATTTCAGAACAGATCAAGCTCTAAGCAAATTGACTTCGCCGCTTGGCACCCCACCGGCGGATGGGCGCCAAGAAGGCATCGCCGGATTCGTCGCAAGCAAATTCCGGGACATGCCACTTGGGTCGTCACATGAGGGATGCAACCGGCAAGCAACGCATCCGTTTTGCGATTTGCCGCTGCTCCGCCTCAGGAAATGTCGTATTCAGTACGTTCCCTTGAAATGTGATCCGGCGTTTGAAGCGATGTTGCTGACCATCAGTACGACCCACGAGCCTGCGACGGATCTGGGCTTTTTGCTGCATAAGAATCCGGCGCGCAGTCAGTCCCTCGACCTCGCTTTCGGCCAGGCGCATATGCTCTATCCGGAAGCCGGCGAGACATGCTGCACCTTTGCGCTGCTACTCGACCTCGACCCGGTCGCGCTAGTGCGCGGCGGCGAAAAGGGCGGCGGCGGCCCTGAATCACGTGGCCAAATCGTTACGTTCGCTTAGCGGCGGCGGAAGGCCGAGTGCCCGGCCCCTTTGCTTTGACAGTCGACATCGGGTAGGGCTAGCCATGTCGGGGTGAGTCAAATAGGCTGGTTGCGACCTTAATCGACGCAAGCGCGGACAGGCATTTCAACCGGGGCATGATATGGTCAATCGTTTCATGATGGCGCACTCGACCGTGGAGGTGCGGCGGTGGGGGCGGTCCGCCATTGTGACGCTCGCGGCGATGACCGCACTAACGGCGCTGACCGCCGACGCTGCGGAGAAACGGGCGCGCCCCGCGCCACCCAAAGAGGCGACGGCGCCGCGCGAGGCAGGCGAGCCTATCATGGCGATCGTGTCGATCAAGACCCAGCACGTCACGCTCTATGACGCCGACGGCTGGATCGTGCGCGCGCCGGTGTCGACGGGCGTCAAGGGACGCGAGACGCCGGCCGGCATCTTCGCCGTCGTGGAGAAAGAAAGGGAACGCCGCTCGACCATGTATGACGATGCCGAGATGCCGCACATGCAGCGCATCACCTGGAACGGCATCGCGCTGCACGGGGGGCCGCTGCCCGGATATGCGGCCTCGCATGGCTGCGTGCGCATGCCCTACGGCTTTGCCGAGAGGCTGTTCGACAAAACACGGATCGGGATGCGGGTGATCATCTCGCCCAGCGATGCGGCGCCGGTCGACTTTTCTCACCCGGCGCTGTTCGTGCCGAACGCCAAGGCCATTGCGGCCGCTCCGGCGCGGGCCGAGGCGCTCGCCCGCGAGGCCGCGGAGGCCATCAAGGCGGCCGAGGAGGCGAAGAAAGGCGCTGCGACG
>DATMDY010000104.1:0-17496 GCA_035557335.1 Methyloceanibacter sp.
TGGCTGTTCGGCGCGGCCTTGGTGGTGCTCGGCAAGCTCTCAGGCGACATCGTCGTCGCCGGGCTGGTATCGGGGCTCGTGCTCATCCTCGTCCTGCTCGGCTTCACCGTGACGCAATTCGCCTTCCGCTCGGGCGTCGCCCCATTGGAATTGGGGCCGATCAGCCAGGTGCAGATGAAGTCGCTCGCCGTCGACGGCTCCGGTGCCCACACCTTTCAATGGAACGCAGCCAGGGACACCATTACCGTGGCGGGAGACGTCGAGATGGAGCTTGGGCTCGATCCGGGCAGCCTCAATGTCCCGGTCGAGGAGTTTCTCCAGCACATGCACGCCTCCGACCGCGAGCGTTTCCGGCTCATGCTATGGTCGCTACAGGAGAAGCTGGGCGGCGAGTTGCAGGTCGATTTTCGCCTGCGGCGCCAGGACGGCACCTATCTCTGGTACGACCTTCGGGCGCACGCGGCGCCGAGCGAGAATGAGCGCCTTCTGCGCTGTGTCGGCCTGATGCGCGACGTGACCAGCCTCAAGCGCGCGCAGGAGCGGCTTCTGCACGACGCCGTGCATGACAGCCTGACCGGCCTGCCGAACCGCGAGCTGTTCATGGACCGGCTGCAAGGGGCGCTGACCCGCGCCTGCGAGGGGCAGACCAATCGGCCCACCGTGCTGTTCATCGACATCGACCGCTTCAAGAACGTGAACAAGAGCTTCGGCCTGGTCATCGGCGACAGCATGCTGCTCACGCTGGGGCGGAGACTGGGTCGCCATCTCAACCCGCAAGACACTCTGGCAAGGCTTGGCGGCGATCAATTCGCCATCCTGCTCATCTCCGAGACCGATCCGCACCAGGTGGCGACGCTGGCCGAGCGGGTCAGGCGCGCGCTGAGAACCCCGATGAAGATCAGCGCCAAGGAGATCATCCTCACCGCCTCGATCGGCCTCGTCGTCCATGACGGTCGCCAGGCGACGGCGCCGGACATGTTGCGCGAGGGCGAGATCGCCATGCTCAGAGCCAAGCGCGCGGGCGCGGACCGCATCGAGATCTTCACGCCCTCGATGCGGGACGAGGATGAAAGCCGGCTGCCGCTGGAAAGCGAGCTCAGGCTGGCGCTCGAGCGCCAGCAGATATCCATTCTCTATCAGCCGATCACGCGGCTTTCCTCCAACCAGCTCGCCGGCTTCGAGGCGTTGTTGCGTTGGGACCATCCCACGCACGGCCGGCTTGCCGCCGAGGACTTCATTCCGCTCGCCGAGGAGTCGGGATTGATCGTCGAACTCGGCAGCTATGTCCTGGGCCAAGCCTTGGAGGAGGCGGGACGCTGGCACAAGGTGCTGCCGCGCGAACGCGATCCGCTCTTCGTCAGCGTGAACGTGTCGAGCCGGCAGATCTTCCGTCAGGACATGGTGCAGGAAATCAGGCTGCTGCTCGCGCGCGAGACGGTCCCAAAGGGCACGCTCAAGCTCGAGATCACCGAATCCCTGGCCATGGAGAATCCCGAGCGCGCGGTCGAGATCCTCACCTGGCTCAAGAGCTTCGGCGCTTCTCTCGCGCTCGACGATTTCGGCACCGGCTATTGCTCGTTGAGCTATCTGCACCGCTTCCCGTGCGACACCATTAAGGTGGACCGCTCGCTGGTGCGCGATAGCGGGCTCAACGGCCAGACGCCCTTCGTGCTGCGTTCGATCATCACGCTGGCGCACGAGCTCGGCAAAGAGGTGGTGGCCGAGGGGGTGGAGACGGCGGCCGACGCGAGTTACCTGCGCTCAATCGGCTGCGAATACGGCCAGGGTTATTATTACGGAGAGCCGATGTCGGCCAAGGATGTCGGCACCCTGCTTGCAGCGCTCGCCAGTCACCGCAAGCGCCGGGAACGCGAGCGTGCGCGTACGCCGGCCGCCGCGGCAATGCCTCAAGCGCCTAGCGGTCTTGAAGTGCAAGCCCCGGCCCAGGCGCCGCTGCCGGCTTTGCCAGGGATCAGTAATCAGTGATCAGTAATCAGAAAGCAGTTCCAACTTCTGATTTCTGACTTCTGATACCCGATCAAGCGTGGCCTGAATCGTTGACGAGCCGGATCGGGTCGATGCCGAGCCGGTTGAGGGCGCGGGTGTATTTGCGGTCCACTTCCGGATCGAAGATCAGCTCCGGATCGGCCGGGCAGTTCAGCCAGCCATTGGCGTGGATCTCGTTTTCCAGCTGACCCGGCGCCCAGCCGGCATAGCCCAGCGCCAGCAGCGCCTTGTCGGGGCCGCTGCCTTTGGCGATGTCGCGCAAGATGTCGATGGTCGCGGTGAGACACACGCTCTCGTCGATGGGCAGCGTGCTCTCGGCCTTGAAATAGTCGGCGCTGTGCAGCACGAAGCCACGTCCCGTTTCCACCGGGCCGCCGAGATACACGGCCATGGCGGTCATGCCCGACGGCAGCCTGATGCGATCTTGCGGCGGCACGATGTTGAGCTGCTCGAGCAATTCCGTGAAGCTGATATTGGGCGCGCGCTGGTTGATGATGATGCCCATGGCGCCGTCGGCAGAGTGCGCGCACATATAGATCACGGCGCGGGCAAAGCGCGGATCGCCCATGCCCGGCATGGCGATGAGCAACTGGCCGTCGAGATAGAAGTCGCGTTCGGGTTTTACGCTCGCCGACATGGGGCCATGCTACAACAGTTCTGCTGTGAGGGAAGAGGCTACGAACATTTAACGCGGGGCGCGCATTTTCGCCGCATTCGGCTCACGAAAGAGTGAGATTTATCCGCCTCGCTGTTGTCGCGCGGCGCGGCTCCTGCCGCTAGATTGCCTTTGCCACATTCACACCAATGGAAGCGATGACCGTGTCTGCCTCATTTTGTCGCCGCGCCACGCCGCTGGCCCTTGCCGCATCTTTGGGCATCGCCCTGAGCTGGGCGGGCCTCGCGGCGGTGAGCCAATCGCCTTGGGTTGCGTCCACCAATTCGCAGGTGCGGCTCATCAGCGGCACGGTGGGGATCGACGGCAAGCCGACGCTTCTTGCCGGCGTGCAGATGCGCATGGATCCAGGTTGGAAGACCTATTGGAAGAACCCGGGCGATTCGGGCGTGCCTCCCGGCTTCAATTGGTCGGGCTCGAAAAATCTGAAATCCGCCGAGGTGCTTTATCCCGCGCCGCAGCGCTTTGCCGACGGCAGCGGCACGGCGATCGGCTATTCGCAAGAGGTGGTGTTTCCGGTGAAGGTTACGCCCGAGCGGGAAGGGGAGCCGGTCGAGCTGAAACTTACATTCGACTACGGCCTCTGCATGGATTTATGCATCCCGAACGAGACGAGCCTCAGCCTGACCCTGCCGGCCGGCGCGACAGAAGATCCGGGCGAAGCTTTGTTGCTGGCGGACGCGCTGGCGCGCGTGCCGAAGCCAGAAGCACCCGATGCGTTGCCGCGCGTGGGCAACATCGACGCCAAGCTCGGCGGTCCCGAGCCGCATCTCAAGGTCGAGGTGCTGTTCGACCCCAAGGCGGCGACCGGGACGGACCTCTTCATCTCCGCAGGGAGAGTGTTCGTGCCGGTGCCGAAATCGCTCGGGCCGGTTGCCGAGGGCAGGCAGAGTTTCGAGGTGCCGTTCGGGTCCGCCAATGAGGCCGAGGCCCTCAAGGGCAAGAGCTTGACCTTGACGCTCGTCTCGGACCAGGGCTCGTCCGAAACCGCCTGGACGGCTGAGTGATCGTCTAACGGCGCGCGCCACGGAAGCGGTCGCGTTCTGAGCCGTCTTGGCCGCGACTTGCGGAGCCGGTATGGTGCCCGGTAACGTCACAGGATTTCAGGGAGAGCGCTCATGACCATCGCCAAAGGAGACCGTCTGCCTGAGGCCACATTCAGGGTCTTGGGCCCCGAAGGCATCACCACGCTGACGACGGGCGACATCTTCGACGGCAAGAAGGTCGTGCTGTTTGCGGTTCCCGGTGCCTTCACCCCGACCTGTCACCTGAAGCACATTCCGGGATTCATCGAGAATGCCGACGCCTTCAAGAAGAAGGGCATCGACAGCGTGGCCTGTGTCGCGGTGAACGATCCGTTCGTGCTCGGCGCCTGGGCGGACGCCTCGGGCGGCAAGGGCAAGATACTGTTCCTGTCCGACGGTAATGCCGAGTTCACCAAGAAGATCGGCATGGATTTCGACGGCAGCGGCATTGGCCTTGGCACGCGCTCCAAGCGCTACGCCATGCTGGTCGATGACGGCGTGGTCAACGTGCTGAATGTCGAGGACTCGCCGGGCGTCGCCGTGGAAAGCACCGCAGCCAAGCTGCTCGAAAACCTCTAACCGAGAAACGGGGCCATGCCCTCGCGCGCCAGCTCGTCGGCGCGCTCGTTGGCGTCGTGTCCGACATGGCCCTTGACCCAATGCCAGCGCACATTGTGTGGCGTCGAGGCTCGCTCCAGACGTTCCCATAATTCGACATTGCGCACCGGCTTCCTGTCGGCGGTGCGCCAGCCGTTCCGCTTCCAGGTCTTGATCCAGCTGGTGATGCCGCCCTTCAGATAATTCGAGTCGGTATAGAGATCGACGTCGGATGGGGTCTTGAGCGCCTCCAGCGCCTGGATGGCGGCCATCAACTCCATGCGGTTGTTGGTGGTCATGGGCTCGCCGCCTTTGAGCTCCTTGCGGTGCGCGCCCGATTCGAGAATCGCGCCCCAGCCGCCAGGCCCCGGATTTCCCGAGCAGGCGCCGTCGGTATGGATCACCACTTTCGGTCCTTCCCCCATGCGCGCCCGTTAAGCCTTGCCGAGCCCGTATTCACGAGCGGACTTCACCCGCTGATGGAAACGCAGCTTGCGCAGATACTCTGTCGGGTTCTTGGTCTTCACCAGCGCGTTGGCGTCGGTGTTGAGCATGTCGTAGGTGCGGGTCAAGAGAAAGCGCAGCGCCGCACCGCGCGCCAAGGTCGGCAGGCTAGCGAGCTCGCTCTCGCTCAAGCGCCGCTCGCCCTCATAAGCTTGCAGCAGGGCGCGCGCCTTGGTGACGTTGAAGCTCGCGTCGGATTCGAAGCACCAGGCGTTGAGGCAGATGGCAACGTCGTAAGCGAGCAGGTCGTTGCAGGCGAAATAGAAGTCGATCAGGCCCGAGAGCTTGTCGCCGAGAAAGAACACATTGTCGGGGAACAAATCGGCATGGATCACGCCTTTGGGCAGATCGGCCGGCCAGTGCTTGTCGAGATAGGCAAGCTCCTTCTCGATCTCGGCGGTCAATCCCGGCGTCACGGAATCGGCACCGTCGCCGATCGAGGCGAACAACGCGCGCCATCCCGGCAGCGACAGGCTGTTCGCCCGCGTAAGCGGGAAATCGGCGCCGGCGAGATGGAAGCGGGCCAGCGCTTGGCCAAGCCCGGCACAATGCTCGATGCTCGGCCGCCGCACCCATAACCCCTCGAGGAAGCTGATCAACGCCGCCGGCCTCCCGGCAAGCTCCTTCAAGGCGCATCCCTGGCGATCCTTGACGGGCAGCGGACAGGTGATTCCGCGCGCCGCGAGATGCTCCATCAGCCCCAGGAAATAGGGCAGGTCCTCGGGTCTCACCCGTTTCTCGTAGAGGGTGAGGATGTAAGGCCCTGTCTCGGTATGGACGAGATAGTTCGAGTTCTCCACGCCCTCGGCGATGCCCTTGAACGAGGTCAGCGCCCCGATCGTGTAGCTTGAGATGAAGGCATCGAGCTCTTCGTCGGAGACGTCGGTGTAAACGGCCATTTAAAGCGCCGGCATCTCTCTAAGCTCGCGGGGCAGTTTGAAGGCGATGTCCTCTTCCGCCGTGGTGACGGATTTCACCTCTGTCGTAAAGCGCGCCTTGAAGGCATCGATGATCTCGTCCACCAGAATCTCGGGCGCCGAGGCACCGGCGGTGATGCCGAGACGGCTGATGCCCCTGAACAGGGGCCACTCGATCTCGGCCGCGCGCTGGATCAACATGGCCCGCGGGCAGCCGGCGCGCTCGGCCACCTCGACCAGACGGAGCGAGTTCGAGCTGTTGGGCGATCCGACCACGATCATGCGGTCGCAATGTGGGGCGATTCGCTTTACCGCGTCCTGGCGATTGGTGGTGGCGTAGCAGATGTCGTCTTTGCGCGGCAGGGCAAGCGCGGGGAAACGCTCCTTCAGCGCGCGCACGATCTCCTTGGTGTCGTCGACCGACAGCGTGGTCTGCGTGATGACCGCAAGCCGATCCGGGACTCTCGGCGTGAAGCGTTTGGCGTCCGCGATGGTCTCGATCAGATGCACGGCACCGGGAGGCAATTGCCCGGTGGTGCCGATCACCTCGGGATGGCCTTCATGGCCGATCAGCAGAATCTCATAGCCCTCGCCATACAGACGCTCGGCCTCGACATGCACCTTGGAGACCAGGGGACAGGTGGCGTCGAGCACGAACATCCGCCGAGATCGCGCCGCCTCGGGCACGGCCTTGGGCACGCCATGAGCGGAAAATACGATAGGCGCATCGGTATCCGGGATTTCGTCCAATTCCTCGACGAAGATGGCGCCCTTGGCCTTCAGGCTCTCGACCACGTAGCGGTTATGCACGATCTCATGACGCACATAGACGGGCGCGCCATATTTGGCGAGCGCCAACTCGACGATCTGGATGGCGCGATCCACCCCGGCGCAGAACCCGCGCGGGGCCGCCAGATAGATGGTCAGCGGGGGACGGTGGTCATGCCGCCCATTGGCTTTGTCGGTGCCGGTCATCGGGGCTCCGGTGAGGGCGTTAAGCGAGTTGCAAGCCGCTCAAGTCTAGCCTTGTCGTGCTTTTTGACTGCGGATATTTTGGCGCGCAAATGCTTAAAAACCGGCAGTTTGCCACCTTATTTTATGACATTTTGTCGAACCCAGGCATATCAGGCGCAGGAGCTTGCCATGTCAAGCCGAGGACGAGCGAGTTGAAGCGTTCCAACCTGCTTTGGCGATTGCGCGCATGGGGACTGGCGGCGGGGCTGCTCGCGGTGCCGGTGCTCGCCGCAGGCTGCTCCGTGCCGAAGCTCAATCCCTTCGGGGCCGGCAAGGATGAGGTTGCCGCCCCGCCTTCCGACCAGTTGACCGCGATCGCCGAGGGCGAGGCCGGCAGCGGTACCTTGCCGGGAGGCATGGGCGCCAATTGTCCGCAGGTGGTCGCGTGGCCGCGCGAGCGGTTGGTCACCATCTATCAGCCGGGCCATGTCGGCGATACGCTCTTTGCGGTCCATCGCGGCGAGATCACCAAGATGTCGCGTGAGTGTCAGTTCCATGGTGGCCGCGTGGTGGTGAAATACGGTGTTGCCGGCCGCGTGCAGCTTGGACCCAAGGGGCATCCCGGCGCGGTAACGCTGCCGGTCAGCGTGCGCGCCGCGGGTCCGGGGCAGGTCACGCTCGCCTCCGATAGGATGAATGTGTCGGCCACCATCCCGGCCGGGGCTCCGGTCGGCTATTTCTCCATGGTGCGGGAGGTATCCTTCCCCATCCAGGTCGGCACGCGGCCCGAGGACTACAAGATTTTCGTCGCCTTCGAGCGCAACCACCCCAACGCAGGGTAGGGACTTTAGTTCAGCTTGGATTTGAGGGCGTCGATGCCCTGCTTGACGAGCTTGTCGGCCTCGGCGGGCGTGATCTTCGCGGCAATCACGATCTCGGCCGCGGCGACCGCGGCGTCGGCGGCGGCGGCGCGCACGTCGCGCAAGGCATCGGCCTCGGCGCGGGCGATCTTGTCCTCGGCGAGCTTCATGCGCCGCTCGAAATGCTCCTGCATGGAGCGGCGCGTCTCAGCAGTCAGAATCTCGGCCTCCTTGGCAGCTTGCGCGACAATGGCCTCGGTCTCCTTGACCGCGTCGGCCTGCTTGCGGCGATAATCGGCGAGCACCTTGTCGGCCTCATCGCGCAGCCGCTTGGCCTCATCGAGCTCCTTGGCGATCCGTTCGGCGCGGCTGTCCAGCACGGCGGCGAGTTTCTTGTGCACCCCGAAATAGAACAGGAGGGCCAGAAACAGAAAGAACGAGGCCGCAACCCAGAATTCCGGCGTGGCGAGGATGTTCATGATCACGCCTTGCGCGCGGTCTCGACCGCCTTGTCGATTTCGGGCTTGGCGGGCGCCACGCCGATCAGGCGTTGCACGATGTCGGCGGCGACGTCGGCCGCGACCGCATTCACCTCCTTCATGGCCGAGTTCTTGGCCTCGGTTATGCGCGCTTCGGCCTCGGCACTCTTCTTGGCAAGCTCCTGGTCGAGCTTGGCGCGCTCGGCCGCGGTCTCGGCCTTCAGCTTGACGCGGCCTTCCTCGACGATGGCATGGGCCTTCTGCTTGGCCTCGGCCAGCGCCTGCTCGTAGGCGGCGATGGCTTCCTCGGTCTCGCGCCGAAGCTGGTCGGCGGCGGCGAGATCGCCGGCGATATGCGAGGCGCGCGCCTCGATCACCTTGCCGATGCGTGGCAACGCCACATACACCATCAGCAAATACAGCATGCCGAAGGTGATCGCGAGCCACACGAGCTGCGGCGCCCAGTCTTCGGGTATGAGCTGCGGCATGGTCTTCGCCTGCGCGGATCGAAACTGTTTGCGCTAGAATACGAACAGGATGATCAGCGCCACCACCAGGCCGAACAGGCCGGTGGCCTCGGCCAGCGCAAAGCCGAGCAGCAGATTGGCGAATTGCGAGGGCGCGGCCGACGGGTTGCGCAGTGCGCCTTGCAAATAGTTACCGAAGATGGTGCCGATGCCGACGCCGGCGCCGACCAGGGCGATCGAGGCTAACCCTGCGCCGATCAATTTTGCTGCAGCTGGTTCCATGATGTTCTCCCTTAGTGATGCATATGGAGCGCGTCGTTGAGATAGATGCAAGTCAGGATGGCGAAGACATAGGCCTGGAGGAACGCCACCAGAATCTCCAAGCCGGTGAAGGCGACCATGAAGGCGAGCGCCGCCCAGCCGCCCAGGAAACCAAGGGCCACGACGAAAGAGCCGAATACTTTCAGCATGGTGTGGCCGGCCATCATATTGGCGAACAACCGCACCGAGAGCGACAGCGGGCGGGTCAGATAGGAGATCACCTCGATCACGACCAAGAGCGGCAGCATGACGAAGGGCACGCCCTCGGGCACGAAGAACTTCAGGAATTTTACCCCGTGCTTCCAGAAGCCGATCAGGGTGACGCCGAGAAAGATGAAGGCGGCGAGCGCGAAGGTGACGATGATGTGGCTGGTGACGGTGAAGGTGTAGGGGATCATGCCGAGCATGTTCAGTACCAGCACGAACATGAACAGCGTGAACACGAAGGGGAAATATTTCATGCCGTCGGTGCCGACATTGTCGCGCACCATATTGGCCACGAATTCGTAGGACAGCTCGGCCACGGATTGCAGGCGCGTCGGCACGAGCGAGCCGCGCCGCATGGCAAGCATGGTGAACAGCGTGATCAGGCAGGCGGCGATCACCATGAACAGGGCGGAATTGGTGAAGGAGGCGTCGACGCCGAACAGCTCGAGCTCGAAGATGCGCTTGATCTCGAACTGGTGCATGGGATCGGGCAGGCCGCCCGCTCCACCATGTCCATCGTCCGCGGCATAGGCTGTCGAGATCACGTCAGATCGCCCCTAATCATCGTCGTCATCGTCCACCGGCTTTAAATCTTTGGGCACCGGTGCTTCCGCCTGCATGCGCTTGGCGGTGCGCACCACGTTGAGGATGCCGGCGGCCGCGCCCAGGAGCAGGAACGTCACCATCAGGAACGGCTTGGAGCCGAATGCCCCGTCGAGCACCCAACCGATAAACCCCCCTACCACCACGCCCGCGACCAACTCGGTCGAGAGCCTCAGCGCCTGGCCCATCGCTCTGCCCCGGCCCTCCGGCTGCTCTGGCGGCGGGGCGTGACGGACGCGCGCCGCGTCGAGCTTGCCTTCGAGAGCGTCGAGCCGCTGCCGAATGTCATCTGTGTCGCGGCCGCCGGTCGTGGGACCCGACTCTTTTTCGGCTCCGGCCATTGGCACTGCTCAATTTCCGGGAGAGCCCTTAGGACCGGATGGTCCTCAAGCTTGGCGCGCACTTTAGTTGGGGATTTGCCCCTGTCAAGAAACTCGACCGGGCTTTGAAACCTTTGATTTCAAAGACGATTGAGACTAGCTGGCGTCGCGGAGGCGCTCAGCCGTCTCGAGATCGACCGAGACCAGCTGGCTTATGCCGCGCTCGGCCATGGTCACGCCGAACAGCCGGCTCATGCGCGACATGGTCAGCGGATGGTGGGTGATGATCAGGAAGCGCGTATCGGTCGAGCGCGCCATCTCCTCCATCAGCTGGCAGAAGCGCTCGACATTGGCGTCGTCGAGCGGCGCGTCCACCTCGTCCAGCACGCAGATGGGCGAGGGGTTGGTGAGAAATACGGCGAAGATCAGCGCGAGCGCGGTCAGCGCCTTCTCGCCGCCCGACAGCAGCGTCAGAACCTGGGCGCGCTTGCCGGGCGGGGTGGCCACGATCTCCAGCCCCGATTCGAGCGGATCGTCGGAATCGACCAGCTTCAGCTCGGCCGAGCCGCCGCCGAACAGCGTCTTGAACAATTTGCCGAAATGGCCGTTGACCGAGTCGAAGGCTTCGAGCAGCCGCTTGCGACCCTCGCGGTTCAGATTGGCGATGCCCTGGCGAAGCCGCACGATGGCCTGCTCGACATCGGCTTTCTCGTGCTGCATCTCTTCCAGCTTGGCGCTGAGCGTCGCCTCTTCTTCTTCGGCCATGAGGTTGACGCCGCCGAGCCGTTCGCGGTCGCCCCTGAGCTTGGCGAGACGCGCCTCCACCTCTTCAAGCGAGGGTAGGGACGTGCCGTCTTTGACCTTGGCGAGGGCGAGGCAGGCTTCCGGCGCGCAATCGAGCTGATCGCGGATGGCCTTGGCGGTATCGCTGCGGCGCTCGCGTGCAGACTCAAGCCGCGCCTCGCTGCGCGCACGGGTCTCGCGTGCGCCTGCCAACTGCTCCTGCACCTCGCGCAACGCCTTCTCGCGCTCTTTCAGCGCGGTCTCGGCGACCGCAAGGTCGTCAGCCGCCTTGCTGCGCTCGCGCTCGGCCGAGGCGATGGCGTCGAGCAGCTTCGACCGGCGCTGCTCGATCTCGGCGGGGAAGTTGGCAAGGCGCTCGAGGTCGGCGCTGGTCTCCTCCTCGCGCGCGCGCAACGTGGCGATCTGCTCGCGCGCATTGGCGATGCGCTTCTGCCAAAGCTCCTGCTCGGCGGCGATGGCTTCCAGGCGCTCCTGCCTGAGATTGATTTCGCGTTCATGGCCTTCGAGCACGGTTTCTGCGGCGATGGCGTCGCGCACGCGGTCAAGCTCGGCATGTGCCTCCTTGGCCTCCTGGCGCAGAGCCTTGGTCTTCTGCCCGGCGGATTCGGCCTTGCCCACCGCCGCCTCATATTCGGCGAGAGCGGCGCTCGCTTGCCCCTGCACGGATTCGGTTTCGGTCCTGACCGCCGCCAAGCGGCTCCGTTCCATGAGCCGCGCGCCGGCGGCGCTCGCGGTGCCGGCCTGCACGCTATAGCCATCCCAGCGCCATAGATCGCCATCCTTGGACACAAGCCGCTGGCCGGGCGCGAGCTTGGCCTGCAAGTCGCGGCCCTTCTGGGCCGCCACCACGCCGATCTGCGTCAAGCGGCGGCCGAGGACCTTGGGCGCCTTGACGAACTCGCTAAGCGCGGTGGCGCCGTCAGGCAGCGCCGGATCGTCCGTGCCGCTTGCCGTGCCGCGCCAATGAGCCGGCGCTTTCTCGTCGCTCGCGGCATCGAGATCGTCGCCAAGAGCAGCGCCAAGCGCCTGCTCGTAGCCGGGAGTGACCTTGACCTCTTCCACCACCGGCGACCAGTCATGCGCGGGCTGGAGCAGCTTGATGAGGGTAGCAAGCTCGGTCTCAAGCTCTTGGCTCGCGAGCCTGGCCGCGGCGGACGCGGCGCGAAGCTTGGCTTCCTCGGCGCGCGCTTCCTCCTCGTCGAACTCCGCGTTGGCCAGAGATGTCTCGATGTCGTCGATCGAAGCGGTCAGCCGGGCAAGCTCGGTTCTGAGCTCGGTGAGCTTGGCTTCGCCCAAGGCCGTCGCCGCCGTCTTGCGAGGCTGTTTCTCTTCCTGGGAACTTGCTACCGCCAGGCGGCGTCCTTCCTCGTCGAGGCCGCGCAACATGCCTTCGGCCTCGGCGATATGCTCCTCCTCGCGGGCGAGATCGCGCGAGGCTTGCGCCAGACGCGTCTCAAGCTCCGCTTGGCGGGCCTTGGCGCGCGCTTCCTCGCGTTCGAGCGCGTCGCGTTCCACACTCAAGCGATGTAGCACCGCGGCCCGCGCCGCCTCCTCGTCGCGCAGGGGCTGGAGCTTCTCGGCGGCTTGAGCCTGCTGGCGTAGCGCCTCGCCCTCGGTCTTGGTCTCCTGCGCCACTGCGGCGAGGGCCGCCTGGAAGTCGGCCTCCTCCTGCTCGACCAGGGCGCAAGCCGCGACCCAATGAAGATGATGCTGTAGAGCCTCGACCTCGCGCATCTTGGCCGAGACTTCGCGGTAACGCTGCGCCTGCCGCGCCTGGCGCTTGATCGCCTGCAATTGCGAGGCGAGCTGACCGATCAGATCCGAAAGCCGCTCGAGATTGGTCTCGGTCGCCTTCAGTCTCAATTCAGCCTCATGGCGGCGGCTGTGCAGTCCAGCGATGCCCGCAGCATCTTCCAGCACGCGGCGGCGCTCCTGCGGCTGGGCGTTGACGATCTCGCCGATACGGCCCTGGCGCACCAAAGCCGGCGAGCGCGCTCCGGTAGCCGCATCTTCGAACAGCAGTCGGATATCGCGGGCGCGCGCCTCTTTGCCGTTGACCCGGTATACCGAGCCCGCCTCGCGCTCGATGCGGCGCGTCACTTCCAGCATGTCGGTATCGTTGAATTCTGCGGGCGCGGTGCGGTCGCTATTGTCGATGAACAGCGTCACCTCGGCCATGTTGCGCCCGGGCCGTCCCTCGGAACCGGCGAAGATCACGTCCTCCATGGCCGCGCCGCGCATGCTCTTATACGAGGTCTCGCCCATGGCCCAGCGCAGCGCCTCGAGCAGGTTCGACTTGCCGCAGCCGTTGGGCCCGACCACGCCGGTGAGCCCCGGCTCGACCAGAAGCTCGGTCGCCTCGACGAAGGACTTGAAGCCGAGAAGGCGGAGTCGGGTGATATGCACGTTTAGTTGCCCTCAAACAAAACGGTTGGACTTGTCTCGAACGTCATCTCGGTGCGCGGCGTTTCCCCTTGTCATTC
Source organism: Methyloceanibacter sp. (assembly GCA_035557335.1). GTDB lineage: Bacteria > Pseudomonadota > Alphaproteobacteria > Rhizobiales > Methyloligellaceae > Methyloceanibacter. The sequence goes on from DATMDY010000104.1 coordinate 13,222, forward strand.
GGCGAATGCGGGAATCAGTAGCCTCTGCTGAAACTTGATTCACTACGACCCGGGATTACTGACGATTATATATTTTGTCACGCCTACGGCTCGATCAGCGCCTTGATCTCCTCGAAGGTGATCGCGCCTTGCGCCTTCCGGCCATTGACGAAGAAGGTCGGCGTGCCGACCACGCCGAATTGCCGCCCCCGCTGCTTGACCTCGCTCAAGCCATCGATAATGGCTTGATTCGATAGGCATTTGTCAAACGTCTCACGGCTCATGCCGCTCGATTTAGCCACCCCATAAATGGCGTCGAGCCGTACTTCCTGGCTCACCCATTCGGACTGGCGGGAGAGGAAGGCATCGAGCAGCGAGAAATAATTCTCCGGCGGGGCGCAGCGATTAATGATGGCGGCGTTGCCGGCACTACGCCCGATGGGGAACTCCCTGACGATGTAAAGCACCTTGCCGGTATCGATATATTGCCGCTTCACCTGGGGGAAGACATTGGCGTGAAAGTTGCGGCAATGGGGGCAGGTGAGCGAGGCGTATTCGATGACGACGATGGGCGCGTTGGGATTGCCGAGCGTGCGCTCGCCGAGCGGACCGGCGCGTAGCAGCTCCTCACGCGTCGGCGGGTCGATCTTGCCGGAGGTTGAGGGAGCGATCGGCGCGGGCCCGAAGCCTGCCAGCGCGATCGCTGCGGCGATGAGAAACGATGCTTTAGCCAAAAGCTGCGGCACCCCCGGCTAGCCTAATGGTCGTCGTCGTGCGGTAGCTCTTCCGGTTCGCCGCCCGCCAGCACCGTATCGAACTGCTTGATGTCCTGGCCGCCCCGGAGTCGCTTGCCGTTGATGAAGAAGGTCGGCGTCGAGTCGACTTCGAACTCCTCATGGCCGCGCTGGCGCACCTCGACGATCTTGTCGAACAGCTCCTTGTCGGCGAGGCATTGCTCGAAGCGCTCCTGGGAGAAGCCGGCCTGCTTGGCGACGAGCAGCAGCTTCTCCTTGCCTTCGGCGCCTTGCACCGCCCAGGTCTTCTGGGTCTCGAACAGGCCGTCCACCATCGGGTAATAGCGGTCGTTGCCGCTACAGCGCGCGACCATGAAGGCCGCGGTGGCGAGACCGTCGAGCGGGAACTCGCGCAGGATGAAGCGCACCTGCCCGGTGTCGATATATTTCTGCTTGAGCTCGGGGAAGACCTTGGTGTGGAAATTGGCGCAATGGCCGCAAGTCATCGACGCGTATTCGATGATGGTGTTCGGGGCGTCGGCGCGGCCGAGCGAGATATCCTCGAGCGGACCGGGCACCATCAACGCGGTCGCCAGGTCGTCACCGGATTTACTGGAATCCAGGTTGAAATAGACGCCGGCCGCCACCGCTAAGACGGCGAGCGCGGCGAAGATGTAGAGTCCGGTCTTATTCATCCAGGTCGAAGCTTTGTCCGTCTTGGCTTCGCTGGCCGAAGGCTTGCCAGTCGCTGATTTCTCGGTTTTCGCCACGCTCGTTGCTCTCCAAATGCTGCTGAGTTTGACCGTTGAGGGCTTGGTTCGGGCCTACATTCGTTGAAAGGCCCACCCGCTGCAAGAGGCGGAAACCTTAAGTTTCCTCAATCTGTTGTGAGTTTTCGCCGCGTGGTGGACCCTAGCCGCGACAGCGCTTTGCGCAAGCCCTCATCCTCGATGGAAGCCGAAGACGGCAAGGGATAGCTGTCGTCGAGGGGCTTGGGAGAAGCGGGGCGGGGCGCGGTTTTGGCGACCGGGGCCTGCAAGATGCGCATCTCCGTGATGGCCCGATAGCCGAAATAGAGGTTCACGCGCTCGAGGATTTGACCCGAGCGATGCTGCACCTCGATGGCGCGCGGGCCCTCGACCCTGAGCATCAGGGTGGCGCCTTCGTCGCGGCGGCGCCTCATGGGGTTTGCCTTCTCGTCCTCGCGGTGGCGCGGCCACACCACCCGGTCGGGCATGGTGAATTGCGCGAGCTCCGCGCCGACGATGGCCGGCCATTCGCTGAGCAGCGCGGTGGTGGCGAAGCCCCGGGCGCGCGCCGCCGGGTCGAGCGCCTTGGCGGCATAAGCGCCTATGGGGCGCGCGCCGCCCATTGCCCGTTTGAATGCTCTTCGCTCGTTCTCGTCCATGACTTTAAACGGTGGAGGGTTGATGCCGGCCGCTTGCTTCGCCTCGGGCGAGCTTACACCATGGCGGAAGCAGACGCGCGGACGGAGTCGAGCTTATGCAGCGGAGCGTCGCGGTGCTGGTCGAGCGGCGAGAAAGCAACCCCGCCGAGGCGTTGCTTATTTGGTACGAGAGCGAGCGGCGGCATCTGCCCTGGCGTGCCCCACCGCGCACGAGGCAAGACCCGTACAAGGTCTGGCTCAGCGAAATCATGCTGCAGCAGACTACGGTCAAGGCGGTACTGCCGCGCTACACACTGTTTCTGCGCCGCTGGCCGGACGTGCAGGCGCTGGCGCGCGCCGAGCTTGGCGAGGTGCTCGCCGCCTGGGCCGGGCTCGGCTATTACGCCCGGGCGCGCAATTTGCATGAATGTGCCCGCGTCGTGGTCGAGCAATACGACGGCAGGTTCCCTTCCACCGAAGCCGAACTGCGCAAGCTGCCCGGCATCGGCGGCTACACCGCCGCGGCAATCGCGGCCATCGCCTTCGGGGAGCGGGCTACGCCGGTCGACGGCAATATCGAGCGCGTGGTGGCGCGGCTCTTTGCCGTCACCACGCCTCTGCCAGAGGCCAAATCGGAGATCAGGGCGCTCGCCGAAACGCTCACGCCGGACGATCGGTCTGGCGATTTCGCCCAAGCCATGATGGATCTTGGCGCCACCATCTGCACCCCGCGCCGCCCAACCTGTGGCCTATGTCCGGTGAGGCCTGACTGCCGCGCTTGCGCGGATGGGCTTGCAGATGTTTTGCCTTATCGCGAGGAGAAGGCGGAACGGCCGGTCAGGCACGGCATCGCCTTCGTCGCCTTGCGATCGGACGGCGCGGTGCTGCTGCGGGAGCGGCCGCTCAAAGGGCTGCTCGGCGGCATGTTGGAAGTGCCGTCCTCACCTTGGACCGAAGCCGAGCCCAAAGCCATAGGAGAGCATGCGCCGATCGATGCGGAATGGCGGAAAGTTCCGGGTATGGTCGAGCACACCTTCACCCATTTTCATCTGGAGCTGACGGTCTATCGCGCCGAGGTCGAACGCGATGCAGTGCTGAAGCGCGCCGTGGAGCCTGAGCGCTGCAATTGGCTCAAGCTGGGCGAGTTGGCCGGCGCGGCGCTACCTTCGGTGATGCGCAAAGTGATCGCCCACGCCCTGAAGGAAGAACTGCGGCCGGTGCGGGCTAAGCCTGAGGCGCGAGTTGACGCCGCGCCGCCTCGCGCAAGACGTCGATCGGCTTGAGCGTCCCTTCCGCCTGGTAATGCCAGAAGGTCCAACCGTTGCAGGCGAGCGCGCCCTGCACATGAGCGCCGATCTTGTGGATCGAGCCTTGCGCGCCGGCGCAGGCGATCGAGCCGTCGGCGCGCACCTTGGCCTCGTGACGCGCCGCCGGATCGTAAAGCGCCGTCCCCGGCGAGATCAGCCCGAGCTCGACCAGCGTACCGAAGGGAATGCGCGCCTCCGCCCGCTTGCCCTTGGCGACTTGCAGCGATTCCGGCGCGCAAGGCGCGAGCGCTTTGAGCCGCGCCTCGGCCGCGCGCGCATAGGCCTTGTCGCGCTCGATGCCGACGAAGTGCCGCCCGAGCCGCTTGGCGACGACCGCCGTGGTGCCCGAGCCGAGGAAGGGATCGAGCACCACCTCGCCTAGATTGCTCGAGGCGAGTATCACGCGATGGAGCAGCGCCTCGGGTTTTTGCGTGGGATGAGTCTTGCGCCCGCAATCCTGCTTGAGACGCTCGGGGCCGGAGCAGATCGGGAACAGCCAGTCCGAGCGCATCTGCAAATCCTCGTTCAGCGCCTTCATCGACTCGTAATTGAAAGTATATCGCGCCTTGGGGCCCATTGAGGCCCAGATCAGCGTCTCATGCGCGTTGGTGAAGCGGCGGCCGCGGAAGTTCGGCATGGGGTTGGTCTTGCGCCAGATCACGTCGTTGAGGACCCAGAAGCCGAGATCCTGCAAGATGGTGCCGACGCGGAAGATGTTGTGATAGCTGCCGATCACCCAGAGGCTGCCCGCGGGCTTGAGCACGCGGCGGCAGGCGGCAAGCCAGGCGCGGGTGAACTCATCATAGGCGGCGAAGCTGCCAAACTTGTCCCAATCGTTGTCGACGGCATCGACGAGGCTGTTATTCGG
>DATMDY010000105.1:0-8682 GCA_035557335.1 Methyloceanibacter sp.
GATTCTGGATCAGATCATGGTGGCGAATCTCAAGGACAATCTGCAAAGCTGGCGGGTGCGGCCCGACGGAAGCTCCGAGCGTATTCATCCAGGGGACGACGAGGAGCCGTTTAGCGCCCAGGACTATTTCATGACCAATCCGAGCCTGTCCGGCCGCGGCACATCTCTCCCTGAGAACATGCCGCCGCGCTTTGCGCGCCTGGCCGAGACGGGCTGACGCCGATCGGCTCGGCTCATGACCGTGAGGAACGATCTGAGCCCGGTCGCGGTGGTCGACATCGGCTCGAACTCGGTCCGTCTCGTCGTCTATGAAGGCGCCGCCCGCGCGCCCACTCCGGTCTTCAATGAAAAGGTGTTGTGCGGGCTTGGGCGGTCGCTCGCCACCACTGGCTTGCTTGCGCCTGAGGCCATCAAGCGCGCCACGCGGGCGCTCAGGCGGTTCCGCGCCCTTATCGACCAGCTCAATGTCGATCATGTCGAGGTCATCGCCACCGCGGCGGCCCGGGAAGCCAGTAATGGGCCGGAGTTCATCGCCCAGGCCGAGGGTATTCTGAGGCATCCTGTCAACGTACTGTCGGGAACCAGGGAGGCGGAGCTTGCCGCCCTCGGCGTGGTGTCGGGCATCCATGCCGCCGACGGCTTTGCCGGCGATCTCGGCGGCGGCAGCCTCGAGTTGATCGACGTGCGCGGCGGCAGGCTTTCAGATGCCACTACCCTGCCGCTTGGCGGATTGTGGCTGATGGATGCCTCGGGCGTCAGCCTCAAGAAGGCGCGCGAGATCGTCGATAGCGAATTGGCCAAGGTCGATTGGCTGGACAAGGGCAGGGGCCGCGACTTCTACGTCATCGGCGGCACATGGCGCGCTCTGGCGCGGCTGCACATGACGCAGACCAATTATCCGCTGAGCGTGATGCACAATTATCGCATCAATGCCGACGACGCGCTCAAATTCTCCGCTTTGCTCGATCATCAATCGCAAAGCTCGATGGCCGGTATCCGCGACATTTCCAGCGCGCGCCGCGAGACGATTCCCTACGGCGCGCTCGTGCTCGAACGGCTGATCAAGCAGATGAAGCCGCGCGCCATCGTGGTATCCGTCCTCGGCATCCGTGAGGGCCTGCTCTACAGCCTGCTCGGCGATGACGAGAAGGCCAAGGACCCCTTGCTCGAAGCCTGCGAGGAGATCGCCCGGCGGAAATCGCGCTCCGTGGTCAATGCCTGGGAGCTTTGCGCCTGGACCGACGCGCTATTCCGTCCGCCGGGCCCGGTAGAGACTCCGGAGCAGAAGCGGCTACGGCACGCCGCTTGCCTCTTGTCGGATATCGGCTGGCGCGCGCATCCCGATTACCGGGGCGTGCAAAGCCTGAACCTGGTGGCGCATGGCGACTTCGTCGGCATCGACCATCCGGGCCGGGCCTTCCTCGCGCTCACCGTCTATTACCGCAATGAGGGGCTGGTCAAAGACGAGTTGAGCCAGAAGCTCATCGATCTCGTCGACAAGGACACGCTGCGGCGCGCCCGCATCCTGGGCGCCGCATTCCGCACCGCTCACATGCTGTCGGCGGCCATGCCCTGCGTACTGCCCAACACGCCGCTCGCCTACGAAGCCAACCGCCTCGTCTGGACACTGCCCGAACCCTATTCCAATCTCGAAGGCGAGCGCGTGGACCGCCGTTTCAAGGAGCTGACCGGGCTTCTCGACCGCGAGGGCGAGATCCGCGTGGGCTCGGCGTTTCAACTTGCCGCGAGTTGAGTACGCAGATGGCAGAAGACCTTTATTCCGTTCTCGGCGTGGCGAAGACCGCGAGCGCGGCCGACATCACCAAGGCTTATCGCAAGCTCGCCAAGAAGCTGCACCCAGACCTCAATCCGGGCGACAAGGCGGCCGAGGAGAAGTTCAAGCAAGTCGCACACGCCTACTCGATCCTCAACGATGAAGGGAAGCGCGGGCAGTACGACCGCGGCGAGATCGACGCGACCGGCCAGGAACGGCCGCAGCAGCGCTATTACCGCGAATATGCCGGTGGCGAGGACGGCGCGCGGTACCGCTCGACCCGCGGCTTCGAGGATATTGGCGAGTTCAGCGATCTGTTTGGCGACCTGTTCGGACGCGGCGGCGGGCCTGCGGGCCGTGGCGGCGCGCGTTTCTCCATGCGGGGCCAGGATGCGCAGTACCGGCTGGAAGTCGATTTCCTCGACGCGGTGAACGGCACGAAGACGCGCATTACGCTGCCCGACGGCGAGACGCTCGACGTGACCATCCCTCCTGGCGTGGGCGACGGGCAGGTTCTGAGGCTGAAGGGAAAAGGCATGCCGGGCATGGGCGAAGGCGGTCCCGGCGACGCGCTGGTCGAGGTCGGTGTTCGGACCCATCCCGTATTCAAGCGCGAGGGGAACGACATCGTGATCGAGCTGCCCATCACTTTCGATGAGGCGGTGCTCGGCGGCAAGGTGGAGGTGCCGACCATTAGCGGGCGTGTGTCGGCGACTGTGCCGCCCGGCGCCAATACCGGGCAGACGCTCCGGCTAAAGGGACGCGGCATCAAGACCAAGAGCGGCGCAGGCGACCAACTGGTACGCCTCAGCGTCGTCCTGCCGGAGAAGATCGACGACGACCTCAAGGCCTTCGTGGAGAAATGGCGTGAGAAACACGGCTACGATCCGCGGCGCAAGCTCAAGGAACAGGCGTGATGCTGAGCGAGAAGGACCTCCTGGCCCGCGTGCAGACCCTCACCGTGACGCGCCTTCGCGTATGGGTGGCGCAAGGCTGGATCAAGCCGGCCGATGCAACGACGCAAGCCTTCTCCGAGGCCGACCTCGCGCGGGCGGCGCTGATCTGCAATCTGGAGGACGAGCTCGGCTTCGCCGAGGAGGACGTGCCGGTGCTGCTCAATCTGATCGACCAGATCCACGGGCTGCGCGCCGAACTGCGCGGGCTGCTTGCGGCGCTCGACGAACTGCCCGACGATGTGCGCAGCACGGTGAGGATGCGTATTACGACGCATAGAGAGGGCAGCCCCGAGCGGTGAAATACACGCTCGACCTAAGCGTCGCCTTTTGGCGCTTCGGCCGGTAACACCGCCACTTCGCCCTCTTTGATGACAAGGGCAAGCTCGCCGCGCTTCAGCGCGAGCGCGTCGTCGCCGAATAATTTCTTGCGCCAGCCGCGCAGCGCGGCGGCATCCGCGTCGTCGTCGCGGGCGATCTGCTCGAGCTCTTCGCTGGTGGCGATGAGCTTCGGCGCCACGCCGTGACGGCCCGCTGTCGCCTTCAACAGCACGCGCAGCAGATCGACCACGGCCTGCGCCTCCGGCGGCATCGGCTCGCCGCGCTCGATCGGCGGGATGGTCTTGGGGTCGCGCTCAAGTCCCCGCCCCACCACTTCCAGCACTGCGCGGCCGCGCGTGGAACGGGCAAAGCCGTTATGCAGCGTGCGCAGGGAACCGAGATCGTCGATGGTGCGTGGCGCTTGGCTCGCGATATCGTACAGCGCCTCGTCCTTAAGGATGCGGGCGCGCGGCACGTCCTGGGTCTGCGCCTCGCGTTCGCGCCAGGCGGCAAGCTCCATGAGCACGGCGAGGGCCTTCGGGGTCTTGATGCGCATCTTGAGGCGCTTCCAGGCCTGCTCGGGATGCAGCTCGTAGGTGGCGGGGTCGGTCAGCACCCCCATCTCCTCGTTGAGCCAGCTGGCCCGCTCCGACTTGTCGAGTTGAGCGCGGAGTTGCGGGTAGAGGTCGCGCAGATGTACCACGTCGCCGATCGCGTAAGTGAGCTGGCGGTCCGACAAGGGCCGCCGGCTCCAATCGGTGAAGCGCGAGGTCTTGTCGAGGTTGCGGCCGAGCAGCCGCTTTACCAGCATGGTGTAGCTGACCGCCTCGCCGAAGCCGCAGACCATGGCGGCGACCTGGGTGTCGAAGATCGGATGGGGGATGACGCCCGCCAGATGATGCACGATTTCAACGTCTTGACGTGCGGAGTGGAAGACCTTGAGCACCCGCTCGTCCACCATGAGATCGAAGAAGGGCTTGAGGTCGAGGCCAGGCGCCAGGCTGTCGATCAGCACCTCGGTATCCTCCGAGGCGATCTGGATGAGGCAGAGCCTCGGCCAGAAGGTCTGCTCGCGCATGAACTCGGTATCGACCGCGATAAAGGGGGCGGCCGCAAGCCGTGCGCATGCCCTCGTCAGTTCTTCGTTGCTTTTGATGAGATCCATCGTGGGCGGGGTATAGCCCAAGCTTGGGCATCAGGCCAAGAGCATGGAAAGGCCGCAGCGCAATACGCCGCGCTAACAGCCAAGCGGCCTCGGCCTCTGCCTCAGCGAATGGTGGAGGCAGCGATTATGCCTTTGTTGCCGGACATGTCCTGCTTGACGGCTTGCGCCATGTCCGTCGCATTCGCCTGGTCGTTTGCCGGAACTTGCATGAGCGTCGATACCAGCGAGAATATCGTCACAAGACCGGCAAACACCCACGCGGCAAGGGGTAAGCGTGTCTTGACCGTAAGGGTCTCAGTGAATCTGCGCATGGTCGTTTCCCTCAATATGCCTTACCTAAGAAACGCGAAACGCGGCTTATCGTTCCGCATGGCTAGCGCGTCTGCGTCTTAGGCGTCTGCTCCGGGAGTTCGGACGGCGGGATAACTTCTTCGGGATGTCCGGCGTCGGGCTCGGGGACATCGGTATGAATCCCCTCATCCCCGATATCCGGCGGCTCGATCACGCCTTTGTGCTCGCCAGGGGGAAGGGGACCATCATCGGCGCCTAATGGATTTTCGCCCTGGGGTATTGTCGTTTCGGGTTGGCCGGCCTCGGCGCTCGACGTGGCGATGAGGTGCGCAGGCGCCACGGCGAACATGAGAAGCGCCAGCGCTACCCAAACAGCCCGTCGGCGGAACCGTTCCAAGGCGGATTCTCCTAGTCGTTTCCTTGAGTAGGAAACGAGGACGCAAGTTCATCGTTCCCGCAGAATCCCCGTTGCCTTGACAAAGCGGGGCGTCCCATGCGGTGTTCGGGCGAATTTTTAGCCTGCCCAAATCTCAACGAGTACGCACCCATGCACGCCTACCGCACTCACACTTGCGGCGCGCTTCGCCAAGGCGATGTCGGCAAGACCGTGCGCCTGTCGGGCTGGGTGCACCGCATACGCGATCATGGCGGCCTGCTGTTCATCGATCTACGCGACCATTACGGGCTCACCCAGATCGTGGCCAACCCGCAATCCCCGGTTTTCGCGCAGGCCGAGAGGCTGAAGCCGGAATGGGTGGTGCGGATCGACGGCGCCGTGGTGGCGCGCACGGCCGACACGGTCAATCCCAACCTGCCCACGGGCGAAGTCGAGGTCAGGGCAAGCGACCTCGAAGTCCTGTCGGAAGCGAGCGAGCTGCCGCTGCCGGTATTCGGCGAACCCGATTACCCGGAAGAAACTCGCCTCAAATACCGTTTCCTCGATCTCAGGCGGGAGACGCTCCATGCCAACATCATGAAGCGGCAGGCGATCATCTCCTCCTTGCGCAATCGCATGCGCGAGGCGGGCTTTTTCGAGTTCCAGACGCCGATCCTCACCGCCTCGAGCCCTGAGGGCGCGCGCGATTACCTCGTGCCGTCCCGCGTGCATCCCGGCAAGTTCTACGCGCTGCCGCAGGCCCCGCAGCAATTCAAGCAACTCATCATGATCGCGGGTTTCGACCGATATTTCCAGATCGCGCCCTGCTTCCGCGACGAGGACGCGCGCGCCGATCGCTCGCCCGGCGAGTTCTACCAGCTCGATCTGGAGATGAGTTTCGTCACGCAAGAAGACGTGTTCGACACGGTCGAGCCGATCCTGCGCGGGCTGTTCGAGGAATTCGGCGGCGGCAAGCCCGTCACGCCAAAATTCCCGCGCATCCCTTACGCCGAGGCCATGCGCAAATACGGCACCGACAAGCCCGACCTGCGCAATCCCATCGAGATGGAAGACGCGACCGAGCATTTCAAAGGCTCGGGCTTCAAGCTGTTCGCCGGCATGATCGACATGGACGTGAATACACGCATCTGGGCGATTCCCGCCAAGGGCGGGGGCTCACGCGCCTTCTGCGACCGCATGAATGCCTGGGCGCAGAGCGAAGGCCAACCGGGACTCGGCTACATCTTCTTGCGTGACAACGAAGGCGCTGGTCCTATCGCCAAGAATATCGGGCCTGAGCGCACCGAGGCTATCCGCACGCAACTCGGGCTCGGCAACGGCGACGCCGTGTTCTTCGTGGCGGGCTTGCCGAGCGAGTTCGCCGATTTCGCGGCACGCGCGCGCGTGAAGATCGGCAACGAACTTGAACTGACCGCGACCGGCCGTTTCGAGTTCTGCTGGATCGTCGACTTCCCCATGTATGAATGGAACGATGACGAGAAGCGCATCGACTTCTCGCACAATCCGTTCTCCATGCCGCAAGGGGGCCTCGAAGCGCTTCAGACCAAGGACCCGCTCGATATCCTCGCTTATCAATATGACGTGGTGTGCAACGGGGTTGAGCTGTCCTCGGGCGCCATCCGCAACCACAAGCCGGAGATCATGGAAAAGGCCTTCGCCATCGCCGGCTACCCGAAAGAGGAACTCGAGCAGCGCTTCGGCGGCATGCTCCGCGCGCTCCAATACGGGGCCCCGCCTCACGGCGGCATCGCGCCGGGCATCGACCGCATGGTCATGCTGCTCTGCGGCGAGGACAATCTGCGCCAGGTGGTGATGTTCCCCATGAACCAGCAGGCCGAGGACCTGCTCATGGGCGCGCCATCCGAAGTGTCACCCAAGCAGTTGAAAGACTTGCATATTCGGGTCGTGTTGCCGCCCAAGAGCTAGCGTTTGCCGCGGCCGGGCGCTCCACTGTTGCCCACATGCCGTGTCAGTCCTTATTGTGGGGCAACCGCTGACCCCAATTGATAAGATCGGCGGTGGGAGGGAACATGCATGCATACTCCATCCACGTGCCTTGTCGCGTTCGGTGCCTTCGCCGCGCTTTGTCTTGGTGCGGCTGAGGTCCAGGCAGCCAATCTTAACACCGCCGATTTCATCGCCGCTTGCGTCAAGGATCCGGTGGTCACGGAGGATCCCACCGTCGCAGAGGCCAAGGTCACGCCGGAGGCATATTGCCAATGCGTCGCCGGCAAGCTCGAAGAGAGCAACGTGCCGCAAACCGATGTCGACATGCTGGTCAAGATGCATAACGAGGACATCACCGACGCCGACGCTGACGCCTTTCCAAAGCTTGACGACCTGCTGGTCGCCAATGAAGGCTACGAGGATGCCTGCCGGCAGAGCCTCGGCATCTCCCTCGACGACACCGACGAGGAGTTTCCGACGGAAGAGGAAATTCCGGACGAGGGCATGACCGAGGATGACGACGCGCCGGCCGCCGCGCCCGCCGATGGGGATGACAAGCCGCAAGAATAGTCAGGACTGACTCCTCGACCTGTATCGCCCTTTCGCGTTAAACCTTCGTCCGGGTCGAAGGGATTTGGGACTGTGACATTCGGCGAGCGCGTCTTCATCTATTGCGAGCGCGGCACCAACGAAGCGCTGCTGGCCGAGCCCATCAATGCGGCGAGCAATGTCGTCTTTCTGATTGCCGCCTTGATCGGACTCCAGCTCCTGCTCTGGCGCCCCGCTGATCAGCGAAGCGCCGATCATTATCTCCTCGTCGCGCTCGTGTTTATCATCGGCCTTGGCAGCCTCGCCTTCCATCTCTACGCCGACCGGGGAACGTCCCTCGCCGACATCGTGCCGATCGGGGTGTTCATGCTGGTCTATCTCGGCTTTGCCCTCAATCGCTTCCTGGGCGTGCCGCCAGGATGGACCGTGCTCTCAGCGATCGGCTTCGCCGCGGTCGTGGCGATGACCATGCAACTGCAATGCTGGGACGGGGCAATCGGCCTTACCGGTCCCGACACGCAAGGGGCCAGGCCATGTTTGAATGGCAGTGTCGGCTATCTGCCGGCGCTCGTCGCGCTGATCCTGGTCGGGCTGCTGCTCATGGACCGTGAACATGCGGCGGCGCCCTGGATCTTGTGGGCGGCCGCCATATTCGCCATTTCCATCACCCTCAGGTCTCTCGACATGGCGCTTTGCGACGAGACGGTCATTGCCGGACGCAAGATCGGCACCCATTTCGCCTGGCATGTGCTGAACGCGCTGACCTTGCTCCTGCTGCTGAGAGCAAGCTTATTCGCCGGCCCGGCGAAGCCCGAGCGGAAGCCCTCTTCCCCCGCCTAGTGTCGGGGCGGGGCACGTTCGGCTAGCATGGGCCCGTGCCGGTGCGCCCGGCATAAGCGGACGTGGTGGAACTGGTAGACACACAGGACTTAAAATCCTGTTCCCGCAAGGGAGTGAGGGTTCGACTCCCTCCGTCCGCACCATCCTTAACTCTTGGCCATCGACAACGAGATGCGGCGCCGGTACGCTCCTAGGCGTCGTCGAGCCGCGGAAATAACAATGCGGCCGGCCGGGATGAGGAGGGGCGCATATGAACGAACAACCGGCACGCAAGACGTTTTTCGGCGCATGTCCGCACGATTGCCCGGACACCTGCGCCATGATCTACGAGGTCGAGGACGGCAGGCTGGTCGAGGTCAGGGGCAACAAAGAGCACCCGATGACCCGCGGCGGTCTGTGCGTGAAACTCAAGGATTTTCACGACCATCACGCCAATCCCGACCGG
>DATMDY010000106.1:0-10806 GCA_035557335.1 Methyloceanibacter sp.
AGGCCGCGGCCAAGGTGCTGGACAAGCTCAAAGTCCCTTACGAGACCCGCGTGGTCTCAGCTCACCGCACACCCAAGCGCCTCTATGACTATGCGTCGAGCGCGCGGAAGCGCGGGCTCAAGGTGATCATCGCCGGGGCCGGAGGTGCGGCGCATCTTCCCGGCATGACCGCCTCGATGACCGAGCTGCCGGTGCTCGGCGTGCCGGTCGAGAGCAAGGCGCTCAAAGGCCTCGACAGCCTGCTGTCGATTGCCCAGATGCCGGCCGGCGTGCCGGTCGGCACGCTCGCCATCGGCGAGGCGGGCGCGACCAATGCCGGGCTGCTCGCCGCCGCCATCCTCGCGCTCAACGACGCGAAGCTTGCCGCGCGCGTGCTCGCCTGGCGCGCGGCGCAGACCGCCGCGGTCGCCGAGACGCTTTAGGGATATGCCGAAAGCCCCGCTGCCGCCCGGCAGCACCATCGGCATTCTGGGCGGCGGCCAATTGGCACGCATGCTGTCCGTGGCCGCGAGCCGGCTCGGGATCGAGACCCATATCTATGCCGACGAGGACGCAGCGCCGGCTTTCGCCGTGGCCGCCGGCCGCACGGTCGGCGCCTATGACGACGAGAATGCGCTCGCCGCCTTTGCCGGCAAAGTCGCTGTCGTCACCTGCGAGTTCGAGAACGTGCCGGCCATGGCGCTGGAAGTGGCGGCGCGGGCCGCGCCGGTGTTTCCCCCGGCCAAGTCTTTCGCCGTGGCGCAAGACCGGCTGGCCGAAAAGGATTTCGTATCGGGGCTCGGCGTGGCGATCGCCCCCTATGCCGCGGCCGGCAGTCTCGATGAACTTCGTGTGGGCCTATCGCGCGTCAAGCTTCCGGCGCTGCTCAAGACGCGGCGGCTCGGCTATGACGGCAAGGGCCAGGTGCCGATCGGCGACGCGTCCGAAGCCGAGAGCGCCTGGCAAGCCATTGGCGGCGTGCCGGCGGTGCTCGAAAGTCTCGTGCGGTTCGAGCGCGAAGTGTCGATGATCGCCGTGCGCGGACAGGATGGCGAGGTGCGATTCTACGACCCGGTCGAGAACGTGCACCAGAACGGCATCCTCGCCATCAGCCGCGTGCCCGCCACGATCTCGCAAAGCATGGCCTTCGAGGCGCGGCGCATCGCCGGCGCCATCGCCGAGGCGCTCGGCCATGTCGGCGTGATCGCCATCGAGATGTTCGAGCGCGAAGGCGAGACCCCGAACCTGATCGTCAACGAGTTCGCCCCGCGGGTGCACAATTCCGGCCATTGGACGCTCGATGCCTGTCTCGTCAGCCAGTTCGAGAACCATGTGCGGGCGATCTGCGACTGGCCACTCGGCGATACCGCGCGCCACAGCGACGCGGTGATGATCAATCTGATCGGCTGCGACGTCGACAGGTGGCGCGAGCTTGCCGCCGAGCCCGCCACCTCGGTGCACCTCTACGGCAAGGCGAAGGCCCGGCCGGGCCGCAAGATGGGCCACACCACGCGGCTTTATCCGAAGAGCTGAGCCCCATCTGGACAAGCGCGAATCGTTCTGTTAGAGCGAGGCCCGGATGCGGGACCCCGGCGTTCCGGCCAGGGTATTGTTTGGCCCCCGCTCCACCTCCAAAACCCAAAGGCCAACCGGAGATCATCGGCGCGTGCAAGTCGTCGTTCGCGATAACAATGTCGATCAGGCCCTCAGGGCGCTGAAGAAGAAAATGCAGCGCGAAGGCATCTTCCGCGAGATGAAGCTCCGTAATTACTACGAGAAGCCGTCGGAGAAGCGCGCCCGCGAGAAGGCCGAAGCCATCCGCCGCGCCCGCAAGCTCGCCCGCAAAAAGGCGCAGCGCGAGGGCGGTGCCGCCGTCGGCGGTGCCCGCACCCGCACCCCCAAGCCGCGCGGCCGCCGCTAACACTCGATCCCCAAAATTTCATGTCATTGCTTCCCGCTTTCGCGGGAAGGCACGTGAGTGGTGAGACCAAAGCCTCTCCGCGTTACCGCTCCCCGGCGGCGGCGGCAGCCATTTCCACCGGAAGTCCCGCGCGCGCCACCGACTCGGTCGCGGCCGGGGCCGGCGCGAGGCTCACGAGGAAATCGCGCACCTTCCCCCACGCACCCTGCTCGAACAGATCGTTGTGGCCCGCGCGCGGCACGACCACGAAACTCTTCGGCTCTTTGGCGGCGTGAAACACGTGGCGCGCCTGGTCGAGAGGGATGACGTTGTCACGGCCGCCATGGACGATGAACAGAGGCACCTTTACCTCGCCGATGTGGTCGATGGTGCGGTACTGGTCGACCATAATTAGCTTCAGCGGCAGATACGGCCACATCAGAAGACCGACATCCACGACCGACATGAAGGGCGCTTCGAGCACCAGCGCCTGCACCTCACGGTGGAGGGAGAGGCGCGTGGCGACTGCGGTCCCGAGCGATTCGCCATAGGCAACGATGTCCTGGGGCGCGACGCCTTGTGCACGTAGGCAATCGTAGGCCAGAAGCGCGTCGGCAGCGATCTTCGCTTCGGTCGGACGCCCGCCTGAACCGCCATAGCGGCGGTAATTCACCATGAACACGCCGTAACCGTCCCCGGCGATCGTGGCGATCTTGCCGGCGCGGTCTGCCACGTTACCGGCGTTGCCAGTGAAATAGAGAAGGGTCGGATTGCCCGCGCGCGCCGGCAGGTACCAGGCAATCAAAGTGACGCCGCCAGTGCCCTTGAAGGTGACCTCCAGCACGCCACGCAGACCGGCATCCTCGGGCGCCACGCGGGTGCGGTCCGGAATGTAGATGAAATAGCGGTGCATCAGCCGCGCCACGATGCAAAACAGGGCGAAGATACCGAGCAGCGCGAGGATCAGGTTCAACATGGAGCAGTAATACCTTTGAGGTCGTCCCAAAAATAGACAAATCAGCTAGGCAAATCCGGGATGAACGTCACTTGAATGAAGATTCACGCGTTCCGAGGCACCCTAAAAACGCGTGCAATGCAATCCCTATGCCGGAGCAAGTGTTCGGTCGCGGTTTATAGAGTGGGGTTCAACCCGAATTGGGGCGAATTCTCGTTGACTTCGCGGCTGTTAACTTCAGACACGACGCGTCATAGCGCCTTGGCGATCTCTTCGGTCATCTTCTTGGCGTCGCCGAGCACCATCATGGTGTTGTCGCGGTAAAAGAGCGGATTGTCGATGCCGGCATAGCCTGACGCCAGCGAGCGCTTGTTGAACAAGACCGTCGCCGATTTCCACACTTCGAGCACCGGCATGCCGTAGATCGGCGAGGAAGGATCGTCCTCGGCGGAAGGATTGGTGACGTCGTTGGCGCCGATTACATAGACCACGTCAGTTTGCGGGAACTCCGAGTTGATGTCATCGAGTTCGAACACCTCGTCGTAAGGCACATTGGCCTCGGCCAACAGAACATTCATGTGGCCGGGCATGCGCCCCGCCACCGGGTGGATGGCGTATTTGACCTCGACGCCGGCCTTCTTCAGCCCGTCGGCCATTTCGCGCAAGGCATGCTGCGCCTGGGCCACGGCCATGCCGTAGCCCGGTACGATGATCACGCGGCCCGCGTTCTTCATGAGGAAGGCGGCGTCCTCGGCCGAACCGAGCTTCACCGGCTTCTGCTCGGCGCCCTCCGCCGGCCCCGCCACCTCGCCGCCGAAGCCGCCAAGGATGACGCTGATGAAGGAGCGGTTCATGCCCTTGCACATGATGTAGGAGAGGATCGCACCCGAGGATCCGACCAGCGCGCCGGTGATGATCAGTGCGATATTGCCGAGGGTGAACCCGATGCCGGCCGCCGCCCATCCCGAATAGGAGTTGAGCATGGAGATGACCACCGGCATGTCGGCGCCGCCGATGGGGATGATGATGAGCACGCCGAGCAGGAAGGCGAGCACCGCGATCGCCCAGAAATAGATGCCGCTCTGCTCCTGGCAGAACAGGACGATGCAGGCGACCAGCGCCACCGCGAGCCCGATATTGAGGGCATGGCGCGCGGGCAGCAGGATCGGCTTACCGGACATGCGTCCCGACAATTTCAGGAAGGCGATGATCGAGCCGGTGAAGGTGATGGCGCCGATGGCCGCGCCGAGCGACATCTCGATCAGGGTCGCGGTCGGAATCGCGCCACGCGTGCCGATGCCGAAGGCTTCCGGCGCGTAGAAAGCGGCCGCCGCCACCAGAACCGCGGCAAGGCCTACCAGCGAATGAAACCCTGCCACCAACTCGGGCATCGCCGTCATGGGGATGCGCCTGGCGATCACCGCGCCGATTCCGCCACCGATGGCGATGCCGCCCACGATCAGCGCCCAGGTAAGCGGCGATTGCGTCCGCGCCACCGCGAGCGTGGTGAGCACGGCGATGGCCATGCCAGCCATGCCGAGATAATTCCCACGACGCGAAGTCTCGGGCGACGAGAGCCCGCGCAGCGCCAGGATGAACAGGGCGCCGGCGGCGAGATAGAGCAGCCCGACCAGTTCCGCGTTCATTTCTTTTTCTTCTGATACATGCCGAGCATGCGCTGGGTGACGAGGAAGCCGCCGAAGATGTTGACGCTCGCCATGATTAGCGCGGCGAGCCCAAGCAGCTTGGCGAGGATGTGGCCCGAAGAGCTCGCGGTATCGGCCGCCTCGACGGCGACGGCGAGCAGCGCGCCGACCACAATCACCGAGGAGATGGCGTTGGTCACCGACATCAGCGGCGTATGCAGGGCGGGCGTCACGCTCCACACCACGAAATAGCCGACGAATACGGCGAGCAGGAAAATGGAGAATTGGGCCACGAAATCATGCCCATGCTCGGCGCCGGCCGCGTCTTGCGCCACAGCGCTGCCGATCAGCGCCCATGCAGCCAGCATGGCGAGCGTGACCACCAGCACGGCGCTTAGGCTCTGCCGTATCATGGCTTGCTTCCTTTCGGCTTGGTGCCTTTCGTGCCGAGACGCTCGGCGATCATCGCATTGACGATGGCGCCGTCGCGGGCAATCGCCGTGCCCTTGACGATTTCGTCGTCCCAGTTGATGGCGAGCGTTTTGTTCTCCTTGTCGATCAACGGCTCGACGAAGGCCTGCAGATTGCGGGCATAGAGGCTCGAAGCATTGACCGGCACCGAGCCCGGCAGATTGAGCAAGCCGAAAATCCGCACGCCGTTATGCATGGCGATCTCGCCAGGCTTGGCGAGCTCCGCATTGCCGCCGCGCTCCACCGCGAGATCGACGATGATCGAGCCGGGCTTCATGCTCTCGATTATCGCTTTGGAGATCAGCTTCGGCGCCGGGCGCCCGGGGATCAGCGCCGTGGTGATGACGATGTCCTGGTTCTTCACATGCTCGGCGATCAGCTCAGCCTGTTTCTTCTTATAGGTGTCGGACATTTCCTTGGCGTAGCCGCCCGCGGTCTCGGCCTGTTTGAATTCCTCGTCCTCCACGGCGATGAATTTGGCGCCGAGCGAAGCCACCTGCTCCTTGACCGCCGGGCGCACGTCCGTGGCGGTAACGATGGCGCCGAGCCGCCGCGCCGTGGCGATCGCCTGCAACCCGGCGACTCCTACGCC
Source organism: Methyloceanibacter sp. (assembly GCA_035557335.1). Taxonomy (GTDB): domain Bacteria; phylum Pseudomonadota; class Alphaproteobacteria; order Rhizobiales; family Methyloligellaceae; genus Methyloceanibacter. Next base: position 5,544 of record DATMDY010000106.1, read on the forward strand.
CATGACGAAGACCTTCGCGGCCGGAACGGTGCCGGCCGCCGTCATCATCATCGGCAATGCCCGCTCGAAGGCGGCAGCGGCATCGACCACCGCCTTGTAGCCGGCGAGGTTCGACTGCGACGACAGCACGTCCATGCTTTGCGCGCGGCTGATACGCGGCATCAGCTCCATGGAGAACAGCGACACGCCGGTCTTGGCCAGCGCATCGAGATTAGCAGCGTCGGCGAAAGGATCGAGCATGCCGATCAGCGCCGCGCCCTTCTTCATGGCCTTGGCGAGCGCGAGTGGAGGGCGGCGGACGGTGAGCACAATATCGGCGTCGGCGACCGCCTCTTGATCGGTCTTGGCGATCGCGGCGCCCGCCTCCTGATAATCGGCATCCGAGAAGTGCGAGCGAAGTCCCGCGCCCGAGCGCACCGTGACCTTGGCGCCCTGCTTGACGAGCTTCTTGACCGTCTCGGGCGTCAGCCCGATGCGCGGCTCGTCCTCTCCCTCGGCTGGCACGCCAATCGCGATCATCGAGGCTCCGTGGCTAGCGAATGCGGAAGCCGCACGGCTTGTACCCATGCCGGCTCAGGGGGCAAAGTTACGAAAATGGATACCAGGCTGGAAGCGTGGGAGGCAGGTCACACGACGAACAGATAGAGAAACGCCATGAGCGCGACCACGCCGACGACGGTGTAGAGCGTCAGCTTGAGGAAGAGCTTATAGGTCTTCTGGTGCTCGGTGTAATCCATGGCCGGATGGCATTTTTTTGGGTCGATATGCATTCCACTCCCCTTCGATGGCCGCGCTTGTTGCTCTTTCCGCCGCCATTACCACAAAGGCCGGCTTGCGGGCAATAACCGGACCTCACCCCTAGACGGGCAAAGGCACGCCGGCCTCGGCGAAGGCCATGCGCTGGCGCAAGGCCACGTCGGCCATGTCGGCGCCGGCGATGGTGTCGTTGAACAGGCGGTAATAGTTGAGCTCGGCCTTCAGGTGCAGGAATACGCCGCCGAGACCGATCGCGGCGCGGTCCATGAACACGAATTCGCGCGGCACCTTGACCGGCCCCTTCTCCTGCAAGCCCTGATGCACCTTGAAGGCCTCCCTCCGCCCATACATGCCGGGGCTTACCTGGTCGGCGATGGTGCGCACGCGATCCTCGAGCATCGGCCCGTAGATGAAGTTCGCCCAGATATTGAGGATGTCGATCAACTCGTGCGACAGCCCGGTGAAGCCCCAGGTCTCATAGGCATGCACGGTGAGCGCGCGATCGTTGGTCAGCAAACCCCGGTAAAGATCGACCACGCCCTGGATGAAGCGCGGGGCGAAGGTACGCATGCAGCCATAGTCCAGCAGATTGATGCCGGCGGCCCTCCCCTCCGCGTCCTCGAACACGGAGTAATTGCCGAGATGCGGGTCGCCGTGGATCACGCCGTAATGGCTGAACGGAAACCACCAGGCGCGGAACATGGCGCGGGCGATCTGGTTGCGCTCTTCCAGCGGCCGCTCCGTGTAGTCGAGCAGCGGGCGGCCTTCGAGCCACGTCATGGTAAGCAATCTCTGTGTCGACAGATCGGGCAAAACCTCCGGTACGCGGATCAAGGGGTCGTCAGCGAAAATGATGCCGTAGAGGCGCGTGTGCTTGGCTTCGAGCTCGTAGTCGAGCTCCTCCCGGAGCCGCGCCGCGATCTCCTTCAGCATTTCCGAGGTCTCGATGGCCGGACGCAGTCGGCGATGGATAGAGAACAGCACGCTGAGCTGCGCGAGATCGGCTTCGACCGCGGACTGCATGTCCGGATATTGCAGCTTGGCGGCAAGCGCGCGCCCATCGTGACTCGTGGCCTTGTGCACCTGGCCGAGCGAGGCCGACGCCGCCGCTTCATGCGCGAAGCTCGCGAACTTCGGTTCCCAGTCAGGGCCAAGCTCGGCCGCCATGCGCCGTCGCACGAAGGGCCAGCCCATGGGCGGGGCGTGGCTCTGAAGCTGGCCCAGCTCGGCGGCATATTCGGCCGGCAGTGCTTCGGGGATGGTGGCAAGCAACTGCGCCACCTTCATGATCGGACCTTTAAGCCCGCCGAGCGCCGCGGCAAGTGCCGCCGCGTCCCTATCGCGCTCGGGGTCGAGGCCGAATAGGCGCCTTCCGGCGATGCGCGCCGCCACGCTGCCGACATTGGCGCCGACGGCCGCATAGCGCATGGCGCGGGCCGAGAGGCGGTTGCGTTCGCTGTCGGAGGTCATCGTCCCCAAGGTAGGGGGCCAGGTGGAAATTGCCAGGGCGGGGCTAACGACATTGTCATTTGCTTAAGCCTCGCCATGCGCCGCAGGAGAATCAAGCCATGATCGTGCGTACCCTCTTTGCCCTTCTCTTGGGTGCTTTGCTCTAGCCGGGGCCGACCAGCCGGCTTTAGTCCCTGCCGAAACTGTCCAGCGCCGAGCGGTAATCTCGCAGCGCCTTGCGTGCGACTCTCAGTTCAGCCTCGAGCGCAATGGTCGCCGACGATTTCGGCCTTCGCACCGCCGCGAACAGAAGCACGACGAGTACGATCGGCGTTAGGAAGTCGGTGATCATGATCGGTCCGGCATTGCCTGGGGCGAAATTGCCGACCTCAATGATGTCCCTGACATGGCCGATGCCGGCGCCCAACAGGAAACAGACGGCCATGATGCCGACCGCGACCCGCGCCTGGAAGCTCGAGAAGGCCGCATAGATGCTGGCCAGCCCAAGTCCGAGATTGGCGACGCCGATTTCGTATTGGAACGGGCTCGGCGACCAGCCGATCACGGCAGCTGCCTGATCTGGGTATAACACATGGCCGATAAAGGCCCACAGACTCAGCATGCCGAGGGGAAAGAGGAACACATAGCGCAGCAGCCGGTCGATGACGAAGTCGCGTGAGAGGGGCCGGGGGCCATTCCATATGGCAAAACCGGCGAAGACCAGTGCCGCCACCCAGACCAAGATGGGTAGGAACCAGATTTGCGCACTCGCATCCATGATTCTGCACCCCCACGCTACGCTATTCTACGCCCCAGGCCAGTTATCGCGAATCCACCGCGCGAGGCTCCCCTCGCTCACCTCGCCGGCCGGTCCAGCGCCTCGAGCTCGTCGATCAGCCCTTCGATCACGCTCAGGCCCCGCTGCCAGAACTCGGGGTCGCGCGCGTCGAGGCCGAACGGCTTGAGCAGCTCGGAATGGTGCTTGGTGCCGCCGGCCGCCAGCATGTCGAGATAACGCTCGGCGAAGCCTCTCTCCGCCTTCTCGTAGACGGCATAGAGCGAGTTCACCAGGCAATCGCCGAAAGCATAGGCATAGACGTAGAACGGGGCATGGATGAAATGTGGGACATAGCACCAGAAGGTCTCGTAGCCCGGCCTGAGATCGATGGCCGGCCCCAGGCTTTCACGCTGCACTTCGAGCCAGATCTCGCCGAGGCGTTCTGAGGTCAGTTCGCCCTCGCGGCGTTCGGTGTGGACCTTGCGCTCGAAATTGTAGAAGGCGATCTGCCGGACCACGGTGTTGATCATATCCTCGACCTTGGCAGCGAGCAGCGCCTTGCGCTCTCGTTTGGTCGGCGCTTGATCGAGCAGCGCACGGAAGGTCAGCATCTCACCGAACACGCTGGCGGTCTCGGCGAGCGTGAGCGGCGTCGGCGCCATCAGCGGACCTTGCTTGTTGGCAAGCACCTGATGCACGCCGTGCCCAAGCTCATGCGCGAGCGTCATCACGTCGCGCGGCTTGCCCTGATAGTTGAGCAAGATGTAAGGGTGCGCGCTCGGCACCGTCGGATGCGAGAAGGCGCCTTGCGATTTCCCTTCGCGCACCGGCGCATCGATCCAGCCATCGGCGAAGAACTTCCCGGCGATGTTCGCCATGCGCGGCGAGAAATCGCCGTAGGCTGTGAGCACCGTCTCGCGCGCCTGGTCCCAGCCGATCATCTGCTTCGGCTCCTCCGGCAAAGGAGCGTTGCGGTCCCAATGCGCGAGCTTCTTCTTGCCGAGCCATTTTGCCTTCATGGCGTAATAGCGGTGTGACAGGCGCGGATAAGCGTCGCGCACCGCGGCGACCAGCGCATCCACCACCTCTTTCTCGACGCGGTTGGCGAGGTTGCGGGAATCGGCAACGTCGACAAAGCCGCGCCAGCGGTCGGAGATCTCCTTGTCCTTGGCGAGTGTGTTGGTGATCAAAGTGAACAGTCTGACATTCTCCTTGAACACTTTCGCCAGGGCTTCCGAAGCCTTGCGGCGTTTCTTCTCGTCCGGGTCCAGGAGGAGATTGAGGGTCGGCTCCAGGCTGAGCTTCTTGCCGCCGACCTCGAATCTGAGCGCGGTCATGGTCTCGTTGAACAGCCGGTCCCAGGAACCGCGGGACGTGACAGACTTCTCATGGAATAGCTGTTCGAGCTTGTCCTCGAGCTGATAGGGCTTCTCCTTGCGGAGGTCCTCGAGCCACGGGCGGTAATGGCCAAGCGCGGCATCGGCCATGGCCGCTTCGAGCACGGCATCGTCGAGCCGGTTGAGCTCGAGCGGGAAGAACAGAAGCTTCGAGGAGATGGCGGTGATCTTCTCCTGGATGTCGCCGTAGAATTTCTGCCGCTTGGGATCGGAGGTGTCGGCGGCGTAGAGCAGGCTCGCATAGGAGACGATGCGGCCTAGAACATCGTTGAGGGTCTCGAAGTCACGCACCGCCTCGGCCAGCGTCGCGCCGCCTTTGCCGCCATCGGCAAGCGCGGCCAGCTTGCCGGCATAGCGCTCCTGCAAAGCACTGGCGGCGCGGTCGGAGGCTTCGAGGTCGGCTTTCAACTCAGGCGCATCGGGGCCGCTATAGAGATCGGCGAGGTTCCATTCGGGCAACGACCCGAGCTTCTTCCTAGCCTTCGCACCCGCGCCATTGCCGCGTTTGGCTTTCGCCTTGGCCGCCGCGGCATAGACCGGAAGCTCCGGCCAATCGATCAATCTGAACAGCATCGACAATTCGCATCCTCGTTAGGGGGAATATGAAGCCTAGTGTGGGAAGGCCGGCGCGCCACTGCAAGGCCAAACCGGAGCTGGTTGCGGCCACACCTCACCAAAATCGAACTGCGATAAAGGGGATATTTACCCTTCCACGGCAGATTTTGGCACAGGAGCGGCTTCCAGGCTCCGCCTGCGTAACCTTAGTGAGTCTTGCGTCATGCCCAAACGCGTCCTGGTCGTCGACGACGACCCCGTCCAACGTCGCATCCTCGAAGAGACCATCAAGCGGTCGGGCTATCACGTCGCCACGGCCGAGAGCGGC
>DATMDY010000107.1:0-7695 GCA_035557335.1 Methyloceanibacter sp.
CTCTTTGATGGAGGTGAGCTCGCCCTTGACGATGCCGACGATGCGGGCACGGCTGCGCAAGATCTCCAGATAGTCGCCGATCTGCTCGCCAAGCGTCTTGAGCTCGTCGCCGATCTCATCGCGGCCGAGCGCCGTCAGCCGTTGCAAGCGCAGATCGAGAATGGCGCGAGCCTGCTCCTCCGAGAGCCGGTATGTCCCCTTGGCGGAAACCTTGTGACGGGGGTCGGCGATCAGCTCGACCAGCGCCACCACATCCTTGGCCGGCCAATCGCGCGCCATCAACTGCTCACGCGCCGTAGCGGGATCGGGCGCCTTGCGGATCAGCGCGATGACCTCGTCGATATTGGTCACGGCGATGGCAAGACCAACCAGGACATGCGCCCGCTCGCGCGCCTTCTTCAGCATGAACTTGGTGCGCCGCCCGATCAGCTCCTCGCGGAACTCGGTAAAGGCGCGGACCAGGTCCTTGAGGTTGAGTTGCTCCGGCCTCCCGCCGGTCAGCGCCACGATGTTGCAGCCGAAGGTCGATTGCAGCGGCGAGAAGCGATAGAGCTGGTTCAGCACCACGTCGGGCATGGCGTCGCGTTTCAGCTCGATCACCACGCGCATGCCGTCGCGGTCGGACTCGTCGCGGATGTCGGCGATGCCCTCTATCCTCTTCTCGCGCACGAGCTCGGCGATCTTCTCCACCATCGCCGCCTTGTTCACCTGATACGGAATTTCGGAGACGATCAGGGCCTCGCGCTCCTTGCGCACGGTCTCCATCTGGACGCGGCCGCGCATCAGGATCGAGCCGCGGCCTTTGTGATAGGCGGAGCGAATGCCACCCCGGCCGAGGATGAGACCGCCGGTCGGAAAATCCGGACCCGGGACCAGCTCGGCCAGCTCGTCGATGGAGATGGCGGGATTGTCGAGATAGGCGATGCAGGCGTCGATCACCTCGCCGAGATTATGCGGCGGGATGTTGGTGGCCATGCCGACGGCGATGCCGCCCGCGCCATTGACCAGGAGATTGGGGAAGCGCGCCGGCAATACCACCGGCTCGCGCTCGGAATTGTCGTAGTTCTCCTGGAAATCGACGGTCTCCTTGTCGATATCCTCGAGCAGGCTATGTGCGATCTTGGCGAGGCGCACCTCGGTGTAGCGCATGGCTGCCGGCGGGTCGTTGTCGACCGAGCCGAAATTCCCCTGCCCGTCGATGAGCGGCAGGCGCATGGAGAACGGTTGCGCCATGCGCACCAGCGCGTCGTACACCGCCTGGTCGCCATGCGGGTGATATTTACCGATGACGTCGCCGACCACACGGGCGGATTTGCGATACGGCTTGTTCCACTCATAGCCGGCCTCATGCATCGCATAGAGAATGCGCCGATGCACGGGCTTCAGCCCGTCGCGCACGTCGGGCAACGCGCGGGCCACGATCACGCTCATGGCGTAATCGAGATAAGACCGCTTCATCTCGTCGATAAGAGAGATGGGCCTGATGTCGGAGGGCGCCGGGCCCTCGACTTCTGTCTCGTCGTTGTCAGCCAAGGAAGGTGGAAGCCTGTTCTAAGAGGGTCGGCACCGTCGGCAAACGCCGCCTGCCGCGAGAGGAACCATGCCTCCCGCGCAAGTCCGGACGCGCTTGCTGGGACAGTTTTCTATAGCTGATTTGGCGTCACTTTCGCAACCCATCATGGGGCGCTGATCACACTTGTTTTTGTGTTCTATCTCAGAGGCTTGTGGTTATCGCCAAACCCCGTTTTCGGGCCATGCGGACAAGCGTCGTTTTAGCGTGCGCGGCGATGCAACGCGGAACGAATGAGTCGTCCAAGACGTTGTTCGGATAACGCGGTGCAAGGGCCCTGTCGCCCCTCCCGATTGGCGCGTCAACGACGCCACCCTGTCAACAAACCAGAAGGAGCGAAACCATGAAGCGACTTCTTACATGCACAGCCGTGGGCCTCTTCATCGGCCTCACGCCTGCCTTGGCTCAGAGTGAGCCCCCGCTGGATGAGTCTCAAACCCCGCCGGCCATGCAGGAACCGGCGCAGCCAGCTGAACAGCTGCCGGTCGAACCCTCCGATCCGGCCGAGCCGATCCCAAACGAGATGGCACCGAGCGCGGCGCAGCCAGACCCGATCTCGCCTCCGTCGCTTTCGACCGAGGCGCCTCGGTCTATCAGTCCGGACCAGCCGGAGATGACTCTCGTTGACAGTCCGCAATTCCTCACCAAGCAGGACAACGACGATCTGCTCGCCAGCCACCTGATCGGCAAGTCGGTGGTCAACGCCAGCAACGAGTCCATTGGCACGATCAGCGACCTGGTCACTGATGCGGACGGCAAGATCGCGGCGGTGCTGATCCGTTCGGGAAGCTTCCTCGGTATCGGCGGGAAGGACGTGGCGTTGCGATTTGAAGACATCAAATTCTCCCGTGGCGAGGACAACACCATCACGGTGATGACCAATATCAGCGCCGATACGCTGGCCGCGGCGCCGGATTATGAAACGCTCGAGGAGCAGAAGGTCACGGTTGGCTCTGCAAGTAAAAGCGACCGCGAAGATAGCGGCCAGTAAGCTCGGCCTCGACCTTCCAATGCGTGGTTAGCCACGCGTTGTAAATGCAAAGCCCGGTCCACCGCATGGTGGGCCGGGCTGTTGGTTTGTGCTTCGATGAATGATGCGCAGTGGAGCTAGAAGGGGATCTCGTCGTCCAGTTCCTTGTTGAAGTCGCCACCCCCGCTGCTGCCGAGCGGTTTGGACCGCCCGAAATCGCCGCCGCCTTGCGGGCTGTCGCCCGTGCCGTCGCGTTGTTTCGCGTCGAGCATGGTGAGTTGGGCGTTGAAGCCCTGCAAGACCACCTCGGTGGTGTAACGCTCCTGTCCCGACTGGTCCTCCCATTTGCGCGTCTGGAGCGAGCCCTCGAGATAAACCTTGGAACCCTTGCGCAGATATTGCTCGGCGATCTTGGCCAGCCCTTCGTTGAAGATGACGACACGGTGCCATTCGGTGCGTTCCTTCCGCTCACCCGTCGCCTTGTCGCGCCAGCTTTCGCTGGTCGCCACACGCAGATTGGCGATCGGGCGACCGTCCTGGGTGTGGCGGACTTCAGGATCGGCGCCGAGATTGCCGATCAGAATGACCTTGTTGACCGATCCAGCCATTTTCTAAACCTCCCCGCGGACTTTGACCTCACCCGAGCGAGCCACTCTAGCGCCGGCCGGCAGCCCGCCAGCGCGCGCCCCCGCGGTTGTCCACAGGGCTCGCTCCTTGTCCACAGACCAAGGGGACGGGTGCATTTGTACACGTTTTGTTCTCATCAGTCCAGCCCCTTCCCTATCGAGAGGTTTTCGGCTACGGGTCGCATGGCTTAGAAGATTCCGAAACGCGCCCAGCGTTCAAGATTGCTTGCCTGAAACTGGGGGCATGGGGACAGGATGCAACGTTCCGTCGAGCAGCGGCATGTGCCGAAGCGCCGGGTCAGCCCGCGCCACGACCCGCGCGTCAGAACTCTCGGTTTCACCTCCCGGCAATGGCCCTTCATCTACACCCTGGTCGGCAATTGGGTGTTCGCGGCGACGTTCTACGGCCTGGCCAAGCTCTTCTGGCATTGGCAACCGGGAGACTGGACGGTCGGTGATCGCATCGCCCTGGTCATCAAGGTGGCGGTGTTCGCCATTCTCCCGGCCGTGCTCGCCATCTGCATCGTCGCCGCTCAGCGTCTCGATCCCAGCATGTGGGTCGGCCGCATGGCCAAGCCGAATTCGGCGCTCGACATCAACACCAGGTTCATCCTCAACACATTCGAGCAGTTCATCCTGTTTTTCATCGGCATGGCGGCGCTCGCGCTCTATTGCCCGCTCAAGGAAGCGCGCACCCTGATCATCCTCACCATCTTGTTCGTGCTCGGACGGATCCTGTTCTGGGTCGGATACCACTACAACCCGTATGTGCGCGCCTTCGGCTTCGGCCTGACCTTCTACCCGATGGTCGCGGTCTATCTCTGGCTGATGCTGTATATGGTATTCGGCATCCGCGTCGATCTCTGACGCCTATCTCCCTTTCTGCCATTCGAGAATGCTGTCGAGCGGCCACAGGAACATGACGACGTTGAGCGTCAGGTTGTCCCTGATCATCGCGCCGATGAACAGCTCGAGCGCCACGGCGATGGTCACGGTAAGCCACACCGGCAGCCACGCGGCCAGGAAGAAGCCGGCAATCGTGAAGAGAATGTCGCTCACCGAGTTGATGACGCTGTCGCCGTAATAGTCGAGCGCGATCGTCGCCTCGCGGTATCGGTTGATCGCGAAATCGGTGTTCTCCATGATCTCCCATGAGGCTTCGATGGCCACGGCCAGAATCAGCCGCAAGCCGAAGGACATCGGGATCCATCGTGAGACGAGCCACAGCAGCCAAAAGAAGATGAAGCCGTGAATGATGTGCGAGGGCGTGTACCAGTCGATGAGATGCTGGGAGTCCTCCGCGCTCATCACGTCGAACTGCCAGAGCTTGACGGTGCCGCATGTGCAGATGATCGGGTGGCCCATCAGATAGAGCGCGATCGCCGTCGCGGCGACGATGACGGCGACGGCGGCGATATGGGCGCGGCTGAGCTCCATTGGGCGCGCATCTATGCCTGACAAATGCGCGCCCGTCATCCTGGTCCCCGTCGGTCGAAGGGTAGCATCGCATGTCTTGAGCGCCTAAGCTCGCAACAGAGGGTGAGCGAGGGGTAGTACAAGAATGACTCAGGATGAGGCGCTTGCCCTGCTCAAGACCGGCGCCAGTATCTTCCTCACCGGTCAGCCCGGCAGCGGCAAGACCCATACCGTCAACCGCTACCTCCAATGGCTGAGACAGCAACGTGTCGGCTACGCCTTTACCGCCTCGACCGGCATAGCCGCCACGCATGGGAATGGCGTGACCATCCATGCCTGGAGCGGGATCGGGGTGCGCCAGGTCCTTCAACGGCGCGATCTCGACACGATCGCCGCCAATCGCCGCCTCGCCACCCGCATCGAGCGAACGAGCGTGCTCGTCATCGACGAGATATCGATGCTCCCCGAGCGTAGCCTTACGTTGGTGGATACTGTTTGTCGGCATATCAAGGGTAAAGCTGCCCCGTTCGGCGGCATGCAGATCGTGCTGGTCGGCGATTTCTTTCAGTTGCCGCCAGTGGTCCGCCGTGACGTGGAAGCGGCGATGCTTCCGCTCGGCGGCGGGGATGACACCTTCGGTGCTGAGTTCGCCCACGCCGCCTCGGCCTGGCGCGATCTGGCACCCATAATCTGCTATCTCTCCGAGCAGCACCGTCAAAGCGACAGGCCGTTCCTCGATGTGCTCGCCGCCATTCGCGCCAATGCCTGCACCGGCATTCATCGCGATCTCCTTGCCGCCCGGCGGATCGGCCAAGAGCGCCTGCCCGAGGGATGCACGCGGCTCTTCACGCACAACGCCGCCGTGGACGAGATCAATCAGCAGCAATTACAGAGACTGGGCGGCAAGACACATGTCTTCACGATGTCGGCCAAGGGCGCCGAACCTTTCGTGCAGGCGTTGAAGCGCGGTTGCCTGTCGCCCGAAAGCCTTCAGCTCAAGCCCGGGGCCGCCGTGATGTTCACCAAGAACGACCAAGCCGGCCGCTACGTCAACGGCACTCTCGGCGTGGTCGAAGATTTTGATCCCGATGAAGGATACCCCATCGTCGCCACACGCGGAGGCAAGCGCATCTTGGCGGAACCTTCCACGTGGAAGATCGATGAAGCGGGGAATGAGCGCGCCAGCATCACACAAATTCCGCTCAGGCTGGCCTGGGCGATCACCGTCCATAAGAGTCAAGGCATGTCTCTCGATGCGGCCGTGGTCGATCTCAGCCGCGCCTTCGCGTTCGGTCAGGGTTATGTCGCGCTATCGCGCCTGCGAAGCCTTGCCGGGTTGCATCTGCTCGGACTCAATGAGCGCGCCTTGCGGGTCCATCCCGAAGCGGTGGAGAAAGACGCCGAGTTCCGTGCCGCGTCGGCGGTAACGCGGGAGACCCTTATCGGAGACGCGTTGAGCCTTGCCGCCAGGCAGACCGCATTTCTGGAGGCTTGCAACGAAAGCCCGACGTCGGGGGCAACGCGCGAGCCCCGTCAGCCTAGGGCATCCTATCCAACAGCCTATGAGGTGGCGTCGCTCAGGGAAACCCATGCCAAGGCCTATGCCCCTTGGACCAAGGTCGAGGAGAACGACCTTGTGCTGCGTCACCAGCAAGGTGAGTCGGTGGATGCCATCGCTGCGCGTCTTGGCCGCAAGCCGGGCGCCATCCGTTCGCGCCTCAAGAAACTTGCCTTGATTTAGCTGGGTCCAGGTCCCTCCCCTTGCTGGCCAAGGCCCTGCGGGCTAAGGCTTGCACATCGGCGTGGCCCCTCCGACATTAGCCGGACAAAATGACTTCCAAATTCATCTCCGTCCGCGGCGCGCGGGAGCACAATCTCAAGGACCTCTCGCTCGATCTGCCACGCGAGAGCCTCGTGGTTATCACCGGGCTCTCCGGCTCGGGCAAAAGCTCGCTCGCCTTCGACACCATCTATGCCGAGGGCCAGCGGCGCTATGTCGAGTCGCTGTCGGCTTACGCGCGGCAGTTCCTCGACATGATGCAGAAACCCGACGTGGACCATATCGAGGGCCTGTCGCCGGCCATCTCCATCGAGCAGAAGACCACCTCGCGCAACCCGCGCTCCACGGTCGGCACGGTCACCGAGATCTACGACTATATGCGGCTGCTCTGGGCGCGGGTCGGCGTGCCCTACTCACCGGCCACCGGCCTGCCCATCGAAAGCCAGACCGTGAGCCAGATGGTGGACCGAGTTTTGCTGCTGCCCGAAGGCACGCGGCTCTATTTGCTCGCGCCGATCGCCCGCGGCCGCAAGGGCGAATACAAGAAGGAGCTCGCCGAGCTGCAGAAGAAGGGGTTCCAGCGCGTCAAGGTTGACGGCAAGTTCTACGAGATCCCCGACGTGCCGGCGCTCGACAAGAAGATCAAGCACGATATCGACGTGGTGGTGGACCGGGTGGTGGTGCGCGCCGAAATGGCCGCGCGGCTCGCCGATTCCTTCGAGACGGCGCTCGGACTGTCCGACGACGGCATCGCCGTCGCCGAGTTCGCCGACAAAGCGCCAATGTCAGTTGCTGTCGCCTCCCCCCTTGCGGGGGAGGCCGCCCGGCCAAAGGCCGGTCGGGAGGGGGGTAAGCGGCAAGCGCAGAATTCGACGCTTACCCCCCTCCCCGACCCTCCCCCGCAAGGGGGGAGGGGGAAGGTAAGTGGTGAAGCAGAGCGCATCATCTTCTCGGCGAAGTTCGCCTGTCCCGTGTCGGGCTTCACCATCGAGGAGATCGAGCCCAGGCTGTTCTCGTTCAACAACCCCTATGGCGCCTGCCCCGCCTGCGACGGTCTCGGCACGGAGCTGTTCTTCGAGCCGGAGCTGGTCGTTCCGGACGAAGATCTGAGCCTGGCGCGCGGCGCCATCGCGCCTTGGGCGCGCACCTCCGCCACGTCGCCCTATTACCAGCAGACGCTCGAGGCCCTCGCCAAGCACTACAAGCAGCCCATGACCAAGCCGTGGAAGTCTCTGCCCAAGAGCTTCCGCGACGTGCTCCTGTACGGCTCGGGCGAGGAGGACATCCGCTTCACCTATGACGACGGCGTGCGGCGCTATTCCACCACCAAGCC
>DATMDY010000108.1:0-12436 GCA_035557335.1 Methyloceanibacter sp.
CGCTGAACGAGCTCGGAACCTTCCACGATCGAGTCGGCCATGGCGTGCATGTCGGGCTCGAACGTCGTCGTTTCAAACAGCACGATGGCCTTCGCCGTCTGCTGCATCTGGTCTATGGAATCGTCCATCGACGTGATCAGCCTCTGGATATCTGCGCGATCGAAGGGCGTGATGAAGCTCGTACGGAGACCGAGCAGGACCTCCCGCGCTATGTCGTCGGCTTCGTGCTCGAGCTCCAGGATGTCCTTGAAGCGGAGCTTGATCTGATCGCCGACCTTGAGCATTTCGCGCAGCGTTCTGGAGGCGGTGACGATGACGGCGGCGTGGCGCTCGAACAGCGGGAAGAACATCCCCTGGCGCGGCATCAACCGGTAGAACCAGCGCAGCATGGCGCGTCCCCGCTATCGGTTCCTCTAGCGTCCTGGCATGGAATGAATAGAGAATCGAGGCAAGGTCAAGCCGATAGGACCGCTTGCTCACGCTATCTTCACCTGACCTGCGGCTAGGGCCATCTTGCGGGGGCAGAAGAGCGGCGTAACAATGGTGGACCACGGCGCTTTGGGCTCGGCTACACTCCCCCAGACAGCCAGACCTGAGGGCGCATGTTTCCCATCTCCGACGACAATCCACGCAGAATCACCCCCTACGTCACCTGGTCGCTAATCGGGGCTTGCGTACTCGTCTTTCTCTGGCAGGTTTCGCTCGGCCAGCAAGGCGGCGAGCGTGCGGTGCTCGAATTCGGCATGATTCCGGCGCGCCTGTTCGGCTACTCGGAGATCAGCCCGTCGCTTGCGGTCATTCCGGCCTGGGCCACCATGCTGACCTCGATGTTCATGCATGGCGGCTGGCTGCATCTCGGGCTGAACATGCTGTTCCTGTGGATCTTCGGCGACAATGTCGAAGAGTCCATGGGCCATGTCCGCTATCTGATCTTCTATGTGGCGTGCGGCATCGCCGCGGCGCTGGCGCAGGCCTTGATCAATCCCGGTTCGACCATTCCCATGATCGGCGCGAGCGGCGCCATCTCCGGCGTGCTCGGCGCCTATGTGCTGCTGCATCCCCGCGCCACGGTGCGCGTGCTGATTATTCTCGGCATCTTCGTCACCATGGCGCATCTGCCGGCGATGATCGTGCTCGGCATCTGGTTCGCGACGCAGATCTTGAGCGGTGCGCTCACGCCCGTAGGCCAACCAGGCGTGGCCTTCTGGGCGCATATCGGCGGCTTCGTGGCCGGCATGGTTTTGGTGCCGCTGTTCAAGAAACGCGACGTTGCGCTGTTTCAGCCGGCGCGCTCGCGTCCCTTCGAGATCGAGCGTAGACGCGACCCCTGGGGGTGACGCCGGCGCTCAGGGCAGCGTGCGTTGCGACAGCATCGGGCAACCGAGCGTCTTTTCCAGCGCCTCGACCAGGTCCTGCTCCGACTCGGCGGTGATGTAGAGACCGCCGTTCTGATCGGCGAGACATTTGACCTCGCCGATACTCTGCTCGCCCATCCACGAGAAATCCTTCACGCGGTAACCGATAACATGCACGGTCAGCTGCATCGCTCCCGTATGCAAAATCTTGCCGAGATCGCACGGCGCCCCGCCGCAGGTCTCCTCGCCGTCGGTGACCACCACGATGACCCCGGGCTTCTCGCGGAACTTCAGCACCTCAGCCGCCTGGTCCACAGCCGCGGTCAACGGCGTCTTGCCCGCCGGCACCAATGAATTGACTTCATGCATGACTGTCTCGGCGGCGTTCGCCATTGGCGCGAAATTCAACTGGACATTGCATTGCTGATACGGGCCAGGCCCATAGGTGATGAGACCGACCCGCCGAAAGCGCGTGGCGGATGGGAGAACCTTGGCCAGCGCCGAGCGTAGCTTATCGATACGCGTGATCGGGATTGGGGTGGAGACGCCGAGCCGGTCGGTGCCCGCCATGGAACCCGAGGCATCGAACACCAGCATGGCGTCCTCGTTGCAGGGCGTGCGCTCTGTGTCCTCCGCCACGGCGGGAATACCGGAAAGACCCGCAAACATTACAAGTGCGGCAAGGCGGATAGCAGAAAGCGCCGATCCCATGCTATGTCTCCACTGGACTTTGTCATCATAGCTTAAGAACAGGACGAGCGTTTCAGGTTTCCTCCCGGCGTAATCTTTCTCTCGTGGACGCCATCGGATAGACATGAACAACGGCTCAATCCGCGCTTCGCTCGTCATCTGCGCCACGATCCTGCTCACGGCGGGAATCTATTTCGCCAGCTCCGTGTTCGCGCCGCTCACCTTCGCCCTGCTAGTGCTGGCGCTGGTCTGGCCGTTCCAGGAATGGCTCGAAGAGCGGGTGCCGAAATTCGTTGCCCTCTTTCTCACCCTCACCCTCACCATCGTTGGCATTTTGGTCTTTGCCTCCATGTTCACCTGGGCGCTGAGCGGCATCGCCGACTGGCTGATCAACAACGTCGCGAGATTCCAAGCGTTCTATGTGCAGACGACGGAGTGGCTCGAAGAGCACGGCATCTTCGTCGCCGGCATCATCTCCGAGCGTTTCGACGTAGCGTGGCTGATCCGCTTGTTCCAGGAAGTCGCCCGCAGGCTCAACGGGCTCGCGGGCTTCGCCGTTCTCGCCTTCGTGTTCCTCATGATGCTGCTGCTCGAGGTCAGGGAGTTCACGCGCAAGATCGGTTCGCTCGGTAAGGGTGTAGGCCCCAAGCTGGTCGAGGCCGGGGCTGAAACCGCCGCCTTGATCCGCCGTTACATGCTGGTGCGCACGCTGCTCAGCATCATCACCGGTCTCGCGGTGTGGGGTTTTGCCCTTCTCATGGGTGTCGAGCCCGCCGGCGCCTGGGGCCTGCTTGCCTTCACGCTGAACTACATCCCGTTCCTCGGGTCGTTCGTGGCTACGTTTCTGCCGGGCCTGTTCGCGCTGGCGCAGCTCGATTCGTGGTCGGCCATCGTCGTGGTCATCATCGGTTTGGCCTGCATCCAATTCCTCCTCGGCAATTACGTCGAGCCCCTGGTCGCCGGCGTGGCATTGTCCATCTCGCCCTTCGCCGTGGTGTTCGCGGTGTTCTTCTGGGGCTTTCTGTGGGGCATTCCCGGCGCCTTTATCGGCGTGCCGATCATGATCGCCGTCATCACCATTTGCGCGAAATTCGCTTCCAGCCGCTGGGTTGCGACACTTCTATCCGGCGTGCCGCCAAACCTGACGGCAAGAAAGCGCTAGGTTCGACGATCGGGGTTTGGGAGTTCCCATGGCGCGTACGCGTAAACGTCAGGTGAGAAAAGTCGAAGCGGCGTCGGTAGTCGATCCGCGCCACGGTGACATCGAGGACGACGCCTCTAGCACCAAACGCAATTCCATGTTGTCGCTCGCCGGCAACATGCTGGTCGAGATCAGCTGGCCGAAACTGATCCTAGCCTGGACGCTGCTCTTGATCGTTCCCGGCCTCCTGCTCGGCCTTGCGCCCATCGTCGTCCAGGAATGGTTCACCGCAGTTTCGAACAAGATCGCTTATCTCGTCATCGGCATCTGGTCCGTTCTCTTTCTGGTTGGCATCATCGCGCTCGGCTGGTTCGGCTGGCGCGCTCTGTTCCGCCTGGTCGAGGCGAGCTTCTGGGCGCTGAACTCGATCGTGGTGCAGCCGGGCTACGCAATGTTTCGCGAAGGCTTGCGCCACATCAATGAGAAACTCTTCGCCAAAAATGCCAACGATCAGACCCGCGCCAATCTGCGCGCCGCCTCGGCGGCAATAGCCGGCGTGATCGTATTTGCCTTGTCGCTGCTGGTGCTCAGGCTGGTCTGGCCCCATGCGCATCTCTATGCCAGCCTCGCCGAACTGAGTTCCTGGCGGGACGTCGCTCTTGTGGCCTTGGCCAACAGTACCGTGGTCATCGCCGCCTATCTCGGCGGCGGCGCGCTGATCTGGGGCTTTGCCGACGCCATGATGGCCCAGCCGCGCAATCTGAGGAAATTTCAGACCGCGCCGCGCACCGGGCGCCAATGGCGCGTGGCGCATCTCTCCGACATCCATGTGGTCGGCGAGCGCTACGGCTTCCGTATCGAGAGCGGTCGGTGGGGCCCACGCGGCAACGATCGGCTGAAGCGGTTGCTCAAGCAGCTCGAGGCCATCGACGCCAAAGAGAGGCTCGACCTGATCCTGATCACCGGCGACATGACCGACGCCGGCATCTCCACCGAATGGGCGGCGCTGTACGACATTCTCGCGGACCATCCTCGTCTCGCCGACCGCATCTTGATGATACCTGGCAACCACGACCTCAACATCGTCGACCGCGCCAACCCGGCGCGCTTGGATCTTCCCACGAGTCCCAACCGGCGCCTGCGCCAGATCAGATGCCTGTCGGCCATGGACGCTATACAGGGCAGCCGCGTGCGGGTCATCGACCGGGAGAAGGGCCGCGTGGGCGGCACACTCGACAAGGCGCTAAGACCGCATCGCGCCGCCATGGTACGCTTCGCCGACATGGCCCGCCCGCGCCTCTCCTATGCGATCCCCGATCTCTGGGCCAGGTCGTTCCCCATGATCGTCCCGCCCGACAAGCCCGACGGGCTCGGCGTTATCTTGTTGGACTCAAATGCCGATGCGCATTTCCTTCACCAACGCGCTCGGCCTGGTCACGGCCGAGCAAATGCGTGGGATCGAGATTGCCTGCGAGACCTACCCGGATGCCTGCTGGATTATCGCGTTGCATCACCATGTGATGGAATATCCCTGGGCGGTGAAGGCGTTCTCCGAGCGCATCGGCACCGCTCTGATCAACGGCAACTGGTTCATCCGCAGCCTCAAGCCCTTGACAGGCCGGGCGATCCTTATGCACGGCCACCGGCACGTCGACTGGATCGGCGAGATCGCGAAGCTTCCGGTGGTCTCGGCGCCCTCCCCGGTCATGGAGGTCACCAACGAGCGCGATACCGCCTTTTACATTCATACCTTGGCGGTCGGTCCGGATGGCGAGCTCAAGCTGCTGACGCCTGAGCGCATCGTCGTCAAGGGCGAACGCGGCGCCAAAGCCGCTCCTGCTGCCGCCGCATGACCTTAACCGACCGCGACCCTCTTCTCGCCGATCTCGCGCTGCAGGGCGGCGGCGCGCATGGCGCTTTCACCTGGGGCGTGCTCGATCGCCTGCTAGAAGAGCCCTGGCTCGGGATCGAAGGCATTTCCGGGACCTCGGCCGGGGCCATGAACGCGGCGGTGCTGATCGACGGTTACGCCAAAGGCGGCGCCGAGGCGGCACGCAAAGCCTTGGAGACCTTCTGGCGCGAGGTGTCGCGCGCGGCCATGCTCAGCCCGTTCCGGCGCACGCCTCTCGACATGCTGCTCGGCCGTTGGACGCTCGATTTCTCGCCGGGCTTCGTCGCCATGGACCTCATGTCGCGCCTGTTCTCGCCCTACGAGCTGAATCCGGCGGGGATAAACCCCTTAAGCGAGATTCTCGCCAAGTGCATAGACTTCGACCGGGTGGCGCGCGCGCCGATCAAGCTGTTCGTCACAGCCACCAATGTGCATACCGGCCGCGGCCGCGTGTTCCGCAACAGCGAGATTTCGCCCGACGTGCTGCTCGCCTCGGCCTGCCTGCCGATCATGTTCCAGGCCATCGAGATCGACGGCGAGCCCTATTGGGACGGCGGCTATTCCGGCAATCCCACCATGACCCCCTTGGTGCGGGAATGCGTCTCCAGGGATACCATCCTCATCGCCATCAATCCGGTCGAGCGGCCGGGCACGCCGCGCACGGCGCGCGACATCCTCAACCGCCTCAACGAAGTGTCCTTCAACGCCGTCCTGCTCAAGGAACTGCGCATGATCGCGCTTCTGCGGCAGGTGGCCGATCCAGGCCATTCGGAAGGCGCGCTATGGGCGGATATGCGCATCCACCTGATCGAGAGCGACGCTCTGGTGAAGCTCGGCTATTCTTCGAAGCTCAACGCGGAATGGGAATTCTTTTGCATGTTGCGCGATGAGGGCCGCGCCGCGGCGCAAGCATTCCTCACCGAACACGGGCAAGACCTCGGACACCGCTCGACCTGCGATCTCGACGTGCTGCTCAAAGGCGTGTGAACAAACAAACAGGGATTGCGACACGATCTGCGTCGCAATCCCGGTTTTGTCAGACAACGCTTAGAGGATCGTGCGGCTCAGGCACCTCTGACGCGGAAGGCCCAGATAATCAGCAACACACCCTCGATGAGCAGGATAATACCGAACACGAACGGAACGGCGAGCGCCGATGTCAACGGCGACCCCAGCAACAGGATGCCGATCACCAAGCTAACTAGGCCAAGAAGGAAGGAGCCGAAACCGCCGCCGGAGAGCCCGGCCACGATGCCGATCACGCCCATGATGATCGCGAGCACGCCGAGATAGATGACGACCGCGGTCGGTATGGCCAGTGCCGTCACCAGCGGGTGGTTCAACACCACGATACCGGCGACAATGCCGGCAACGCCGATGAGCAGAGACCAATACCAAGGAACGGTACGATCGACGAACACTCGCACCAGCTCAAGCACACCGATGAACAGCAGATAGAGACCCAAAAACACCGAAAGAGCGACAAGGGTCGCGGCGGGTGCGGTCAGAAGTAGTATGCCGAAAATGATCGCGGCGATCCCTTCGAGCAGGAAGATCCACCAAATATCCGACTGATCCGAGAGCAAGCCCGCTGTAGCCATGATGTGCCTCCCTTTTCTCGCCTTTAAAAGTCACCCCGTGCGTTGCCGTGGTTATAGCTCATTTATAGCCCGCTGGCAGTCCCCACCGTGCCCCCCGGTCGCCCAATTTTTCCGGGACCGGTCAAACCGCGAGCGAATCCAGGCGCTTGTAAGCCAGGGTGCATCGGACTAGCTTCCACGAAAATTACCTTGGCGGAGTAAGCTCTTGCCGAAACCCGTACTTCGCGTTCCCCGGTCCATCTGGCGCGCCAGCGGCAGCGTCGAGGGCGAGCGCGCCATTCCCGAGGAAACAGCGATCGCCTTCACCTTCAACACCGCCTCCTACGCGGTCATGATGGCGACGCCGCAGGATTTGAAGGATTTTGCGGTCGGCTTCAGCCTGACCGAGGGGGTGATCTCCTCCATCGAGGCCATCGAAGGCATCGACATCGTCGAGGAGGAGATGGGCATCGAGCTGCGCATCTGGCTGAAGGCGCCGCAGGCTGCGGAGTTCCTGGGCCGCCGGCGCAAGATGGCGGGCCCTACGGGGTGCGGGCTATGCGGCGTGGAGAGTCTGGTCGAGGCCATGCGCCCGCCGCCCAAGGTCGGCAAAGGCCGCGTGTTCACGCCGGACCAGATCATGACCGCGGTGGATTCGCTGTATCCTTTGCAGGCGCTCAATCAGGAGACGCGCGCGGTGCACGCCGCGGGCTTCTGGGAGCCAGAGCGAGGGCTTGTCGCCGTGCGGGAGGATGTCGGCCGGCACAATGCGCTCGACAAGCTCGCGGGCGCGCTCGCCTCGGAGCATGCAACGGCGGCGCAAGGCCTCGTGGTGCTGACCAGCCGCGTATCGATCGAGATGGTGCAGAAATCGGCCATGATCGGCGCAGCCGTAGTTGCCGCCGTGTCGGCGCCGACGGCGCTTGCGGTGCGTATGGCCGAGGCCTGCGGCATGACCTTGGTGGCGATCGCCCGCAAGGACGGCTTCGAAGTGTTCACCCATCCGCAGCGGGTGAAAGGCGAGCGTGTCACGCACGTGGCTTAAGCAGAGCGTCCGCCTTGGCGAGATCCTCCGGACTGTTAATGTTGAAAAAGGGATCGATCAGGCGACCGCCGATCTCGATCTTGGGGAAGAACACCTCGACCGCTCCTTGGCTCTTGACCCAGTCACTCGCCTTGCGTTCGCCCTGCTTCAGTGACTCTTCGAGGGCTGTCACCATGGAAACCGGCCAGAGACCGATGACCGGATGTAGGCCTTCCTCGGAGCGCGCCACGAGCAGCGGTCGATTCTGGTTCAGGAAAGCGAGAAAACGCGCCACCAGATCGGTGGGAAAGAACGGCGTATCTGCCGACACGGTAACGACATGCTCGATGCCCGGACGGTTCGCCTTCACCCAGGCAAGCCCTGCATGCACGCCGGCGAGCGGCCCGGCAAAGCCCGCGATGCTGTCGGCAATCACCGGCAAGCGAAATGCGGCGAAGCGCGTGGCCTCGCCATTGGCATTGATGACCATGCCGGCGACCTGCGGCTTCAAGCGCTCGATCGCGTGGGCCAGCAGCGGCCTGCCGCCTAGTATCTGCAAGGCCTTGTCGACGCCACCCATGCGGCGCGATTGCCCGCCCGCAAGCAGCACACCGACAATAGACCTCTGTTCATTCATGGGCGGAAATGTAGGACTGTTGCGCGGGGCAATGCTAGGGTACGGCCCTACGATTCTGGAGGAGGCGCTGCGATATGAAGTCCCTGCTCGGAGCCTTTTGCCTCATCGTCATCGGCGCCGTCTCCATCGTGGCAGAGCCCTCGCGAAGCAAGGCCGCGACCGCCGCCGAAATCAATGCCGAGGCCAATGCCACTCTAGAGAGTTTCGTCCGCCAGATCCGCGGCGCGCGTGAACTCGCCAATAAATCTGTGGGCGTGCTCGTATTTCCCTCGGTGGTCAAAGCGGGGATCGGCATCGGCGGCGAATACGGTGAGGGTGTGCTGATCATGCGCGGCGACGTCGCCGGCTATTACAATCTGATCTCGGCGTCGTTCGGCTTTCAGCTCGGCGTGCAGGAACGGTCGGTTATCATCATGTTCATGACCAAGGACGCGCTCGAAGGCTTCAGGCGTCGCGCCGGATGGAAGGTCGGTGTCGACGGCTCGGTGGCCATCATCACCGTGGGCGTTGGCGGCGCGATCGATACCGATAAAGTGGTCAGCCCCGTGATCGGTTTTATTCTCGATCCCAAGGGCTTGATGTATAATCTCACCCTCGAAGGCTCCAAGATCAGCCGCATCGAGCGCTAAGGGAGAGACGCAACATGAAACGGAACTTGGCCATCATCGCGGGCCTCGTGGCCATGGCGGCCATGCTAAACGTGACGCCGGGTTTGGCCGCGGTGTCGCAGAAAGTCAGAAACGCCTGCGAACGCCAGGCTGAACTGGTAACGCCTGCGCTCAGGGCCAGCGAAAAGGAAGCCTATATCGCTAATTGCCTGGCCAACGCCACGGCAACACGCCGATAATAGAGAACGAACATCAAACCTTGGGGAGAACACATGACAAAATCATTTCTGGCGCTTGCGGTCCTTGGCGGGTTGCTTTCTTCGGCGGCTTTCGCCGGTCCTGTCACCGACGAGGAAAAGCAGTTTTGTGCACACGACTACCGGCAGTATTGCAACGAGGACGGCCTCGGCAGCAACTTGCTCCGCGATTGCATGAGACAACACGGAAAGGAACTCTCCGACCAGTGCATCAAGGCGCTGGAGGACGCGGGCGAGGTTACCAAGGAAGAAGAGGCGGAGCTTGAGAAACGGGGCAAGTAATCAGGGACCGCTACTGACCTCAAGCCTCCGCTCAGGCGCCTTAGCGTCCGCAACTCATCCAAAGCCGACATCGCTCTCCATTATTCTTGAGCCCGCTGGTAGGCGCGGCTGCCCAGATCACAGCCTGAGGCCAGCACGACGCGGGCGTACCGCTTGCCGCCGTCGCGAGGCGAGGCATACAATGATGGTGTGAGAATATTTCTGGCCGGCGCCTCCGGCGTGATTGGGCAGCGGCTGATCCCCCGGTTGGTTCGGACCGGGCATGTAGTCGGTGGCCTGACGCGTTCGCCCAGCAAAACGGAGTTACTGAACCACCTCGGTGCCGAACCGATTCTTTGTGATGTCTTCGACCGGGAGGCACTTATCCGGGCGGTTCATGACTTCAAGCCGGACGTCATGCTGAACGAACTGACCGATCTGCCGGATGATGCCGCGCAGATCAGTGCACGCGCGGGTCTGAACGCTCGTATCCGAACCGAAGGAACCTGGAATCTGATTGAGGCCGCGCGGCGAAGCGGGTCGCCGAAAATCCTGGCTCAAAGCGTCGCCTGGCAATTACCTGATGGGCCCGATGCCCAAGCTGTCGCAGAACTGGAGCGCTCCGTTCTCGCCGAGTGCGGTGTTGTGCTGCGCTATGGACAGTTCTACGGACCTGGCACCTATAACGAGCAGCAACCACCCGAGGGGCCTCGGGTTCACATCGACAGAGCCGCCGAACGAACGGTGGACGCTCTGGGCGAGCCAACGGGTATCGTCGTCATTATCGACTGAGTGCGACCGCCATCTGGCCGACGTCGAGATGCGTGAGTTCGGATGAGATCCTAGCCCACTACGCCGGATTACCTTTCCGCCTGCCCCAGAAGCACGGTTGGCGGAGTACCTTTCGCTTTCACATAGAAGACGAGAAGTTTCGCGGGATGCGTCTCGCTGGCATTGCGACTCACGATGTGCACATCCGTGGGCGCTTCGTAAAAGACTTCGCCGGCCTGGACCGTCTGGGGGCTTCCACCCTCCACTTGAGTGATGACGCTTCCTTCGAGGACATACACGAATAGGTCTGCGTTATGTCGATGTGGCTGGGAGACCTCTCCGGGAGCGAAATCGACGGTTTCAACCATGCCTTCCTTTCCGGGCACATCCGGAAGATCCTTGGTCATTAGACGTGTCACTTTTCCGACCTGCAAATTAGCGCTGCTGGCCGCCAACACGCTGCTAAACGCTATTACGCTGCTAAAGGCTAGGAGTAGCGACAATACTGTCCTGTTCATTTTCTGCTCCTTTCAGTGAGGATTGATGCTGGGCATCTGGGCTTCGTCCTGCTCGATTAAGCGCTGGATAAGCACCTAAATTATTGATTGGATTGGTAGCGGAGGAGGGACTCGAACCCCCGACACGCGGATTATGATTCCGCTGCTCTAACCAGCTGAGCTACTCCGCCGAATGTCTCGGTATGAGGGCGATATAGGGATCGCCGATAAATCGTGTCAAGCAAGGCGCCCGCCCCAGCCAGACCCGGTCATAAACCTCAATTTGCCCCCGACGGGGGATCCTTGACGAATCTCAGCATGGTGAACAGGCCAAGGGGCTTGAGCGCGCGGCGTTCGACCATGCGAAGGTCGGGACAGATCAGCACCTGATCGAGCGAGAACACCGAGTGCCAGCCGATATAGTCGGCGAACGGCGCGAGCTTACGCTCGAGAAAGCCGCGCACTCCCTCTTCCTGGCTGAAATGATTGACCAGGATGACCGCGCCGCCGGGGGCGCACACGCGTTCAAGCTCCCGCATCACCCGCGCGGGCTCGGGCACCACGGTCATCACATACATGGCGACGACGGTGTCGAAGCTCTCGTCGGGGAAGCTTAGCGCGCTCGCGTCCATCTCGTGCAGGCCTGCGACATTTCCGAGCTTGTGCCGCTCTATCCGCGTCTGCGCCTTCTCCAGCATTTCCGGCGAGAGGTCGATACCGGTGATGGTGAGATGGCTGCCGTAGCATGGGAGCGACAGCCCGGTGCCGACGCCAACTTCGAGCACGCTGCCTTGGCGCTCGTTGATGATCTTGACCGCATGCCGGCGCCCGGCCTCGGCGACTTGGCCAAAGGTGAAATCGTAGACCGGGGCCCAGCGGCGATAGGCATGACGCACCGACGCCGCGTCCATCACGGGTGCTCTGGAAGCCAACACGATCCTCCCTAACGCGGACCCGCCACCAACGCTTCGCGCGTGCCACTTGAAGCGGCGGTCGTCAAGCGGTCTTTGGTCACCCAAGCGCCGCTGGAAGCGGACTTGATCCAGCCGCCGCCAAGAAGACGTTCGCCGCCGTCTTCGGCCGCATAGAACACGCAAGCCTGACCGGGCGAGACGCCGTCCTCGCCATGCGCGAGCTCGACGGTGACTGCGCCCTCGTCAACGCTGACCGTTGCCGGCTGCAGCGGCCCGCTCGACCTGATCCTGGCCAGGATCTCCTTGCCGCCGAGCGCAACCGTGTCGAAATGCTCATCACCGAGCCAATTGACGTCGCGCAGCGTAATCACGCGCGTGCGCAAGGCTTCGCGCGGGCCGACCACGACCTCGCGGCGGGACGCATCGAGCTTCAGTACGTAAAGCGGCTCCTGCGCCGCCACGCCGATCCCCTTACGCTGGCCGATCGTGTAGTTGATGATGCCGCCATGACGGCCGAGCACGCGGCCGTCGACATGGACGATGTCGCCTTCTTCCGCCGCGCCCGGGCGCAAACGCTCGATCACTTGCGTATAGCGTCCCGTTGGCACGAAGCAGATGTCCTGGCTGTCGTGCTTCTCCGCCACGGCAAGCCCGAACTGGCGGGCCAGCGCGCGTGTCTCTTCCTTGGGGCGATCGCCGAGCGGGAAGCGCAAGAACTCGAGTTGCGCAGGCGTGGTGGCGAACAGGAAATAGCTCTGGTCGCGCTCCTTGTCCTCGGCCCGATAGAGCTGCCAGCCGTTCCGCCCCGGC
>DATMDY010000109.1:0-7212 GCA_035557335.1 Methyloceanibacter sp.
GGCGTGGCGAGCGCCTGGGTGCTGGTGTTCGTGTCCGCGTGGACGCTCGAGCGGCTAGCGGAGCTGCGCCGCCCGCAGCTGGGGGGCATGGTCTACGCCGGCGTAGGGACCGGTGTAGCGGTCGCGGGGATCGCGTGCCTAGTCGTCATGCAGCTTGGCTCCACTGCCGATACCGCATGGATCGCTTTGGGCGCCCTCGCCCTGGCGATGGCGGCGGCGATCTGGATGTCCTTTGCCTTCGAACAAAGACCTTCGGCGGAAACGGGCGACGCAACACGTGGTCGCTCCGCTGGCTGGCTCCTGATCCTCTGCTACGGCGCCTACGGCTTCGGCTATATCGTGCCGGCGACGTTCCTGCCCGCGATGGCGCGGCAGATCGTCGCCGAACCCTTGGCGTTCGGCTCGGCGTGGCCGATCCTCGGCGTAGCGGCCGCGCTCTCCACGCTCGTCGCATCGCGGTTCGGCGCCTCGACCAACCCCCGGCGGGTGTGGATGATCTGCATGCTGCTGATGGCGCTCGGAGTCGCCGCTCCCCTCTTTCTCCCCGGGCTTGCCGGAATTCTGGCCTCAGCGGTTCTCGTCGGCGCGACCTTCGTCACCATTACGCTCGCCGGCATGCAGGAGGCTCGGCGCATCCATGGACCGGCGGCGCGTCCGGTGATGGCGGCCATGACTTCCGCCTTTGCCGTGGGGCAGCTGGTCGGCCCGATCCTGATCGCGCTGGTGGAAAGGGTGCCGCACGGCTTCACCTTGGTGCTGGTCTCCGCGACGGCAAGCCTGCTTTTGGGCGCGGCCGCGCTAATATGGAAGTAATCGCGGAGGGGGGGATCTCTGAACCGGCTGGTAGTGCTCGATGATGATCCGGACATGTGCGCATTCGTCGTGCATTGCGCCGTGGCGGCAGGGTTCGAGGCGACGGCTGCGACGAACTTCGAGCAATTCAAGGCCAGTCTTGGCGCGGACACGTCGGTCGTCGTACTCGACCTGATGATGCCCGGCGTCGATGGAATCCAGGTGCTGCGCTACCTGAGCGAGCAGCGTTACTCGTCCACGATCATCCTGATCAGCGGATACGACAAGAAGGTTCTGAACGTCGCCGCGCAGCTCGCGACCACGCTGGGACTCCATGTCCGGGCTTCGATGCAGAAGCCGATCAAGGCGAGCGAACTGCGCGACGTGCTCGCGAAGCATGGCGAAGGCAAGCGACCACGCAGCAGCGTGGCGGACAGCGGCGCCGACCTCGAGGGCGTGCGCGAGGCCATCGCGGGCGATCAGCTCGTCGTCTACTATCAGCCCCAGTATCACATCAAGACGCGAACGCTCGCCGGCCTGGAAGCGCTCGTGCGCTGGCGACACCCGGTCAGGGGTCTCCTGCCTGCGGCGGCATTCATCGAGGCATTTGAAACCTCCGGGCTGATCGGCGACCTGACGTGGATCGTGATCAAGAAGGTCCTTGCAGACCGGAGAAAGTGGGGGCCTGACGCGGGAGGCGTTCCGGTGTCGGTGAACCTGTCGCCGCTCCTGCTGCGCGATCTGGCGCTTCCCGAAAAGCTGGTGGACGTCATTTCCGCGAACGGCGGCAAGCCCTCCGACCTGGTGCTGGAAATCACCGAGAGCGGCCTGATGCGGGAACTGCATACCGCGCTCGATATTCTCGCGCGCATGCGACTCAAGGAGCTGCACCTGTCGATCGACGATTTCGGCACCGGCTACGCGATGATGCAGCAGCTGCAGCGCGTGCCGGCACGAGAGCTGAAGCTCGACATGGCGTTCGTGCAGTCGATGCTGGCCGACCGCTCGGCCGACATCATCCTGAGGAAAACGCTCGAGCTCGCGCACGACCTGGACATGACCGTGGTCGCCGAGGGAGTGGAAACGACGGAACAGCTGAATCGGCTGGCCGAGTACGGCTGCGACGTCGCGCAGGGGTACCTGCTCGGCCGGCCAAGCCCGATCGTGACGCTACCGAAGCTCCCTGACGCCGAGGAGTAGCGATACGCTGGGCGCATGTCCGCGGTGAGCGGACATCCCTGCCCGATCTCTTGACGCGCAATATAGGCGGCTGAAGAATCGCAGCGTATTCTCTAGAGGAGGAGATTTTGATGCGCACGCTTGCCGTCCTGACTTTTGCTTTTGCCACCGCGCTGTCGGCGGGCTCCGCTGCTGCACAGCAGAGCTATCCGAGCAAGCCCATACGGCTCGTCGTGCCCTACCCTGCCGGTGGCGCGACAGACTTCTTCGCCCGACTGGTATTCACCAAGATGTCGGAGACGCTCGGACAACAGGTCGTTGTCGAAAATCGCCCAGGAGCCGGCACGGCGATCGGCGCGAGCGAGGTGGCCCGCAGCGCCCCCGACGGGTACACGCTTCTGCTCGGCGATGCCGGCACCTACGCGTTCAACCCCACGCTCTACAAGAAGCTGACCTACGATCCGGTGGGCGACTTTTCTCCTGTAAGCCTAACTGGCCGTTTCGCGCTCATCCTCGCGGTGAACCCGTCGGTCAGTGCGAAGAATGTGGCTGAGTTCGTCGCGGCGGCCAAGAGTCGCCCAGGCGAGATCAACTACGGCGCCCCGGGGCCCGGCAGCCCGATCCATCTGGCTATGGAATTTTTCCGTCAACGCGCAGGGCTCAACATGGCGCCAATTCCGTACAAGGGCGGAGCCGACGCAATGAACGATTTGCTCGGCGGGCGGATCTCCGCCATGTTCCCTGACATCGCGTCGGGTTTGCCTCAGATCCGCGCAGGAAAGCTGCGGGCGCTCGCAGTTGCCAGCGAGAAGCGCGTCGCAGCGTTGCCGGACCTTCCAACGATCGGCGAGTCCGGGTATCCGGGTTTCGAGGCTTGGGCCTGGCAGGGTTTCGTCGCACCCGCGAAGACGCCGCGCGCTGTGATCGATCGCTTGAACGCCGAATTCGTGAAGGTCACCGCCGACCCGGCAATCCGGCAAAAGCTGTCCGAAAGCGGGTTCGAATTGCAAACCAGCACGCCGGAGCAGTTCGCCGCTTACATGAAAGCGGAGATTGCAAAGTGGGCCAAGGTGATCCGCGAAAGCAACATCACCCTGGATTGAGCGGACTATGCGTCTCGTAAGCTACGGACCGAAATGGGAAGAGCGGGCTGGAATCCTGACCGACGACGGCATCCTCGACCTCGAAAGCGCCCTGCAAGAGGCACGAGTCGGCAAGCCTACTTCGGACATGCGGCGATTCCTGGAGCAGGACGGCTGGCGCAGCATGCTCGACAGGGCCCATCAGCAGGCTTCGTCGGCCAGGACGGTCGACGCAAAGTCCGTCCGCCTTGGCGCCCCCGTCCCTGTCCCGCGCCAGATGGTCATCGCCGGTGCCAATACCAAATCGCATATCGCCGAGGCCGGTCCGGTGCTCAAAGACGTCGCTCCGCCGAGGGAACCGATGCTCCTGGCCAAGGCCACGTCCAGCCTCTGCGGCCCTCGCGACGACGTCATCCATCCGGCCGAAACCAAGAAGCTCGACTACGAAGTCGAGCTGGGCGTGGTCATCGGCAAGCGTTGCAGGCGCATAACGGAAGCGCAAGTGAAGGACTACATCGCCGGCTACATGACGATGAACGAGATGTCCGCACGCGATATTCAGCTCGCGGAGCATGAGAGCAATCCGTTCTACCGGGTCCACTTCATCGGCAAGAGTTTTGACACCTTTTGCCCCTGCGGCCCCGCGCTGGTAACAGCGGACGAAATCGTATGGGGGCGGCCGCTGAAGATGCGAACAGAAGTCAACGGCAAGGTGCGCCAGGACAGCGACACGTCCGATCTGTACTTCAGCATTGCGCGACTGATTTCGTATGCCAGTCAGGCAATGACCCTATTTCCTGGAGACATTTTCGTAACTGGCTCGCCCGCCGGCGTTGGCTTCTTCATGAAGCCGCCCGGCTTCCTAAAGCCTGGCGACGTTGTCCGATGCGAGATCGAGCGCATCGGCGCGATCGAGAATCGAGTGGTTGCTGAAATCTAACAGAGGTCCTCCCTAGACGATCAGCGTTCCGCCGCGCGTCTCCACGTAAACCGCATAGAGGGATTGGCTGCGCGGAAGGAGTAGCCCGCAGATCAGCCATATTGGTTCAGGTGGCCTGAACCACGGATGGGAGCCGCGTAATGGCGACGCCCGCGATGATCAGCAGCAGTCCGATCGCTTCGCGCAATGCATACGACTCCTGGAGCAGCATCCATCCGCAAAGCAAAGCGAGCGCAGTCTCGAACGCGAGGATGATGATGACGACGTAGCCGAGCTGGGCTTGGCGAAGCGCCTGCGTTTCGAGCAGGACGGCTCCGGCTAGCGCTGCAGTGACGAGAATCGCCGCCTGGACGTTGCCCATTGCGTCCCAGCGCTTCATGACCAAGGTCGCGAGGACATAGCACACCGCAGAGCCGATGGACCAGAGCAGCATCATCGTCATCGGCGCGTCCTGTTTGCTCTTGGCCGCGCGGCCCGCTTAAGCCCAGGAGGCGAGCTCGGCAACAATGCCCTGCCACGGCACCGGCCGCGATTTCGCTGCAGCGTGCATGCTCGATCTCCGTTCGATGGTTAGCGCCGAATCGTCCCGCGCTTGCGTACCGCGTTCCAGTCCAGGATCTGGACTTGCCCAGGGTAGAGCATCGAAGCGAGGCGGCGCATCGCCTGAATTACCCAACCGCGGCGCCCGGCGGTATGGGTATTTCCCCCTACATCAACTCCGCCGCTGGCCTAAGCCTATGTCAGTGTTCCGCCGCGCGTCTCCACGTACACCGCATAGAGGGATTGGCTGCCGGTCATGAACAGGCGATTGCGCTTGGTCCCGCCGAAGCAGACATTGGAGATGATCTCGGGCATGCGGATCATGCCGATCCGCGTACCATCGGGATGAAAGACATGAACGCCGTCGTAACCGTCGCCGACCCAGCCCATGCCAGCCCAGACATTGCCGTCTTCATCGCAGCGAATGCCGTCGGCAAAGCCGGTCTTGCCCTTGTATTCGGCACTGGCGAAGAACCGCGCGCCTTTGAGCCGTCTGCCATCGACGTCGTAGACCCAGATACCGCTCTTTGCCTTCGGGTAATGCGAGACGCCCGTGTCGGCAACGTACACCCGTTTGAAATCCGGCGAGAAGCATAAGCCGTTCGGCTTCACCGGCTCATCGGCGACCTTCTCCACCTTGCCCGGCGCATCGATGCGGTAGATCGCTTCCTTCTGGATCGGCTGTGGGGTTGTCGCGCTTTGCGGCAGCCGATTGCCTTCGTAGTCCATCAAGGCGCCATAACCGGGATCGGTGAAGAGCAGCCAGCCCTCCGGGTGCACCATGCCGTCGTTCGGTGCATTGAACTCCTTGCCGTCAGGTGACTTGTCCGCGAGCACGGTGATCTTGCCGTCGGGCTCGTAGCGAATCACATTGCGCGTGCCGTGGCAGAAGGAGATCTGCCGGCCCTGGTAATCGAAGGTGTTGCCGTTGGTGTTGTTCGATGGGTAGCGGAAGCGCCGTCCAATGTGTCCGTCTTCCTCGCACCAGCGCAGGATCTCGCTGTTCGGGATGTCGCTCCACACCAGGTAGCGCCCCGCGCCACTCCACGCCGGACCTTCCGCCCACAGGGTGCCGCGATAGAGCCGCAGGATCGGCGTGTTGCCGAGCTTGTACTTGAATCGCTTGTCGAGCCCGATCACATCCGGCTCGGGATAGCGGGTCGGCGGCGCATCGGGATGGTAACGGTCCAGGGCCTGCGCGAAGGCCGCTGGCGTGGCGCTCGCCGCGAATGCCGCCAGGCCCATCTGCCGCATGAAGCGGCGGCGCTGCTCAAGCTCGACGCTCGCGTCATCCGCGGCGGGTGCAGCCAAATCGATGAATCGGTGGTGCTGTACGCGTTCCATTTGGCCTCCTTATTGCGGTTAGTACCGGAGTCTCGATGACGGGCACCCAGCCTCAAAATAGCCGAAGTGGCTGATGTTTGTCCCTCGCGATGTCTTGTTTCCGCAGCGCACCCGGTCCTAGCGCCGCCCCCGGGTCGGATCGTCGATCATGTTCTTCTCACGCAGCATGCCGTCCGGGGAAATGTGGACGACGAACCAGCGCCCCAACGGGAAGCCGGCGATGCGATACGGATAGGTCCAGATCTCGTCGCCGCTCTGCGCTTGCTTCATCGGCCTGTACGGCGGCCCGAGGAGGTCGAGCACTTCCTCGGCGCGCGTCACGCCGGGCTTGAGCTTGTCCATGTTCTCGGGCGTGAGCCGCTGCTCCAGCGCGATCAGCTTTCCGTCGGGCGCGATGCGCGCGGCGTAAGTGGCATAGCCGAAGGGCAGGCTCGGATAGTAGTAGACCGTCTCGCCCCCGGCAGCGGGGCGCTTGTCAGCGGCCGGTCCCATCACCGCCTCCACGTCCGCCGCGGTGGACTGTCCGGGCACAAGCCCTCTGCCGTCGTAGCTCGCGCAGCCCGCGGCGAGCAGGAGGAGGAGAAGGCCTCTCATCAGGCCCAGATGTTAGCCCGGTGTTGGCCGAGAGCGTGCTGCGCGTGTGACAAGGAAAAAGGACATAGGAGGCCGCGCGGCGATCGAGGTATCCTTCGCTATGTAGGGGGCAACAAGCAGAAGCAGGAGGTCACGATGTCCATTGGTCGTCATGCCAGCAGTGCAGTTCTCGTTACCCTATTTGCCGCGGCAGGCTGTGTTTCGCAGGGCGATTTCGACAAGCTGCAGAGCGAGAAGAACCAGGAGATCACGTCGCTACAGTCGAGCCGCTCGGCGCTCGAGCAGCAGGTGGGCAACCTCGAGAGCCAGCGTGCGAGCCTGGAGAAGCAAAAAGACAGCCTTTCAAAAGAAAAGGACAGCCTTACCCAGCAGGTGGCGGAGCTCGAGGCGCAGCGCGCGCGGCTCCAGGCGAGCGAGAAGCAGGTTGAGGAGCGCTACGACAAGCTGCGCGCGGACCTCAGCGAAGAGGTGAAGAAGGGCCAGCTGCAGATACGCGAGCTCAAGGGCATGCTGACCGTCGACGTCGCGGAGCAGCTGTTCTTCGACTCCGGCCGCGCGACCCTCAAGGACACCGGCAAGCAGGTCCTGCAGAAGGTCGCGGACTCGCTCAAGAGCTACGAGGACAAGGCGATCCGCATCGTCGGCCACACCGACAACGTGCCGATCAGCGGGGGCCTGCAGAAAGTGTTTCCGTCGAACTGGGAGCTCTCGGCTGCGCGCGCCACCACGGTGGTGCGTTTC
>DATMDY010000110.1:0-4631 GCA_035557335.1 Methyloceanibacter sp.
TGCTTCAGACTCACGGTCGGCTCGAACGCCGCCGGGAGTGCAATCAGCTAGCTCCTAGCAGGACCTCGTAATGGGTCCGGAGGGAGCTCCGATGCCGCCCGGGTGCCCATGCTGCGTACATGAACCCGCGGGCGCCGCACCTCGTCCCGCCTCAAGATCGCCTCTAGAAACGCCCTTCAACTGGACGAGGTGGGCGCAGTGTAAGCGAGGTTCGGAGCGCGGGGATAAGGCAGCCCAAAATTCGTCATACCGGCGAAAGCCGGAATCCAGGAAACCGGTTCCGTGCTTGCGATTCTGGATACTGGCTTTCGCCGGTATGACGTGGGTTGGGCTGATTCGGAAGAAATCGCGGAAACGGGGATAGCGCTTATCCCCGTTTGGGCTTAACGAGATCGCCGTCGGGCATGTTGACGAAGATCAGCACGCCGAGCACCGCCACGTAGAAACGGAAAGCGGCGTCCTGCCCGTTCCAGGTTTGCGATTGCCACATGGCGAACCACTCGCCGGCGACCACCATGAAGCCGAAATACCAGACGAGAAAGGCGAGCAGGCAGGCGCCGATGGTGAAGGCCTTGGCCTGGTTGAATTTAGCGCCGGAAGCGTTGCGCGCCTGGAAGAGCCGCACGGCGCCGGCGAGAAACAAAATGCCGGTAATGCCCTCGGCGGCGATGATCATCGCATAGGCGATCTGCCACAGCACCGGATTGGTGATCGAGCGGTACATGAGCGCGTTGCCGGGGAAGGTCGTGTCCATGCTCATCACATGCTGCACGAACAGATAGTTCGTGCCGTAATCGGTGATGTTGTCGAAGGCGACCAGCAGGCAGAACGACGCGAGCACCAGGCTCATGACGATCTTGGTGTAGCGCGTGATCAGCATGGAAATGCTTCCGCCCATTTAGAGAACATAACTACGTCATGGTGAGGTGCCCGGCCGTCCTTCGAGGCTCGCGCTCCGCGCTCGCACCTCAGGATGACGGCCGGGCCTCGAACCATCAGCGGGTGAGCTTCGCGAGCGCCCCTTGGCAATCGGCCGACAGCGACGCCTTGTGGCTAACCAGACAGCTGAGCTGGCGGCCTTCGCCATAGCTGACGTCGGGACAATGGGTCTCGATGTCCTGGCGGCAGTTCCGCAAGATCATCAGTTTCTTGCGCGGCGGGATGAAGCCGATGATGGTCGTTTCCTCGGAAGCGGTGGGTGGAGCAGCCGGCTTCGCGGCGGCAGCCGGTTCTTCAACCGTGGCCGGCTCTTTCACTTTCGCCTCTACCGGCGTCTCGGTAGCGGGCTTGGGCGCCGGCGTCGCTGCCGCCTTGGGCGGCGTTGAAGGCGCGGACTCTGAAGCGGGCGACGTGGCTGCCGTCTCCGGTGTGGGCTCCGCAGGCGTCGCAGGAGCGGCCGGCTTCGCCGTGGTTTCGGGCACTGGCTGAGGCGCCGGCGCGGGTTCAGGCTTCGCGATGGCAGGCGCGGGCGCCGGAGCCTTGGCCGGCGCCGTGGCGGTGATGGCCTTCAGCGCCTGCTGACATCCCGGCGAAACGGTCGCCATGTTCTTCTTGAGGCATTGCATGGCCTCCGCGCCGCCTCTTGGCACACCCCAGCATTTCGACATGAAATCGGAGCGGCAATTGGCCTTGATCGCAGCGATCTGATCGGGAGTCGGCTCGGCCGACGCCCGTTCAGCGGGGACGAAAAGAGCCAGCGCGACAAGGCCGAATGCGGATATGGAGCCGAAGCGTTTCATCGTTCCTCCAAAGCTAGCAAGCTCGTCCTGGCGAAGCCAGTCCTAGCGAAGCTAGTTCTTGCTCTTGTCGACCATCTTGCGCTCGGCGATCCACGGCATCATGGCACGCAATTTCTTGCCCACCTCTTCCATCTGGTGGGTGTCGCATTTGGCGCGCATCGCCTTGAACGAGGTCTGGCCGACCTTGTTCTCCAGCATCCAGTCCTTGACGAACCTGCCGGACTGGATGTCGGCGAGAATCTCTTTCATCGCCGCCTTGCTCTCAGGCCCCACCACGCGCGGGCCAGAGACATATTCGCCGTACTCGGCGGTGTTGGACACCGAGTAGTTCATGTTGGCGATACCGCCCTCATAGATGAGGTCGACGATCAGCTTCACTTCGTGCACGCATTCGAAATAGGCCATCTCCGGCGCGTAGCCCGCTTCGATCAGCGTCTCGTAGCCGTTCCGCATCAGTTCGACCAGGCCGCCGCATAGAACAGACTGCTCGCCGAACAAATCCGTCTCGCATTCCTCGCGGAAATTGGTCTCGATGATGCCGGCGCGGCCGCCGCCGATCGCCGCGGCGTAAGACAGCGTGAGATCGTGGGCGTTGCCGGTGGCGTCCTGGGCGATGGCCATGAGGCAGGGCACGCCCGCGCCGCGCGAATATTCCGCGCGCACGGTATGGCCCGGTCCCTTCGGCGCCACCATGCACACATCCATGTCGGGGCGCGGCTCTATCAGGTTGAAATGGATGTTGAGGCCGTGGGCGAAGAACAACGCCGCGCCCTGTTTCATATTGGGCTTGAGGTCGTTCTCGAAGATGCCGGCCTGAAGCTCGTCGGGGGTGAGCATCATCACCACGTCAGCCCATTTGGCGGCTGCCGGAACGTCCATGACTTTGAGCCCGGCCTTCTCGGCCTTGGCCGCGGATTTCGAGCCGGGGCGCAGGCCCACGGCGACATCCT
Source organism: Methyloceanibacter sp. (assembly GCA_035557335.1). Classification (GTDB taxonomy): domain Bacteria; phylum Pseudomonadota; class Alphaproteobacteria; order Rhizobiales; family Methyloligellaceae; genus Methyloceanibacter. The sequence continues at coordinate 2,690 of DATMDY010000110.1, forward strand.
TCACGCCGGAGTCCTTCAGGTTCAGCGCATGCGCATGCCCCTGGCTGCCATAGCCTATGATGGCGACCTTCTTCCCCTTGATCAGATTGAGATCGGCATCCCGATCGTAATTGACGCGCATGCGAACTCCCCTACCCTAAAGGTCTGCTCCTGATGCTCAGGCCCGCGTTTGTGCCGCCCAAGACGCAAAAACACAAGTGGCGCTACATCCGCTCGGGCCCGCGCGAGATGGCGGCAAGCCCGGTGCGCGAGACCTCGACCAGGCCGAGCGGCTGCATCAGCACGATGAACTGGTCGATCTTCGACTGCTTGCCGGTGATCTCGAACACGAAATGCTCGGTCGAGGCGTCGATCACCGAGGCGCGGAAGGCTTCGGCCAGGCGCAAGGCCTCGACCCGCTTCTCGCCAAGCCCGGCGACCTTGACCATGGCCAGCTCGCGCTCGATCGGGTTGCCCTTGACGGTCAAGTCGGTCACGGAATGGACCGGAATCAGCCGTTCGAGCTGATGCCGAATCTGCTCGATCACCATGGGCGGACCAGACGTGACGATGGTGATGCGGGAAAGATGCGCCTCGTGCTCGGTTTCCGACACGGTGAGCGAGTCGATATTGTAGCCCCGGCCGGAGAACAGGCCGATGACGCGCGCCAGTACGCCGGGCTCGTTGTCCACGAGCACGGTCAGGGTGTGCGATGAGATTTTCTCGTCGCGCTTTTCCAGCGAATAGGCGGACCCGGGCTGAGACATCAGTACTTGCCCCGGTATCGCGTTTTACTAAGCAAGGTCCGCATCGGAACTGCCTAACTGTCCTTGTTTAAAAAAAAGGTTCTGCGCCTCGGGTCAACCTCGGACTGAACGATCGCAAGGAATTCGTGCTTGTAGCGAATTGCCTCCTCCCGCACTAGTTTCCTTTCGGAGGCGGTCGGGGTGCGATGGCTCACACGCTCCAAGATGTCATAGATGCCGCCCAGCGGATCCAGTGCGAAGTGACGCGTTCCCTTAAACGCGGAGTCCTGCTGCACGCCGAATTTGTGGTCCTCGATATTGGGGAAGTAGAGCCGTCCCCGGTCGATGGCGCCAGACAACGACGCCAGCGTCGCGAAACGGTCCCGCTCATAGTCATGCTCGCCACAGATCGCCGCGTATTCGGGGCGGAGCAGCATCTCTGCCCGGCAACAAGCGTCCAGCGCCGAATGGCCCCAGTCGATCAAATCGTTGTCGCGCTGGAGCCTCAGCGCATCCCACTCGACCTTCCACTGGCGCCAGCCGAGCCAGCCGGAAATCAACAGCGCCACGACGGCAATGAATGCAGCGGCCAGATCGACCTGAAGGTCGATTTGGGGCCCTATCGGCGGAAACATAGCTAGACCATCACCTTGCCTTCGTCGGTGATGGCCTTCTCCAAGTCTTCGCCGGTCAGGTCATCACCCATCAGCATATTGTTGTGCGCTTCGCCGCTCGGGATCATGGGGAAGCAATTGGCGTTCTTGTCCACCCGGCAGTCGAACAGCACCGGCTTCTTGACGGCAATCATCTCGCGAATGGCGTCGTCGAGCTCGGACGGCTTCTCGGCCCTGATGCCGACCGCCTGATAGGCTTCGGCCAGCTTGACGAAATCGGGCAGCGCCGCGGTGTAGGAGTGCGAATAGCGGCCGCCATGCAGCAATTCCTGCCACTGGCGGACCATACCCATATATTCGTTGTTCAGGATGAAGATCTTGATCGGCAGGTCGTATTGCGCCGCCGTCGACATCTCCTGCATGGTCATCAGCACCGAGGCTTCGCCGGCGATGTCGATAACGAGCGAATCGGGATGCGCCGTCTGCACGCCGACCGCCGCGGGCAAGCCATAGCCCATGGTGCCGAGGCCGCCGGAGGTCATCCAGCGATTGGGCTCCTCGAACTTGAAGAACTGCGCCGCCCACATCTGATGCTGGCCGACC
>DATMDY010000111.1:0-5035 GCA_035557335.1 Methyloceanibacter sp.
ATCGCAGAAGCGGCGCGCGCCCATCCACATAAGGCATGGGTCCTTTCAGATTCTCGCGCGGATCGAGCGGACTCTCGAAGCCCTCGCCGATCGGGCTGTAGGCCTGCTGCGCCGTTGCGGGGATGGGATAATCGGGCAAACCGTCCGATCCTGCGGCCCCTTGCGCGCGTGCCGTCTGACCAAGCCCCAAACACGCGACAACGATTGCGCCAATAAAGGCCCCACGCCTGACCGGCACCGGATCAAGCCGAGCCATACTTGTCCCCCCTCAAGCAGCGTGTTTGTTCCGTGCGCCGCACGCCAGCAAAATCTAGCCGATTCCCCTTATCGCCGCGATTTTGGGGTCCTGTTTCATCGCCTCCCCATGGCGCACGGGCTTTGCTAGTGTCCCCCGGCGCAATTTCCCGGAAACTCAACAAGGCCGGTCCATGCTCAGACACACGCGCCGCCGAGCGCTCGCCCTTCTCCTTGCCGCTGCCGCCGCGAGTTTTGTCCCGGCGCATCCCATCTTCGCGCAGGACGATGACGCGGGAGAAGAGGAAGGGCCGCCGGAATGCTACGAGACGCAAAAGTTCGGCACCTGGCTCGGAAGAGCCTCCGACCGCCAAGCCGGCGCGGGCTTCAACGATGTGCCGTTCGAAAACCCAAAGACCAGTCCGTTGCGTGCCGACATGCAGGTGTCGGTCAATTACGACGCCAGGCTCGTGCTGTACGGCGACTTCGACAGAGTGCAGTTCAGCAAGGACTTCCTCATCGATCCCGCCAACCGTCTGATCGTGCGAGACGAGAACGGCAAGGAGGCCGTCAACGAGGCGCTGTGCGGCAATTGCAATGCCATCGAAGAGGACAAGTTCAGCGTGGTGTTGCCGCTCTCCACCGCGCCTTTGCTGCGCGAAAGCCCTACGATCGAGATTGCCTTCAAGCTCGTCGGCCAGGAGGAATCCGGCTTCAGGCTCACGCTCGGCAATATGCGCAAGGCGCTGATTTGGGCCAGTAAGCGAAAGACCTCGCTTGCGGAGCAGATCGCCGAGGGGAAATGCGTGTCCCCCGGCATAGAGGAGTGATTCCGACGCTCAGACGACGTGACGGCGCCTGAGTTCGGCCAGCACGCGTTCGGCCAGCACGTCGGGGCTCGTATCTCGCGTCGCCAGGGAAAGCTCCGCCTGTTCCGGCGGCTCGTAGCCTGAATCGATGCCGGTGAAATTGCGGATCAGCCCGGCGCGCGCCTTGCGATAGAGGCCCTTCGGATCGCGCGCCTCGCACACTTCAAGCGGCGTATCGACAAAAATCTCGATGAATTCGCCGTCGCCGACCAGCTCCCGCGCCATGCGCCGCTCGGAGCGGAACGGCGAGATGAACGAGACCATGACGATTAGCCCCGCGTCGATGAACAGCCTGGCCGCCTCCGCCACGCGGCGGATATTCTCCACCCGGTCCGCGTCGCTGAAGCCGAGATCCTTGCTGAGCCCGTGGCGGACATTGTCGCCGTCGAGCATGTAGGTGTGCCGGCCGAGCGCGTGCAGCCGCTTCTCCAGCGTGTTGGCGATGGTCGACTTGCCCGAGCCAGACAGCCCGGTAAACCAGAGCACACAAGGCTTCTGGCCCTTGAGGCCAGCGCGCGCGGTCTTGTCGATGAACAGTTCCTGCCACTGAACGTTGGTGGCACGGTGCAAGCCGAACTCGATCATGCCCGCCGCCACCGTGGCGTTGGTGAAGCGGTCGATCAGGATGAAACTGCCGGTGTCGGTATTGTCGACATAGGGATCGAACACGATGGGCTTGCCCATGCTGAGATTGCACTCGCCGACCTCGTTAAGCTCCAGCGTCTTGCCGGCCACGTGATCCAGATTGTCCACGTTGAGCTTGTATTTGAGCGTGGAGATCGTCGCCGTCGTGGCCTGCCCGCCGCATCGCATGGCGTAGCTGCGGCCCGGCAGCATGGGCTCCTCGTCGAACCACACGAGCCTTGCCGCGATCTGGTCGGCGATTTGCGGTTGCTCCTCGATACCTGCGACGATGTTGCCGCGGCTGGCATCGACCTCCTCGGCAAAAGTAAGCGTGATCGCAGTCCCCTCGTGCGCGACGTCAAGGTCGCCGTCGGCGGTGACGATGCGCGCGACATGGACACGTTTGCCTGACGGCTGGATGACCACCTCGTCGCCGGTCTTGACCGTCCCGCTTGCCACCGTCCCGGCATAACCGCGGAAATTCTGGTTCGGACGGTTGACCCATTGCACCGGAAAACGGAACGGTCTCTCTTGCGCTTCGTGGCCGAGCTCCACGGTCTCCAGATGCCCGAGCAGCGTAGGGCCGTGATACCAATGCATGTTGGAGCTCGGGCTGGTTACATTGTCGCCCTTGAGTGCCGAGACCGGTATCGCCGTCACCAGCTCGAAGCCGAGCGGACGGGCGAATTCGGCAAAGTCTTCGGCGATCGCCTCGAAGCGCGCCTGGTCGTAATCGACGAGGTCCATCTTGTTCACGGCGAGCGCCACCTTCTCGATGCCGAGCAGCGCCAGGATGCAGGCATGGCGGCGTGTTTGCGTCAGCACGCCTTGCCGCGCATCGATCAGCAGCACGGCGAACTCGCAATTCGACGCGCCGGTGGCCATGTTGCGGGTGTACTGCACATGGCCAGGCGTATCGGCGACGATGAACTTCCGCCGCGGGGTGGAGAAATAGCGGTAGGCCACGTCGATGGTGATGCGCTGCTCGCGCTCGGCCTGGAGGCCATCGACCAGAAGGGATAGGTCGAGCTCATTGGCGCGGCCGCCATTGGCGCGCCTGGAATCGCGCTCGGCACTTTGGAGCTGGTCCTCATAGACCAGCGCCGAATCGTAGAGCAGGCGGCCGATCAGCGTGCTCTTGCCGTCGTCCACGCTGCCGCAGGTGAGGAAGCGCAACAGGCCCCTGCCCTCCTCCGCTTCGATGCGGGCATCGACGCGCTGGTTCGCGCTTTCCTTCTCCTCGCCGACAACGTGCAGACGCGGCATCAGAAATAGCCCTCCTGCTTCTTTTTCTCCATCGAGCCGGACTGGTCGTGGTCGATGACGCGGCCCTGTCGCTCGGAATGGCGCGTGGCGATTAGCTCCTCGATGATCTCCGGCACCGTGGCCGCATCGGACCGGATGGCGCCGGTCAGCGGATAGCAACCGAGCGTGCGGAAGCGCACGCGGGCCATCTCGGGCTTCTCGCCGGGATCGAGCGGCAGCCTGTCGTCATCGACCATGATCAGCATGCCTTCCCGCTCGATCACCGGCCTCTCGGCCGCAAAATAGAGCGGCACCACCGGAATGTCCTCCAGATAAATATAGGTCCACACGTCGATCTCGGTCCAATTCGACAGCGGGAACACCCGCATGCTTTCGCCCGGCTTGATTTCGGTATTGGCGAGATGCCACAGCTCCGGCCGCTGGCGCTTAGGGTCCCAATTCTGCGCGGCATTGCGGAATGAGAACACGCGCTCCTTGGCGCGGGATTTCTCCTCATCGCGGCGGGCCCCGCCGAAGGCCGCGTCGAAGCCATGCGCGGCGAGCGCTTGCTTGAGTGCCTCTGTCTTCATGATGTCGGTATAGAGCGCGCTGCCGTGGGTGATGGGCGAGATGCCGTCGCGCACGCCCTGCTCGTTGACATGAACCATGAGCTCGACGCCAAGCCGCTTCATCTCCTTGTCCCGGAAAGCGATCATCTCGCGGAACTTCCAGGTGGTGTTGACATGGAGCAGCGGGAACGGCGGCTTGCCAGGATAGAACGCCTTCATCGCCAGATGCAGCATCACCGAGGAATCCTTGCCGATGGAGTAGAGCATCACCGGATGGCGGAACTCGGCCGCAACCTCGCGCATGATGTGGATGCTCTCGGCCTCGAGCTGGCGGAGATAGGTGGAAAGACGCTGCTTCATGGCTTGGCGCTCAGACCCGTTTCGGCCTGCGGCTTCGCCGGCCTTTCGGCAATCGCCGTCGGTTCGGCGCTCTTGCCGTTCTGCGACTTGGCCCGGCGCTCGTCGGCGCGTTCGAGCTGGAAGTAGCGATAGGCGCTGAGCGGCATGAGCGCCAGATAGGTCACCGAGCCTGCGAATAGCGTGAGCGACGGATAGGTTATGAGGAGCGCGATGAACAGAGCCGCCAGCACGAAGATCGGCGGCACGTGCTCGCGCGCGATCCTTTGCCCGATGAGCTTGATGGAAAAGGTCGGCACCTTGCTGACCATCAGCACGGCGATGGCGAGGGTGTAGAGCAGCACAAGCGGCGTAAGGCTTGGCCAATTCAGGCCGAGATCGGCGGCGTAAATCGGCAGCAGCAAGATGATCGCCGCGGCGGGCGCCGGCACCCCGACGAAGTAGTTGCTTTTCCAGGGGGGCACGTCGGCGTGGTCGAGCGCCACGTTGAAGCGCGCGAGGCGCAACGCCGAGCACACCGCGAACACCAGCACGGCGATCCAGCCGATGCTGCGCATGTCCTCGAGTGCCCAGCTGAACATGATGATGGCGGGCGCCACGCCGAAATTGACGAAATCGGCGAGGCTGTCGAGTTCCGCGCCGAAACGCGACGAGGCCTTGAGCAGCCGCGCGATGTGTCCGTCGATGCCGTCGAGAAAGGCGGCGAACACCAGCGCCGCCACCGCCAGGTCCCAGCGATGCTCGATGCCCATGCGGATGGCGGTCAGCCCGGCGCACAGTCCGATCAGCGTGAAGATATTGGGGATCAGTACGCGGATCGGCACCTGGCCGCGGGCGAAAGAGAGCTTGCGCCGCTTGCGATCGTCTCTCTCCGGGTCGAAGGGAGGGAACATGGGGACTACTCCTCCAGGCCGGAACGAAACTCGGCCAGCACCGTCTCGCCGCCGATCGCCGTCTGTCCTTTCGCGGCCAGCACTTCGCTGCCCGCCGGTACATACACATCGACCCGGCTGCCGAAGCGGATCAGGCCGATACGCTCGCCACGAGCCACGCTAGCGCCCTCGCCTGCGAAAGTCACGATTCGCCGCGCAATCAGGCCGGCAATCAGCACCAGCCCCACCTTCTCGCCCGTCTCGG
>DATMDY010000112.1:0-22017 GCA_035557335.1 Methyloceanibacter sp.
GCGGCTTGGATATTGGCAACGGCGGTCTTGCCGCTGCGGCTGTCGAGCTCGGTATCGAACGATACCTTCTGGCCCTCGGCCAGCGAACGAATGCCGGCGCGCTCTAGCGCCGTGGCGTGGACGAATACGTCCTTGCTGCCGTCGTCCGGCTGAATGAAACCGAAGCCCTTTTGCTCGTTGTAGAATTTCACAGTGCCCAAAATCATTGGGGTAGTCCTTTCGCTGAAAGTCAGTGCGGTTGCGCTCAAGGACGAGCCAATGGCGCGGCCTGAAGCGGGTTCGTCGATGTTTGGAAGGGTCTGAACGCGCGCCTGGCAATCAGCGAAGGCGGAACGGCCATGTTGTCCGGCCAAATGTCGATGATGAGACATAAGCGGAAACAATGGCTATTGCAAGGCGCAAAGCGCCTTCTCGCGCGGGACCGGCATGGTAGGCTTCCCGCCGATGGGGGAAAAAACGACAGCAAACAAGAACGCTGCCGCCGGCAAAACGCCGAAGCTGGTCCGCTCGATCGGGCCGGCGCAGATGGCGCTGTACGGTCTCGGCTCGATGCTCGGCGCCGGCATCTACGGACTGATGGGCAAGGTTGCGGGCGAAGTCGGCAACGCCATCTGGCTCGCTTTTCTCGTGGCGCTGGTCGCGGCATTGCTCACCGCACTCTCCTACGCCTCGCTCGGCTCACGCTATCCGCGCGCCGCCGGCGCCGCCTATGTCACCCAGCGCGCCTATGGCTTCCCCATGCTGAGTTTCGTCGTGGGGCTCGCGCTGGTGTGCTCTGGACTCACCTCGATCGCCACGCAGTCGCGGGTGTTCGCCGGCAATATCGCCGGCCTGTTCGGGCTCAAGGCGCTGCCCGTCGAGTGGCTGGCGCTCGGCTTCCTCCTGATCCTGACCGGCATCGTGTTCCGCGGCATCCGCGAGTCGATGTGGGTGAACGTCCTATGCACGCTGGTCGAGGCTTGCGGCCTGCTGCTCGTCATCGTGATCGGCATGTCCTATTGGGGTACGGTCGATTATTTCGAGATGCCGCCAAGCGTCGGCGACGACTTGCCCATCCTCCTCATCATTCAGGGCGCCGTACTCGCCTTCTTCGCCTTTATCGGCTTCGAGGACATGTACAACGTGGCCGAAGAGACGCGCGACCCCGAGCGAACCGTGCCGCTCGGGCTGATCCTCGCCATGGCGCTTGCCGCGATCCTCTATGTCGCCGTGGCCGTCACCGCCGTCTCGGTAGTGCCGTGGCAGGAGTTGGCGGAAGCGCCGGGACCCATCACCGAAGTGGTGAACCGCGCCGCGCCCGCCATTCCGCCCATCGTGTTCACCGCCATCACCCTGTTCGCCGTGGCCAATACCGCACTCGTCAACTACGTCACCGCCTCGCGCCTGATCTACGGCATGGCCCGCCAAGGACTGTTGCCTTCGATGCTCGGCAATGTGCATGACGGAAGGCGCACGCCGCATATCGCTATCGCCGCGCTGTTTCTCATCCTCGCGCCGCTCGCCCTGTTGGGAACCATCGCCGAGCTTGCCGCGGCGACGGTGCTGCTCCTGCTTCTTGTGTTCACCGTGGTGAACGGGGCGCTGTTCGTCTTGAAAAGGCGCAAGGGCGAGAAAAAGGGTTTGTTCGAGGTGCCCATCATCGTTCCGGCGCTTGGGGCGCTGGTGTGTCTCACGCTGATCGTGGTGCGTGTCAGCACCGGAGACTGGCGGGCGCCGGCAATCGCCGGTGCATTGCTGCTCGGCACACTCGCCATCTATGCGCTGATGCGCGTAACCGCGAGTTCGGTCGCGGCGGCGGCGAAAACCGACGATTGACGCTAGTTCCGGACGTCGCTCAACCGATGCGGGGGGTGGCGGGCGTCGCCGCGCCGGTTGAGACGGCGCACATAGGTGATGACGGCGTCGGGCCGCTCGGCCTTCACTTTCAACGCCGCGATCAGCGCATCCTCGGCCCTGACCACGAGCCGCTCGCCCTTACCAGACACACTGATGCCGACGGTGAATTGCGACTGCACGCTTTGGCGTCCTTTGCTGCCCTGCTTCATCAGCCTAGCAAAAGAACGCTCCCCGGCCCACGATTATTGCGCGGCATGCAACAATCGCCTTGAGACACGCACAACTTCCTCAAAGCAGCGAGAATCAGGGCGTGGAATCGGCGAGCGTGCCGCTTCTCGGCGCGGCCTGATCGGCGGCCGGCTTGCGTGTCGGCAGTTCGACGCTCTGGCCGGCGCCGGTGGTCGCTGGCGTCGCGGTGACGGCGACGGACTTGACGTCCTTGCCGAGCGCCTTGGCGACCACGGCGTCGAGTTTGTAGATATCGCCATAGACCTCGACCTTGCCCCCGCTGTCGGCAACGGCCGTGAAATAGGTGGTGTGCACCGGGATCGGGGTCTTGAGCTCGACGGCGCTGTCATGGCCGGTGGCGAGCAGCTTGTCGATCTGCTCCGAGGTCATGCCCTGATCCTCTGCCAGCAGGACGCCCGCGAACTTGCCGGGATTGGCGACGCGCGGGCAATGATGACCCTCGACGCGCACCGCCTTGTCCATCAGGCCCTTCTTGATGGTGTCGTGCATGTAGACGGCGTGCTCGTTGGGATAGAGGAACTTCACCTTTCCGAGCACATTGGTCGGCCCCGGCGGCTGGACGAAGCTGATCGCGCCCATATTGACCTTCTTCCAGTCGATCTTGTTCGGGTCCACCGGACGGCCGTTATATCTCACCTTGAGCTTGTGCTGTTTAAGGACGGCGGTGTTGCTGGATGAGCTGAACCAACCCCCGCCCGCGCGCAGCTTCGGCAACAAATCTTCCCTGATGACGGTCGGCGGCACCGTCCATTCCGGATTGAACACGATGGAGGTCATGTCGGCGGTGAACACCGGGGTGGCATAGACCGGCTTGCCGACCACGATCTTGTCCTCATGGACGGTCTTCCCGTCCTTGACGATAACGGCCATGAATTCGGGGACATTGATCTGCACATAGCGGGCGCCGAGGTCCTCGGGCATCCAGCGCCAGCGCTCCATGTTGACCAGCAGACGCTCGAGGTCGGCCGGCTTGCCGCCGTCCGCGCGGGCCTTGAGCAGCGCTTGCCTTAGCTCCTCGAATTGCTCGTGCTTGGGGTGCAGAGACCTGAGATAGGCATCGGCCGCATCCGCCGCCGCGATTTCCAACACGATCTTGGGATCGGGCAGCTTCAATTCCTGGTCGATGATCTTGCTAAGCTGGATCGGGTTGGTCCGCCCGCCTTTGGCGAAGCGCGCATATTTCAAAATGGCGAGGTCGAGCTCGATCTCCGCGATCGCTTGCGCGTCAGCCGAGCTTGGCGACGCATTCGCCGACGGCACGATGAAAGCATCGCTCGCAAGCCCCCATTCGTCGGCCTTGCCCAGCTCGTCGATGGCGGTTTGCGCGTTGGCCGAGAAGCCTTCGTCCGTCATCCATAGCGATGGCCCGGTCCTCTCGGCATAGAAGGCCTCGAGCGCGGCCAGGTCGTCCGCATTGGTGCCTTTGCGCAGCGCCGTATCCTGGAGCTTCTGGCGGATGGTGTCGACAATGGCGGCGTTTTGGGGTGGTGCTGGTTCCTCGGCGGTTTCCGTCGCTGGAGCTGCATCGGCGGGCGCAACCGTCGTATCTGCCGGAGGTTGATCGGCACTCGACGGTTCAGCCTGGCTCGCCGGCGACTCTGGCTCACTGGTGGGCAGTTGGGGAGCGGCGCTTGGCGCCTCCGTCTGGCTTGCCGCAGGCGGTTCGGCTGCATCCGGCAGCACGGCGACAACGGTCTTGGTCTCGCCGGACTCTTTGGTGGCGGGATGGTCGGGGATGTCGACGACGATGCTGGTGGCGAAGTGATCGGTCGCCGACAATTTGCCGGCGAGGAACCAAATCGTCAGCACGGCAAGCCCAAAAGCGCCCGCAGCGCTGAGCACCGTGACCAGTGACGGTCTGCGCATCTAACCACCCCTCAAACCTTGATTTAGGGTAATCCCATATCGCGCCGCCGGTCACTAAGAAATCACCCTCACAACCGGCCGCTGGGGCGGCCTAGCAGGGTCATTAAGCCGCTTCACAATCGCGTCGCAGCCTCTTTGAAGCGGGGCGCCGATCCCCTATACTCCGGGTGAGAATAGAGCCTGCCGAGCCGGCCTTGTGCCGGATGTTTTAACAGCCCATATATGCTCACGATGAGCATTATGGAGACCAAAGCTATGGCAACCGTTCAGGAACGCATCTCGTTCGGCAGGGCCAAGGCTCAGGCAGCGCTACCCCCTACCCTCCTGCCGGACCTTGCCTACACGCCCGAAGTGGCGCGCGAGACCGCGCATCTCTACGAGCGGGTGTCTCGCGTCATTCCGCCCATCGAGTGGCCGGGCTTCGCGCCGTATATCAAGGCCATCAACGACCTGAAGCGAGCGCGGAACGCCGTGGTGCTGGCGCATAACTACATGACGCCCGAGATCTTCCATTGCGTCGCCGACGTGGTCGGCGACTCGCTGCAGCTCGCCCGCGAGGCGTCCAAGACCGACGCCGAGGTGATCGTGCAGGGTGGCGTGCATTTCATGGCCGAGACCTCGAAGCTGCTCAATCCCGACAAGATGGTGCTGATCCCCGATCTGCGCGCCGGCTGCTCGCTGGCTGCGTCCATCACCGGGGCCGACGTGCGCGCGCTGCGCGAGGCCTATCCTGGCGTACCGGTGGTCACCTATGTGAACACTTCGGCCGAGGTGAAGGCCGAGTGCGATATCTGCTGCACCTCGTCCAATGCGGTGCGGGTCGTCGAGTCGCTAGGGACCAAGCGCGTCATCCTCATCCCCGACGAGTATCTCGCCAAATGGGTGGCGACGCAGACCAATGTCGAAATCATCGCCTGGAAGGGCCATTGCGAGGTGCATGAGCGCTTCTCCGGCGAGGAGCTGCGCGCCTATCGCGAGGCCGATCCCGGCGTGAAGATCATCGCTCACCCGGAATGCGATTCCGACGTGATCGAGGAGGCCGACTTCACCGGCTCGACCTCGGGCATGATCAAATGGGTAAAGGACAATCAGCCGTCCAAGGTCCTGCTCGTCACCGAGTGCTCGATGAGCGACAACGTCGCGGTCGAGACGCCCAATGTCCAGTTCGTGCGGCCCTGTAATCTCTGTCCGCATATGAAGCGCATTACGCTCCCGAAGATTCTCGACTCGCTCGTGTTCCTCAAGGAGGAGGTGACGATCGATCCCGCCATCGCAAGCCGCGCGCGCGCCGCGGTCGAGCGCATGATCAACCTCAACCACTGATGACCAGGTTCGAGCATAAATTCACTTCACCTCTGCCGATCCAAGCCGGCGGCGTGGTCATTGTCGGCGCGGGCCTTGCCGGCCTGTTCACCGCGCTCAAGCTCGCGCCGCTTCCGGTCACCGTGGTCTCGGTGGCGCGGTTCGGAGAAGGCGCGTCAAGCTTGTGGGCGCAGGCCGGTGTTGCCGCCGCTCTAGCCGAAGGCGACAGCCCAGAGGCGCATGCCGCCGACACCATCCTGGCCGGCGCCGGCATTGTGGACGAGAAGATCGCGCTCGGCATGGCGCGCGAAGCGCGCGAGCGCGTCGAGGATCTGCTTCGCTACGGGGTGCCTTTCGACAAGGACCTCGAAGGTCATCTGAGCCTGGGGCATGAAGCCGCGCATCGCCGCCGCCGCATCTTGCACGTCAAGGGCGACACCGCGGGCCGCGCCATCATGGCAGCGCTCACCGAAGCCGTGCGCCGCACGAAGTCGATCACAGTGCTCGAAGGTTACGCCGCGCGTGACCTGGTGCTGCGCGACGGCCGTGTCGCGGGTCTCGAGCTTGCGCAGGTGGATGGTAGTCCGTTCGCGCGAAACGTGACTTTGGCCACGCGAGCCGTGGTCCTCGCCACCGGCGGCGCGGGGCAGATCTTCGCCATCACCACCAATCCGCGCGAGGCACGCGGCGATGGGATCGCCATTGCCGCTCGCGCCGGCGCCGTGATCGCCGACGCCGAGTTCGTACAGTTCCACCCGACCGCCATCAATATCGGCCGCGACCCCGCCCCGCTCGCCACCGAAGCGCTGCGCGGCGAAGGCGCGGTGCTGATCAATGGACGCGGCGAGCGTTTCATGCGCACCATTCACGCGGACGCCGAGCTTGGCCCCCGCGACGTGGTGGCGCGCGGCGTCTATCGCGAGGTGACGAGCGGGCGCGGCGCGTTTCTCGATTGCCGCGCGCTCGGGCCGACTTTGCCTGCGCATTTCCCCACCGTGTTCGCGGCCTGCCGCGAAGCCGGCATCGATCCGACGCGCGAGCCGATCCCGGTGGCGCCAGCGGCGCATTACCACATGGGCGGCATCCTCACGGACGCGCAGGGGCGCAGCACCATTGACGGGCTATGGGCGTGCGGCGAGGTGGCCTCGACCGGCGCGCATGGCGCCAACCGGCTCGCCTCCAACTCGCTGCTCGAGGCGGTGGTGTTCGGGGCGCGCGTCGCCCATGACATCGCCGGTTACGCGAGCAACGCGGCCAGCGCGCCATTTATGGCTGACGCTCCAACAATTGCCGCGGTTTCACGCCGCAACGAAGAGGCCGAGCAGACGCTTCGCCGCACCATGCAGAGCCATGCCGGCGTCATCCGCGACGCGGGCTCCTTGACCGAGGCGCTTGGGGTCATCGGCATGCTTGAGCAGGAAGCAAGGGGCGACCCGCGCCTGGTCAATATGCTCACAACCGCCAAGCTGATCGCGGCGGCCGCGCTGGCACGCAAGGAAAGCCGCGGCGCCCATTTCCGCAGTGACTACCCGCAAGCCGGCGAGACCTTGGCGCATCGCAGCTTCCTCACTTTGTCTCAAGCCGAGGCCATCGTCCGCGAGGCCGTCCAGTCGCACAGGCCGGCGCCCAGGCGCGCCGCGCTCCATGCCTGAGGCAAAATTTTCTCTGCCACCTGATCTTGTTGAGCGGGCGGTCGTCCTCGCGCTCGCCGAGGATCTGGGCACCGCCGGAGACATCACCACCGACGCCATTGTCCCCGCAGACACGCATGGCGAAGCGGAGATCGTGGTGCGCCAGCCGGGCGTGATCGCCGGCCTCGATCTCGCCGAGGCCACGTTCAAGGCGCTCGACCCCGAGGCTAGCTTCGTGCGGGTGGTGCGGGATGGCGGCAAGGTCGCTGCCGGCGCGACGGTCGCGCGAGTCTCGGGCAAGACCCGGGCGCTGCTCACCGCCGAACGCACCGCGCTCAATTTCCTCGGCCGCTTGAGCGGCATCGCTACGCTGACCGCAAGCTATGTGGCGGCGGTCGAGGGCACGGGCGCGCGCATCGCCTGCACGCGCAAGACCACGCCCGGCCTGCGCGTGTTCGAGAAATACGCGGTCAGGGCCGGCGGTGGCGTCAATCACCGCTTCGGCCTCTACGATGCGGTGCTGGTCAAGGACAACCACATCGCCGCGGCTGGCAGCCTCGCCAAGGCCCTGCAAGGGCTCCGCGATCGCGTCGGCCGGGTCAAGATCGAGGTGGAAGTCGATACGCTCGAACAGCTCGAAGAGGCGCTTGCCTTTCCGATAGACGCCGTGCTGCTCGACAATATGGACGCCGCCACGCTGAAAACGGCCGTCGCTTTGGCGAAAGGAATTGTCGCAACCGAGGCCTCGGGCGGCGTAACCTTGCAGAATGTGCGGGAAATCGCCGAAACCGGCGTCGAATTGATCTCAGTCGGCGCGCTTACTCACTCGCCGCGTAACCTAGACTCATCGCTGGAGTGGCGGAAGCGCTAGACCCGGCCAAGGAACCCACCGCCGATACCATCGACAGAGTGGGGGTCATCAGGAAGCTCGAGGTGTCGCCCTCTCCCGCCCCGGCATCGTCCGCCGCGCTGGCTTCGACGATGTAAGGCTTCTCGTTGCGCTTCTTGTAGAAGATGTGGCGGCCGATCTTGTCGATCCGGCTCATGCCGCCGCGCCAGTACGGGCTCACGTAATTGGCGTGGAAATAGGTGGAATAGCCGACTTCGGGGAGCCATTGCTCGCCCGACATGATCTGCTTGGCGAGATCCTGGGCGAGCGCCCATTGCGCGTCGTTGCGCGCCGTATCGGTCTTGCCGTCGCAAGCGAAGGAGAACTGACAGCCCGGCTTCATCTGCCCCTGATAGACCACGCCGCAAATGGTCTCGGGGAACATCGGGCTTCTCACCCGGTTGAGGATCACCTGGCCGACGGCGATCTGGCCGCGCACCGGTTCGCCTCGCGCCTCGAAATAAAGGGCGGTGGCGAGACAGCGGCGCTCGCGCTCCTCGAATTCGGCTTGCGTCTCGCCCTGATAGCGGAAGTTCAAGGCATCGGGGCTCGGGCTGTAGGCGATGTCCTCGGGCGACGGCCGGAAGGAATCCACGTCGAGACTCGGCCCGAACATCGAGCCGTAGCTCGCATTCATCAAGAGCGGGTTGCCGGTGTCGGAGGCGCTGCGGGCAATCTGGGTGGTGGTCGATACGAGGCGATCGGCCTTGCGTTCGCGGCTCACTTCGCCGCGCGTTGCGGAAGTTCCGGCAAGGCCCGATCCGCCGGCGAGACTTGCGGCGATGAGCTGCTTGCCGGTTGAGGTGACGGCCTCGGCGGCGAGGTAGTGGTCGGCACGCGGTCCCTTGCCGCCTTTGCCGAACAGAGAGGCGGCCTCACCCATGATGTGATGAGGAGATGCGTCGGCGGTCTTGCTCAGGGCGTGCGCCGAACCGTTGTTGGAGAGGTAAAGCTCGACTTGGAAAGCGACCGGATTGGCCGGAATGGCGGCAAGGACGCCGAATCCCACTAAAGGCAGCGGCACCAGCGCAGCTAGCGTGTGCCACACCCGACGAGGCGAACCCCGGCCCATTATCCCTCCAGGTCCATGACCGTATGGGAAATGCCGCCGTCACGCCGGCCGTCATGCCCCACAATGGTCCCGCGGACGCGCGACTCGCACGCCCAGGTATTCCCCAAACGAACCAGCTAAAAAAGTGGGATAATCAGCGGTTTAGTTGTAGTCCCCCACCCGGTTCTGGTCCGGATTCCCGTCTAATTGCCTTCAGACTGCCTCAGAATTTAGAGCAAAATGTGGTGAGCGGCAATCCGCCCATTTCCAGGGTAAAACGCTAATTATCCGTTATTCGCCTTGAGTGCCGCCTGGGCCGCGGCAAGCCGCGCCACCGGTACCCGGTAGGGCGAGCAGGACACATAATTCAGCCCGATCTCCTCGCAGAAAGCGATGGTTTCCGGGTCGCCGCCATGCTCGCCGCAAATGCCGATCTTGAGATCGGGGCGGGCTTTGCGTCCCCGTTCCACGCCGATCTGCATGAGCTCGCCGACCGCCTTGTCGAGGGTGACAAAGGGATCGTGATGGATGATCCCTTTGTCGGCATATTCGCCGAGGAAACGGCCGGCATCGTCGCGGCTCAAGCCGAACGTGGTTTGGGTGAGGTCGTTGGTCCCGAATGAGAAGAAATCGGCGCTCTGGCCGATCTCCTCGGCCATCAGGCAGGCGCGAGGCAGCTCGACCATGGTGCCAACCGAATAAGCGAGGCTGGTGCCCCGCTCCTTCTCCACCTCGCGGGCCACCGCCGCGATATGCCCCTTGACCAGGTCGAGCTCGGCCTTGGTGGCGACCAGCGGCACCATGATCTCGGGCATGACGCGGTTGTGCAGCGCCCTGCCCGCCTCGATCGCCGCCTCGAAGATGGCCCGGGCCTGCATCTCCACGATCTCCGGATAGCTCACCAGCAGTCGGACGCCGCGCTGGCCGAGCATGGGGTTGAACTCGCTCAACACGGCGACCCGTCGCCTCAGGCGCGAAATGCTCACGCCCAGATCGGCGGCAACGTCGCCGATGGCCGCGTCGGTATGCGGGAGAAATTCATGCAGCGGCGGATCGAGCAGGCGAATGGTCACGGGCAGACCGGCCATGATCTCGAACAGCTCGATGAAGTCCTGACGCTGGGCTGGCAGCAATTTGGCGAGCGCCGCTCGGCGGCCCTCCTGGTCCTCGGCGAGGATCATCTCGCGCATCGCCAAGATGCGGTTCTCCTCGAAGAACATATGCTCGGTGCGGGCAAGGCCGATGCCCTCGGCGCCGAAGGCGCGCGCCTGCTTGGCGTCGGCTGGGGTGTCGGCATTGGCGCGGACCCGCATGCGGCGGAAGCCGTCCGCCCATTGCATCAACGTGCCGAACTCGGCCGACAGTTCCGGCTCCCGCATGGCCACGCGGCCCTTGATGATCTGCCCCGTAGAGCCGTCGATGGTGATCACATCGCCTTTGCCGAGGCGCACGCCGCCGGCTTCCAGGGTCTCACGCTCGAGATCGATCACCACCTGGGCCGCGCCGACGACGCAAGGCCGGCCCATGCCGCGCGCCACCACCGCCGCATGGCTGGTCATGCCGCCGCGCGTGGTGAGGATGCCGGCGGCGGCGTGCATACCCTGCACGTCCTCCGGCGAAGTCTCGACCCGCGCTAGGATCACGGTGTGGCCTTGCGCCTTGAGATGCACCGCCTCGTCGGCGGCGAATACCAGCTCGCCGCAGGCCGCGCCCGGCGAAGCGGGCAAGCCCTTGGCCAGCACCGTCATCTCGGCCTTGGGGTCGAGCGTCGGATGCAACAGCTGATCGAGCTGCGCGGCCTTGACGCTCAGCACCGCTTCTTCGCGGCTGATCAGCCCCTCGCCCGCCATGTCCACCGCGATCTTCAGCGCCGATTGCGTCGAGCGCTTGCCCGAGCGGGTCTGGAGGATGAAGAGCTTGCCCTCCTGCACGGTGAACTCGATGTCCTGGATGTCGCGGAAGTGGGCTTCGAGCTTGGCGCAAGCCGCTTTCAGCGCGGCGAAGGCCTCCGGCATCAGCGCTTCCATTGACGGCTTGCTGGAGCTCGTGCCGCGGCGCGACGCCTCGGTCAGGGCCTGCGGCGTGCGCAGGCCCGACACCACGTCCTCGCCCTGCGCGTTGACCAGGAACTCGCCGTAAAGCTCGTTGGCGCCGGTGGAAGGATTGCGGGTGAACACCACCCCGGTGGCGCTGCGGTCGCCCATATTGCCGAACACCATGGCCTGGATGGTGACGGCGGTGCCCCAATCGTCGGGGATGTCGTGCAGGCGCCGATAGGCGATGGCGCGGGCGTTCTGCCAGGAGCCGAACACGGCGGCGATGGCGCCCCAAAGCTGCTCGTGCAGGTCTTGCGGGAAGGGCGTGCCGAGCTCGGTCTCGACCAAGGCTTTGAAGCGGGCGACGATGTCCAGCCAATCCTCGTCCCTAAGCTCCGTGTCGTATTCGAAGCCTTTCAGATTTTTGTAGTTCTCCAGAATCTCCTCGAACAGCTCATGGTCGATGCCGAGCACCACGTCGCCGTACATTTGGATGAAGCGGCGATAGGTGTCGTAGGCAAAACGCCGATCATGCGAGCGCCGGGCCAGTCCCTCGACGGTCTGATCGTTGAGGCCGAGATTGAGCACGGTATCCATCATCCCGGGCATCGAGGCACGCGAGCCCGAGCGCACCGACACGAGTAGCGGATTCTCTACATCGCCGAATTTGGCGCCGGCGATCTTGCCGACCACGGCAAGCGCATGGTTGACCATCGGCTTGACTTCGTCGGGCAGCCTGCGGCCAAGCTCGTAGTAGAGGGCGCAGAGCTCGGCGGAGATGGTGAAGCCCGGCGGCACCGGCAGTCCGAGCCGCGACATCTCGGCAAGATAGGCGCCCTTGCCGCCGAGAAGATCGCGATCCTCGGCGGACCCGTCGGCGCCACCCGCGCCGAAGGTGAACACCCATTTCGGTGCCGTGTTCGTAGCCTCAGCGGCTGTGCTCATCCTGTTCCACGTTCTTTTCGGGCTCGTGTCCTTTTAACGGGCCCGCCGCCTTCGCACAAACAACTGTATTGCTAAGATTTAAGATCGAACCGCGCGAGGGCGATGCTGGTTCCGGTGGGCGATGAAGTCGCCGCTGGTAATCAATCGTGCCCGCGGCGGCGGATTGACGCCATAGGCCCAGGCCTCGATCGTACCGCCGGTGGCGAGCTTTACCTCGAGCACGGTGCGTTTATAGAGCGGGTCGGTGCCTTCATAGGTGTCCATCTCGGCAAGCACCTTGCTGTCTGGCTTGATCTCGAACACGTCGCCGACGATGCGGCGCTTCTCGTCCGAGTCGAACACCCCGGCGGGATAGGGCCCGAGATCGTAGAGGCGGCCGGGCACGCTGCCCTTGCCGATATACCGCGCCATGGTGCGCAGACGCCGCGCCATGGGATGCTCGCTCTCGTAGCGGAGCGTGCCATAGACGAAGAGATGGGTCGGTTTGCTCATTGCGGCAGTTTGATGCGTCAGCCTTCGATCTTGGAGAAATCGGCGACGGTCATGGTCGTGGCGCGGATGCGGTTCAGCAGGCGCAGGCGGTTCTCGCGCAAGTTCCGATCTTCGGCATTGACCGTGACATGATCGAAGAAGGCATCGACCGGCGCGCGGAGCTTGGCCATCGCCGTCATGGCGCCGGCGAAATCCTCCTTGGCGATTGCCGCGGCCGCTTCCTTCTCGACGTCATCGACGGCTTTGGCGAGCGCCTTCTCCTCGAGGCGTTCGAGCAGATCGGGATCGGGCGGCTGATCGTAGGAGCGGCTGTCCTTCTTCTCCTCGATGCGCAGGATGTTGATGGCGCGCTTAGTGCCGGTGAGCAGATTGGCGCCATCCTCGGTGTCGAGAAGTTTGCCGAGCGCCTCGATACGGCGCACGATCATCAACAGATCGTCGCCGCCAAGCGCGAACACGGCATCGACCAGATCGTGCCTCGTTCCATGGGCACGCAGCTGCACCCGAAGCCTTTCCCGAATGAAATCCTGAGCGTCGGATGCCCCAAACGCAGAGGCAACTCGCTCCAAGGTCTCCCTGATCGTTTCATTCTCTTTTCCAGGTCCAGCGAGTCGGTTGATACCGGCCCGAACGAATTTGTTCTCCTGCCCCGTGTAACCTTCCGTCGCCTGAGCAAATGACGTCCAAAGTGGTAGTCGCACCTTGTTCTCAAGAATAATGCGGATGACGCCAAGCGCAGCGCGGCGGAGCGCGTAAGGGTCCTTGGAGCCGGTGGGCTTCTCATCGATGGCCCAGAAGCCGACGAGCATGTCGAGCTTGTCGGCGAGCGCCACGGCGATGGCCACAGGCTCGCGCGGCACGTCGTCGGAAGGGCCGAGCGGCTTGTAATGCGCGGCGATGGCGTTGGCGACCTGCCCGTTCTCGTTCTGCTCGAGCGCGTAATAGCGGCCCATCACACCTTGCAGCTCGGGGAACTCGCCGACCATCCCGCTCACCAGGTCGGCCTTGGTGAGGATGGCGGCGCGCTCGGCGAGGTCGGGGTCGGTCTTGACCAGTGGCGCGATCTCGCGGGCGAGGCGCCATACGCGCTGCACGCGCTCATATTGGCTGCCGAGCTTCTCGTGGAAGATGATCTCCTTGAGCTGCGGCACGCGGTCTTCGAGCGGCACCTTACGATCCTGGTCGAAGAAGAACTTGGCGTCGGCAAGCCGCGCGCGGATCACCCGCTCATTGCCGGCGGCGATGGCCTTGCCGCCGTCTTTGGCCTTGAGATTGGCGATCATGACGAAGCGGTTGGCGAGCTTGCCGTCCTTCTTACGCAGCGAGAAGCATTTCTGATGCGCCTTCATCGACGTGGCCAGCACTTCCGGTGGCACGCTGAGGAAGCCCTCGTCGAAGGAGCCGATCAGCGCATGAGGCCATTCGGTGAGACCAGCATTCTCGGTGAGCAGCGCCTCGTCCTCGACCAGCGTAAGCTTGTGCTTGGCGGCAAGCGCGTGTGCATCTTTCAGGATACGGGCGGCGCGCTCCTCGCCGTCGAGAATGACGAACGCCTTGCGGAGCTTCTGCGCGTAGTCCTTGAAGTTCTTCACCTTTAAGGGCGCTGGTGCCATGAAGCGGTGACCACGCGTTTCCTTGCCGCTCTCGATACCGTCGATGTCGAAGGTAACCACCTTGCCGTCGAGCAGGCAGAGGATCGAATGCAGCGGCCGCACCCAGCGCAAGCGCCCGCTGCCCCAGCGCATCGATTTCGGCCAGGGAAAGCTACGCACGATCTCCGGCACGATCCTGGCGACCACCTCCGAAGCGGGGCGCCCCTTCTTCTCGATGATTGCGACATAGAAAGCACCCTTCTGGTCCTCGCGCTTCTCGGCTTGAGAGACCGATTTCAGACCGGCGGATTTGAGGAAGCCCTGGATCGCGGCATCCGGCGCATCGACACGCGGGCCTTTGCGTTCTTCCTTCACGTCGGGCGAGCGCGCCGGCAGTCCTTCGACCACCGCCGTCAGTCGGCGCGGCGTGGCGAATGTCCTGATGCTCTTGGTTTCAAGTCCGCCCTCGCGAAGCTTGTCACCGAGCAGGCGCGCCAGATCTTCGCGCGCGCGGTTCTGCATGCGCGCCGGGATCTCCTCGGAGAACAGTTCGAGCAGCAGCTCAGCCATGGGCGTTGCCGCCCGCTTCGGTCTTGAGCCACGCGGCGCAGCACGCCTTGGCCAGATCGCGCACGCGCAAGATATAGGCCTGCCGCTCGGTGACCGAGATCACGCCGCGCGCATCGAGCAGATTGAAGATGTGCGAGGCCTTGATCGCCTGATCGTAGGCCGGCAGCACCATGAGATGCCGCTTGCCGCCATCACCCTTGGCGAGCAGCGCCTTGCACTCGGCTTCCGCGTCGCGGAAATGGGCGAGAAGCTTCTCGGTATCGGCGGCTTCGAAATTAAAGCGCGAATATTCCTGCTCGCTTTGCAGGAAGACGTCGCCATAGGTGACTTTGTCGTTTCCCGCCCCGCCGTTGAAGTCGAGATCGAACACGTTGTCGACGCCCTGCACATACATGGCGAGACGTTCGAGCCCATAGGTCAGCTCGCCCGAGACGGGATCGCAATCGAAGCCGCCGACCTGCTGAAAATAGGTGAATTGCGACACCTCCATGCCGTCTAGCCACACCTCCCAGCCTAGCCCCCAGGCGCCGAGCGTCGGGCTCTCCCAATCGTCCTCGACAAAGCGGATGTCGTGGTTTTTGGGGTCGATGCCGAGCCGCACGAGGCTTTCTAGATACAGGTCCTGGATGTCGGGCGGCGACGGCTTCAAGATCACCTGGAACTGATAGTAATGCTGGAGCCGGTTGGGGTTCTCGCCATAGCGCCCATCCTTGGGCCGGCGCGAAGGCTGCACATAGGCCGCGCGCCACGGCCTGGGCCCCAGCGATCGGAGCGCGGTGGCCGGATGAAAGGTCGCCGCCCCCATCTCCATGTCGTAAGGCTGGAGGATGACGCAACCCTGATCGGCCCAGAAGCGCTCGAGCCTCAGGATCAGGTCCTGAAAGGACAGAGTCTTCGTCCCTTTGGACCTAGCAGGTTTGGCCAGATGTTTTGGTCGACGATTCATGAGCGCTCCCGGCAGCGGAGGCTAAAGCAGTTTCCGCCCATGCTAGCAACTCCTCGTCATTGCCGGGCTTGACCCGGCAATCCAATGAGGCGGCTCCCACAAATACGGCTATGCCCTATTGGATGCTTGGATGCCCGGCACAAGGCCGGGCATGACGCAGTAAGCGGGAGAACAATGGCTGGCGGGTTAATGGCGGGTGTTCTGGGCTTCGTGCAGAACCCGCTTAGGCCGGTAGACGCCGGTCGAGGGGTCCTGCTCCAAGGGCACGGCGCTCTCCCGGTCGCGGTGCTCCATGGCCTCCTTGGCGGCACGAAGCTCGGCGGCGATGCGCCGCTTCTCATTGCGATACCAGCGCGTCCCCACGATGACGAGGCCGGCCCCGGCAGCGATCAGAAGCAGGATCTGCGGCATGGCTCAGAACCCGAAGCGCGACCAAAGCGCGCGCGCTTCGACCGCTGAGATGAAATCGGCGGCAAGACCGCCCGGCGTGAAGCCGAAGTCGAAATTACCGTCGGATGCAAATACGCCTCTCTTGCGCCGAAACCAAGAGGTCGATGGTGTCACCAGTTTGAAACGCACGTCGTCGCCATAGATCTCGCGCATCTTGGAACGGAGGTCCGAGAGGCCGTCGACCAGGCCGAGCCCGAGCGCGGTCCTGCCGGTCCAGAACTCGCCGGTGAACAGCTGCTTGTCGGCCTTCTTGAGCTTGGCACCGCGCCGCTCTTTGACGAGATCGATGAAGGATTGATGCACGTCGCGCTGGATCGCCTTGATCTTGGCGATGTCGCTTTTCTTCTCCGGCAGGAACGGATCGAGGATGTCCTTGTTGTCGCCGGCAGTATAGACGCGGCGCTGCACACCGATCTTGGCGAGCAGCTCGTTGGCGCCGAAAGTGGCGGTGATCACGCCGATCGAGCCGACGATCGAGCTGGCGTCGGCATAGATCTCGTCGCCGGCCAGCGCCAGCATGTAGCCGCCCGAAGCGGCCACGTCCTCGGCGAACACATAGACCTTGAGATTCTTCTCCTCGGCGAGCGCGCGGATGCGCTTATAGATCAAGGTCGATTGCACCGCCGATCCGCCGGGCGAGTTGATCTGAATGGCGACCGCCTTGGCGCCGCGCATGGTGAACGCCTTCTCGATGGCCTGTGCGCTGGTCGACAGCGAGAGCCCCGGCCTGAGCGGCGTGACCACGCCGATGGCGCCGCTGAACCGCAAGACGGGCACGAGCGGCTTTCGCTTGGTGAGGAAGGCGGGGAGGTAGGCCTTCCAGCCTTCCGGCTCCTCGGCCTTTTGCAAATGAGCGTTCATGCGCCGCAGCGTACAGGGCCAAAGGGTTAAATCAAGGCGCGCGCCGAATCTGTCTCAATAACGGTCAAAAACGCAACGCTTGGAAGGCTTTGGTTAAGGCAAGTTCGTTCCCGTCCATCCGGGGGTTCGGATTGCTTGCTATATTGGGCGATTGGAGGGGAACGCCCGGTCTAACCCCCGCGTTCTCTTGCTCCTTCAGCAGCGCGCGCCGAGGACGCCGTTGCACATCTAAGGAGAAAGTCGATGAGTAAGCTTGCGACTTTTATGGTGGCGGCGGGAGCGCTCGCGCTCTGCTTCGTCACGCTTTCGCCAAGCCCGGCCGAGGCCGGACGGGGCTACCGGGGTTCCAGCGTGAACATCTATGTCGGGCCGCGCTACGGTTATTTTCCGCCGCGCTATTATCGGCCCTATCGCTCTTCCTACGGCTACCCTTACGCCTATTATCCTTATTGGCGGACGCGTTACTGGGGCGGCTGGTATTAGACGCCAGCGTCTAAGCGCGCGCACCGCCTGACCAATTGCCAAGGGCCATTCCCGAAAAGGGCGTGGCCCTTCGGTTTTTGCGCCTGAACGTGAGATGAACGGACCCCTCAGATTGGGTTCAGGGCTCGCGCGCTAAATCTCATGGCACGGTCAGGCTCCGTCGCTCCTCGCGGGCCTCACCGGCCTGAGTTTTGGCTCCCTCAGGCAATTCGGGCCGCTGCCTTACCCCCCAAGGCGGCGGCCCTTCCTTTATGCGGGATCACTCAAAGCTTTAGCGCTTCGCCTTCCCGCAATACGGCTTCGGCCGCGTCGGTGTAACGCCCGTCGGAATCGTGCAGGACGAGACCCGGCAGCAGCTTCGGCGCGGCGCGGCTGCCCTTGCGTCCTTGCAGGACGATGCGTGTCGCCGGCGCGTGCGCCTTGGGAAAGAGCGGAAAGATGTTGACCTCGCCGAAACGGCCTTCGAGCTGTCGCAGCAGCGAGCCAAGATGTTCGGCAGGATAGATCAGCGTCACGCGCCCCTTGGGCGCCGTCATGGACGCGAGAAACCTGATCCAGACGGCGAGGTCTCCCGCCCGCATCACATGCGCCGTGGCTTTCCTTCGATCCGGCGCCGCCCTGACCGCGCCTTCCTCATGGAAAGGCGGATTGGCCATCACCTGGTCATAGCCTTCGCGTAGCAGCCCGGCCGCACCGAGCTTCTTGGCCGGCCAGGTCACGTCGGCATTTACCGTCTTGAAGTTTTCGGCGCAGCCGTTCTGCGCTGCGTTCGCTTCCGCCAACTGGCATAACGCCGGGTCGATCTCGACCGCGGTGATGGTGACGCTAGGGACCCGGGCGAGCAGGCAAAGCCCCGCCACGCCCACGCCCGCGCCGGCATCGAGCACTCGTCCCTTGGCGTCAGAAGGAACGGCGGCGGCCAGGAACACCGCATCGCTCCCGGCGCGATGGCCCTGGCGCGGCTGCACAATATTTATGCGCCCGCCCAGGAAGGCATCTGTGCTGGTGGCGCTAGTCTTTGTCTTGCTTGATGACATCGCCGATCCCGGCCTCGGTCAGAATCTGGCGCGCCGTCTCAATCTCTTCGCTGTCGACCAGGACGCGGCGAGGCAATATGCCGATAGAGCCCTCCATCACGCTCATATTGCCATCGGCCACCATGAAGCCGATGCCAGCCTCGCTCAGCAGCGCGCTGACGAAGGACAGAAGCACCGGGTCGTTCGAGCGCAGCAATTCCTTCATAGCGTGCAAACCCCTGATACTTAGGGCCGTGAGCGGAGCGCCTTGACCTTCCGCACCGACAGCCGACAATATCCTTCAGAACGAGGCCGCGCAGGAGGGAATCTTGGGAGTCGTCGTAAAGCTTTCCGGCGCGCGGGACCCGAAAGCGAGCCTTGCGCCGCTCATTGCGCTGGTCGAGGAGGATATGGGCCATGTCAACCGCATCATCCTCGACCGCGCCAGATCCAATGTCGAGCTGATCCCCGAGCTTGCCCGGCACCTCATCGATTCTGGCGGCAAGCGCCTGCGCCCCATGCTCACCCTCGCCGCGTCGCGGCTCTGCGGCTACACAGGCGACGGCCATGTGCGGCTCGCGGCCAGCGTCGAGTTCATGCACACCGCCACCTTGCTGCATGACGACGTGGTAGACGAAAGCAATGTGCGCCGGGGCAAGACCACGGCACGGATTTTATGGGGCAACGAAGCGAGCGTGCTGGTCGGCGATTTCCTGCTCGGCCAAGCCTTCAAGATGATGGTGGACGTGGGCTCGCTCGGCGCCCTGCGCGTGCTGTCCGATGCGGCGGCGATCATCGCCGAGGGCGAGGTGATGCAGCTCATCACCGCCAAGAATACCGAGACCACGGAGGACGATTATCTCGCGGTGATCGACGCCAAGACCGCGGCTTTGTTCGCAGCCGCCGCGGAAGTCGGCGCGATCATCGCCGGGCGGCCGAAATCGGAAGCCGCGGCACTCAGGTCATACGGACGCAATCTCGGCCTTGCCTTCCAGCTGGTCGACGATGCGCTCGACTATGCGGGCGAGCCGTCAACGCTCGGCAAGAGCGTCGGCGACGATTTCCGCGAGGGCAAGATCACGCTGCCGGTGGTGCTGTGCTACCGGCGCGGCACGGCTGACGAACGCGCCTTCTGGCAAAGGACGCTGCAGCAGGGCAAGGCCGGCGACAACGATCTGGCCGAGGCGATGGATTTGATGAAGCGCCACAACGCACTCGCCGATACCATCGAGCGAGCGCGCCATTACGGGGCCATCGCCCGCGACGATCTCGCCATCTTCCCCAATTCGGACGCCAAGGCGGCCCTGCTCGAAGCCATCGAATTCTGCGTCAACCGCCCGTTCTAGCGCCAAGTGTGGTGGCTGCGATCCACCAGTCGGGATGTGCGGCAGACAGCGCCGCCGCGGCGCGCCTGGCCTCGTCCTGCGTTTCGAACAAAGCGAAACAGGTCGGACCGCTGCCCGAGAGCCTCACGACACGCGCGCCGTCAAGATCGGCGAGCGCGGCAAGCACTTGTTTGACGACCGGCGCTAGCTGTGTGGCGAGGACTTCGAGAGCATTACCGCGCGGGGTGAGATAATTGATGAACCGCGCGAAGTCGCCGGCGAAATCCGGCGCCTCGACTTTCCTCAATGGTGCTGCCGGCAAAGGCTCGGCCCCAAGCGCGGCATAGACGGCTTGTGTGCCGAGCACAACGCCAGGATTGGCGAGCAGCACGCCACAGGATGGAAAGCCAGGCACCGACTGCACGGTCTCGCCGCGCCCGGTGATTAAGGCTGGGCGACTGTCGAGACACACAGGGACATCAGAGCCGAGCTTGGGCGCCAGTGCGGCAATGTCGCTCGCCGGCAGAACCCCTTGATTGGCGCGCGCCAGAAGCCGCAAAGCAGCGGCGGCATCGGCCGAGCCGCCGCCAAGTCCTGCGGCTACCGGCAACAGCTTGACCAGGCGAAAGCGCCCGAGCCGCAGGGTTGGCTTGAGCGCCTTTGCCGCCTCGGCAGCTTGGATGACGAGATTGTCGCTACTTAAAGCGCCGACGAACGGTCCCTCGATCGCGAGATCTAGCCTATCGCCAGGCTCAAGCTCAATTTGATCGCCAAGCGCGGCGAAGGCGACAAGGCTTTCGATCTCATGGAAACCGTCGGCGCGGCGCCCGAGCACGTCCAGCGTCAGATTGATCTTGGCGAAGCCCGTGTCACGGAGCGCCGTCATGCGCCGCTCGCGAGCATGAAGGACAAGCCTCTATCGGGGCGTCTCGCCCGCTTGGGTCGGGCCGGCCGAGGTCTTGGTGCCCGCGGCCTTGCTTTCGGCGGCCTTGGTCGCCGTGGCATCGGTCAGCCCCAGGACAATCTTCTTCTTCAGCATGTCGGCCTGCTCGTTCTCGGGCTTCAGGGTCAGCGCCTGCTGCCACTGATATTTCGCTTCGAGTTTGCGCCCGACCTGCCAATAGGCGTCGCCGAGATGGTCGTTGATGATCGGATCGTCGGGCCTGAGCTCCACGGCGCGTTCGAGGTTCTCGACCGCCGCCGGCAGATTGCCGAGCTTGAAATAGGCCCAGCCGAGGCTATCGACGTAATAGCCGTCATCGGGTTTCAGCTTCACGGCCTTGCGGATGTAATCCATCGCCTGCTGTAAATGGGCGCCCTGATCGACCCAGGAATAGCCGAGATAGTTCAGCACCAGCGACTCCTCGGGAGACAGCTGAAGCGCTTTCTTGAAATCGGCTTCCGCGTCCGGCCAATCCTTCAACCGCTCGTTGCTGACGCCGCGTGAATAATAGAGCACCCAATTCTCTTTGGTCGGCTTGTCGATGAGAGCAATGGCGCGCGCGTAATAATCGCGCGCCTCGGCATAGCGCTCATGCGAGCGCAAGATGTTGCCGAGCGCATCGAGAGGCCGAATGTCCTTCGGGTTCTCGGCGATGAGCCTCTCGAGCAGCAGCTTGGCGTCGTCGACCTGCTCAAGCTGGTTGAGAGCGAAGCCCTTTTGGATCTGCACGCTCAGCCAAAGCGGCGAGTCTTTGGGGATGCTGTCGAGCGCCTCCATCTCCAGCTCGTATTTCTTGGCGCCGTCAAAGGCTTCGGCCAGCGCCACCTGGGCGAGCGGGAAGTCGGGCTTCAAATAGAGGGCCATCTGCAGGAAGATGATGCCCATGTCGAGGCCACCTTCGCCGGCGAGTGCGTCGCCGATGCCATAGAAGACCTCGGCTAGGCCGTCGCTCGAATTAGCCACCAGCAACGGCGGCGACTTGCCGCTTTCGATATCGGCAAGCAGAGCCTCGGACAAAGGATGGGACGAGGTATTTGAGATATGGCTGTTCAAAGTCTGGAGGGCGAGCTTGCGGTTCTTGGCGTTCACTGCGTGGCGCGCATAGGCGTCGGCGACCCTGAGCGTGCTCGGATTCTTCTTGAAGGCCTGGGCGTAAGCCTGGCGAGCCATCTCATGCCGGTTGGAGAGGTCGGCGATCAGGGCCCGGTGATAGCGCTGATAGAACTGCGCCCAATCCGCTTCGCTCAGGCTGTCGAGGGTTTCGAGCGCTCGGTCGGGCTTGCCGTCAGCCTGCTGCACCCAGGCACGGGCCAGCGTCGAGGTCAGATCGGCGATCGGGCCCTGACGCGCCGCGGTGAAATGCTCTTCGGCCTCTTTGAAATTGCCTTGCTTGAAGGCCTCGATGCCGAGAAGGAAGCGCGCGATGCGGTGCGACGGTTCGGCCTTGACCAGGTCGTTGGCCAGCGCCGCGGCACGATGCCAATGGGCCGATGCCGCTTCGAGCAGGAAGGTCTGTTCGAGAATGATCTCATTG
>DATMDY010000113.1:0-4803 GCA_035557335.1 Methyloceanibacter sp.
GCCGCGGGTAGCCGTTGCCGGGGCCGCCGAGCGAGCACGTGATGTCACGGAGCGCCCGATCGTTCATGTCCATGACGCGCTTCCACGCGATGCGCCGCACGTCGATGCCGAGCTCGTTGCCGTGGTGGATGTGGTTGTCGATCATCGCCGCGAGCAGGTTGTTCGCGAGCGCGATCGCGGAGAAGTCGCCGGTGAAATGCAGGTTGATGTCCTCCATCGGCACGACCTGCGCGTAGCCGCCGCCCGCCGCGCCGCCCTTGACGCCGAACACCGGTCCGAGCGAGGGCTCGCGCAGGCAGATCGCCGCCTTCTTGCCGATGTGGTTGAGCGCGTCGCCGAGGCCGACCGTGGTGGTGGTCTTGCCCTCGCCCGCGGGGGTCGGGGTGATGGCGGTGACCAGGATCAGCTTGCCGTCGGGCTTGCCCTTGAGCGAGGCGATGTAATCGAGGGAGACCTTGGCCTTGTAATGCCCGTAAGGGATCAAATCCTCGGCGGGAATGCCGAGCCGGTCGGTCGCGACCTTGACGATCGGCCGCATCTTGGCCGCCTGGCTGATCTCGATGTCGGATTTCGGCTTTTTGTGCTGCTCGTCTGAACGCTTGCCCGGTTTTGCGGCACTTTCACGCGGCTGAACTGACATTACGGACCAAACCCCCCAGACCTTCCTCATTTGCAACCAGATTGGGCAAGGTATTCATTCGCTTGCCTTATGGCAATCGTCTGTGCAGTTTGCCGCCATTCTGGGGAGACTCGTTCGAAAATGACGCCGCCCGATCTGCTCAAGGCCATGTTCCAGGCGGCGGTCGATGCCGCTCTGCCCTCGCTTTGCGTGCCGGCGCATCTGCCTCCGCGCCCCAAGGGCCGCACGGTGATTATCGGCGCGGGCAAGGCCTCGGGCGCCATGGCCAAGGCGCTGGAAGATGCCTGGGACGGGCCGCTCGAAGGGCTGGTCGTCACCCGCTACGGCTATCGCGTGCCCACGGAGCGCCTGGAAGTGGTCGAGGCCGCCCATC
Source organism: Methyloceanibacter sp. (assembly GCA_035557335.1). Lineage (GTDB taxonomy): Bacteria > Pseudomonadota > Alphaproteobacteria > Rhizobiales > Methyloligellaceae > Methyloceanibacter. The sequence goes on from DATMDY010000113.1 coordinate 1,014, forward strand.
CCGTGCCCGACGAAGCCGGGCGCGAGGCCGCGCGCCGCATTCTCGATCTGGTGCGGGACCTCACCGCCGACGATCTCGTGCTCTGCCTGATCTCGGGCGGCGGCTCTGCCCTGCTTGCGCTGCCCGCCGAAGGCGTGAGCCTGGAAGACAAGCAGGCGGTGAACAAGGCGCTGCTCAAGTCGGGCGCGACCATCTCCGAGATGAACGTGGTGCGGAAGCATCTCTCCGCCATCAAAGGCGGGCGGCTCGCCGCCGCCGCCGCGCCGGCCCGCGTGATGGCGCTGATGATCTCCGACGTGCCGGGCGACGATCCCTCGATCATCGCCTCGGGTCCGACCGTGCCCGATCCCTCCACCAATAACGACGCGCTCGGCATTATCGCCAAATACGGGATCGATGTGCCGGCGAGCGTGCGCGCGCTGTTGCAGAAGTCCGACGAAACCCCGAAACCCGGCGACAAACGCTTGGCCAATGTCCGCAACATCATGGTCGCCACGCCGCAAGCCTCGCTCGAAGCCGCCGCCGCCGTGGCGCGCAAGGCTGGCGTCAAACCCGTAATCCTTGGCGACTCGATCGAAGGTGAAGCGCGCGACGTGGCGCTGGTCCATGCCGGCATCGCCCGGCAATGCGCGCTGCGCGGCCAGCCCGAGCAACCGCCCTGCGTGCTGATCTCCGGCGGCGAAACCACGATCACGCTGAAGGGCAAAGGCAAAGGCGGGCGCAACACCGAGTTCCTGCTCGCGCTTGCCATCGCGCTCAATGGTCTGTCCGGCATCTATGCGCTGGCCGGCGACACCGACGGCATCGATGGCAGCGAGGACAATGCCGGCGCCCTCGTCTATCCCGACACGCTGGCGCGGGCGGAGAAAGCGGGGCTCAATGCCAAGGCCATGCTCGCCGACAACGATCCTTACAGCTTCTTCGCAGGCCTCGGCGATCTGTTGGAGACCGGGCCGACGCTCACCAATGTCAACGACTTCCGCGCCATCCTGATCGAAAAGCGCTAACGCCTGACGTTGAGGGGTGATGAGCCTAATTGTTGAGCAAATGCTCCCGGCTTCTTGGCGCGGCAAATTTCACGGTTGCGCATTGAGGTGGGCGCGCTAATTTCGAGAACGTCAGCGGTTCGCTAGATCTGCGTATATCACCGGTCGCCTGCGCCCTTTGCACGCCTGAATTTGGCCGGTGAAGAGCCTCGTTTTTAATGTCCCGCCACGGAACAGTCGAATTTCGATTGAATATGGGGCCGGGCGGTTCTGAAGCTGGTAGCCGATTATCTGGCGGTTGAGTCGTGATCGTTCGCAAGAACGACGGTTGAATGGTTTAAGGCGCAAGGCGTCGGATTGGACGAGGGGAAAGAATGAAGCTGAGACGCGCCTGTCTTGGCCTTGTCGCCGGATCGATGCTGATGGCTTCGCCGGCCGCATCAGCCGGCCCCGCGCTCGTCTTCGAACCCTATAACGGCACCATCTTCTACGCCGAGGAACCCGACGCGCTCTGGTATCCCGCCTCGCTCACCAAATTGATGACGGCCTATGTCGCCTTCCAGGCCATACGCGATGGTGAGGTCACGCCCGAGACCAAGGTCATCTGCTCCAAGAAGGCGACGCTGCAAGCGCCGACCAAGCTTTGGCTGAAGGAGGGCGAGTCAATCACCCTCGACACAGCTCTCAAAGTGCTGATTGTCAAATCGGCCAATGACGTCGCCGTCATGGTCGCCGAGACCGTGGCCGGCAGCGAGGAAGCGTTCATTGCGCGCATGAACGAGGCGGCGAAGCGGCTCGGCATGACCAACTCAACCTTCGCCAATCCGCACGGCCTGCCCCATGACGGCCAGATCAGCACGGCGCGCGACCTGGCGCGGCTGGCCCGCGCCATCATCATCGAGTTTCCGGAATATGCCGATCTGTTCACCGTCAGGTCCGTGCAGGTCAAGGACAAGGTGTTGCGCTCGCATAACGGCATGCTCGTCACCCTCCCGGGCGCCGACGGCATGAAAACCGGCTTCATTTGCGATTCCGGCTTCAACATCGTGGTGAGTGCCACGCGCGAAGGGCGCAAGCTGGTGGCCATCGTGCTCGGCGAGCCTTCGGTTGCCTCGCGCCGCGTCCGCGCCACCGACCTCCTGGAGAACGGTTTCAAGCGATATTTCTGGAAATCGCTGTTCGGCACGAGCCTCGACGGCCTCGCGATCCAGGCCTCGATGGGTTCCGGACCGGCGAAGTTGCGCGATGTGATTTGCGGCGCGCCGAGGCCCGCCAGGACCCAGCGCCGCAGGAGACGGGCGATCCGCAAGTCCGAGATTGAGCTGCCGCGGCTCGACATCAACAAGCCTGTCATTATCGCTCACGCAAATTGAGCTTCTTCCTCTCATCTCTCGGCAAAGCGCTCTGTTACACGTGCTTTGCGTTGTTACTGACGCTTGGGGCTGGCCACGCGGCGGCGCCTCCCGACAATATCGCCGAGGTGGTGAAAGAGGCGGAGCAGGCCTGCCGGCATATGAATGGCATACCGAATAGCGAGGCGCTGCTCAGCGTCGACGATCTGAACGACGACGGCGGCGAGGATTGGATCGTCGACTTCGCCAAGCTCAAATGCGAAGGCGGCATCAATCCTCTGTGCGGCGGCGGCGGATGCACGATGCAGATTTATTTCTGGGACGGCGAGGCGTCGTGGGACCTCGTGTTCGAGGATCTGGTCAAGAGCTACAAATTCGGCAAAGACGGCGGCAAGCCCATGCTCTACGTGACCACGCCCGGCACGCCGTGCAACAAGCCGGTCGCCGAGACCTGCGACTACACCTACCGCCTGGAAAAAGAGGCCGTCGTCCCGGTCAAGAACTAAAACGGCGCGCCCTTGGCGAGAAATGCTTCCTCCTCCTCGGTCGAGGCGCGCCCGAGCATGGCGTTGCGATGGGGAAAGCGGCCGAAGCGGGTTATGACCGCTTGATGCCTCAGCGCAAAATCGAGATTGAGCGGATTGCCGAGCGCCGTGTAGAGCCCGACGGAGCGCGCCTGATCGGCCGCATCTTCCGAATGCTGGAACGGCATATAGAGAAAAGAGCGCTGCTTCGGCGTAAGCTTGTCCGCCAAGCCTTTGGCGATGGCGCGCTTGGCGAGCGCCAAGGCCGCTTCGTCGATGGCAAAGGCGCGCGCATCGTCGCGAAACATATTGCGGGGAAATTGATCGAGCACGAGGATGGCGGCGAGACAGCCTTCGGGTTCGGCGAGCCAGTCCGCGGGGACGCCCTCTTTCAGCTCTTCGTAGATATCGCCGAAGCGCACCTTGATCGCGGCATCGACGACGGTGTCGCGGCGGAACCAGTTCTTGGGCTTAAGCTCCTCGAACCAGAAGCGCAGGATGTCGTCGATGGCGTCAGCGCCCATGATCTCCCCCAGACTCAGGATGCGCTGATGGCGGCCTCGATCAGACGCTTGGCCTCCGCCGAGGCCCAATCGGCGGGGCCGACAAGGCGGCCGATCTCCCTGCCCTGGCGGTCGATCAGAAGCGTGGTCGGCATGCCGACTGCCTTCACCGTGGAGAACAGCTTACCCGGTGGGTCAGTATATAGGGCGAGATTGGCGGCACCGGTCTCAGCCAAGAAATCGCGCGCCTTGTCGGAACCGCCTTTGTCGATATTGACCGCCACCACCTCGAAGTCCTTGCCACCGAGCTCGCGCTGTAGCTCATCGAGCATCGGCATCTCCTCGCGGCAGGGCACGCACCAGGTGGCCCAGATATTGAGGAGCACGACTTTTCCTTGGAATTCCGCCAGCGACTTGGCGTTCCC
>DATMDY010000114.1:0-21124 GCA_035557335.1 Methyloceanibacter sp.
CCTGAAAGTGGCGGCCACCCTCTCCTCCACCGGCACGCCCGCTTATTTCGTGCATCCGAGCGAGGCGAGCCACGGCGATCTCGGCATGATCACAAGCGACGACGTGATCCTCGCCTTCTCCTGGTCCGGCGAGACGGTCGAGCTCGGCAATATCGTGTCCTATTCGCGCCGCTTCGCCGTGAAGCTAATTGCGGTCACCTCCAATAGGGACTCGGCCCTGGCCCAGGCGGCCGAAGTGGTGCTGGCAATGCCGCAGGTCAAGGAAGCCTGCCCGCATGGGCTCGCGCCCACCACCTCAACCCTCATGCAGCTCGCGCTTGGCGACTGCCTCGCCATCGCGCTGCTGGAGAGTAAGGGCTTCACCGCCGTCGACTTCAAAGCGCTGCATCCGGGCGGCCAGCTCGGCGCGCGCCTGAAATTCGTGAGCGACTTGATGCACAAAGGCGACCGCCTGCCGCTTGCCGGCCTCAACGCGGTCATGTCCGAGGCCATCGTGGTGATGACCGAGAAGGCCCTTGGCTGCTTGGGCGTGGTCGATGGCAATGGCAAGCTCATGGGCATCATCACCGACGGCGATCTGCGGCGGAATATGGGGGACGCGCTCCTTGCCCGGCGTGCCGGTGAGATCATGACGCCCGGGCCCAAGACCGTGGCGCCTGACCTTCTAGCCAGCGCCGCACTCGAAATCATCAACTCATCGAGCATTACCGCGCTGTTCGTGGTCGAGGACGGCCGCCCGGTCGGTATCATCCATGTCCATGATCTGCTGCGTGCCGGCGTCGCTTGAAAACTGACGCCCCTGCCCCGATCTCTCCGGAATGACAGCCATGAAGCAAGAGCACGACAAGCAGATGGGGGAGACGTTCGACCTCAAGCAGGCCAAGGCGCATTACATCGCCATGCCGACTTGGGAGCGCCTCGCGCTGTGGGTCGCGCTCGGCGCCATCGTGCTCGGCATCATCGGCGATTTGATCTGGTAACGCCGGTGGCTTAAGCTACCGCCTGCACCTCGACCCGCCGCCTCACGCGCGAGAAAGACCGGCCCGCATCGGGCATCACGCCGCTCGCGTCCTCGACCTGGGCGAGGGCCCGCACGATGGCGTCGTAGTGATAATGCGTCGCCACCTTGAGCGCATAAACGAACAGGATATGCGGCTCGCGCCAGCGCGTGCTGAGAACACGTGAGAGCTGCTTCTTGTATCTCGCGCGCAGCGCCTCGTCCTTCACTTGCGACAGCAGACGCGCGGCCAGAACCGTAAATCTCGCATAGTTGAGAACGCATCTCTTGGCCCAGGCCAAGCGATGCGTCTTCCAATAAGGCAGCTGGTGCAGGGTGAACTTGAAATTCTCGTCGATGAATTGCGCATCGAGACGCTGGAAATAGGCATCGGGCCCATAGCAGGTCTTCATCACCTCGACAAAGCCGTCGCGCAACGTCTCCTGCGACATGCCGAGGGGAATGACGTTGGTGCCGAATCTATCGCTGTCCTCGTCCTCGTTGAGGCGCCCGACCTTCTTGAGGCGGTCGTAAAGCGGTGTGGTCGGGATCGCGTGCAGCATGCCGATCAGCGCCGCCGAGATGCGCGCGTCCGAGAGGAACTTTGGCATGACCTTGAAGATCGAGGGATCGTCGTGGTCGAAGCCCACGATCATACCGCACCACACGTCGATGCCGTGGCCCTGGATGCGATGAACACGCTCGAGCAGCGTGCCGGCGTTGGGCCGCACGTTCTGGAGCTTCTTGGTCTCCCTGAGCGAATCCTCGTTCGGCGTCTCGATGCCGATGAATACGTTCTGGAAATTGGCGAGGCCCATCAGCTCCATCAACTCCTCGTCCTCGGCGAGATCGAGCGATGCCTCGGTGAACAAAGTGAGCGGATAAGCGCGCTCCTGCTGCCAGCGGACGATGTCGCGCAGCACCAGCTTGATCGCCTTCTTGTTGCCGATCAGATTGTCGTCGACCACGAAGACGATCTTCATCCCGGCGTGTTGGAAGGCTTCAAGCTCGGCGAGGACCTGCTCGCTAGTCTTGAGGCGCGGACGCCGGCCGAAGGTGACGATGATGTCGCAGAACTCGCAAGTGAAGGGACAGCCGCGCGAGATTTGCAGACTGCCGAACATGTAGCGGTCGATCTTGAGCAGGTCGATGCGCGGCAACGGTAGCCGCGTCACCTCGGTCTTTTCCGGCTGCTCGTAGCGGCTCCGGTGACGGCCCTCTTCCCACTCCCGCAAGAATTGCGGCCAGGTGTCGTCCGCCTCGCCGACAAAAACGACGTCGGCCAACCCTTCCAAAACTTCCGGCTCGACCGTGGCCATCGGTCCGCCGACCACGGTCATGACGCCGCGCGCCTTGACCTCCTCGACAATCTCGATCAGCCGCCGCCCCTGGATGCTCATACCGGTCACGCAGACCAGGTCGGCATCGGCGAGCGCGTCGAAGTCGATGTCTTCGACATTCTCGTCGATCAGCGTCACCTCATGATGATCGGGAACGAGCGCCGCAAGCAGGGCGAGGCAAGCGACCGGCAGATTGGCCCGCTTACCGAACAATTTCATGCAATGCTCAAGGCCCCAGAACGAAACACCGAAGCGAGGATTGATGATGACGATATGGGCCATTTTGTCCTTCCTGGCGACGCGGCGAAGAAGAGTATAGCCCCAAATGTGGCGACTAGGGCGCGACAGAGGATAAACAACCCAAAACCCTTACGGTTCTGGTCTCGATCGTACACAGAATCGCTGATTTCCAGCGGCGGCCCCAGCTAGGCCGGCAAGACCTTGAGCAGCGTGCCGTCGGCGCCGACCACCTTGATGCGCGCGCCGACCGGCAACTCAGGCCCCTCCACCCGCCAGATCGTGTCGCCGGTCTTGATGCTGCCGCGCCCATCGACGATGGGATCGAGCAGTTCGAAGGACTGGCCGACCAGCTGCACGGCGCGTTCGTTGAGCAGCGGCCGCTCGCTTTCGAGCGGGTTCTGGCGCAGATATCTGTTGGCGAGCAGCACGGTGATAAGCGAGAGCACGGCGAACGACACGAGTTGCCATTGCCAGCTCAAGTCGTAGCGGAACACGATAAGCCCGGTGATGGCGGCGGCGACGCCGAACCACATGAAGAAGATGCCGGGCGATATCAGCTCCAGCACGAACAGACTGGCGGCAAGGATCATCCAGACCCAAGGCTCAAGTTCGATAATGGTTTCCATGCAGGTCTCCTCCGCCGGCTTAGACGGTTGGCACTGAACCGCCGGGGCGGACGCGCTGTGCCTCGGTCTTCTTGGCTTGGCCTGCCGGAGCCGACGCATCGCCACCTCCGCCAAAGGCCTCGCGTGCGATCTCGCCCACACCGGCGATGGCGCCGATCACCGAAGACGCATCGAGCGGCATGAGCAGCACCTTCTGGTTCTTGGCCGTGGCCAGCGCCTTCAGCGCGTCCACATAGTTGTTGGCCACGAAATAGTTGATGGCTTGAACGTTGCCGCGGCTGATCGCTTCGCTCACCACCGTGGTGGCTTTCGCCTCGGCCTCCGCTTCCCGCTCGCGTGCCTCGGCGTCACGATAAGCGGCTTCGCGGCGGCCTTCCGCGGCGAGGATCTGCGCCTGCTTGGCGCCTTCGGCACTCAGGATCGCTGCCTGGCGCTCGCCTTCCGCCACCAGGATGGCGGCGCGTTTGTCACGCTCAGCTTTCATCTGCCGGGCCATGGAATCGACCAGGTCGCGCGGCGGTTCGATGTCCTTGATCTCAATGCGGGTGACCTTGACGCCCCAATTATGGGTCGCATCGTCGACCACCTTGAGCAGGCGGTGGTTGATCTCGTCACGCTCCGAAAGCAGCTTGTCGAGGTCCATGGAGCCCATCACCGTGCGGATATTGGTCATGGTCAGGTTGAGGATGGCGACGTTGAGATTGGTCACCTCGTAGCTCGCCTGCGCGGCGTCAAGCACCTGGAAGAAGGCCACGCCGTCGACCCTCACCATGGCGTTGTCCTTGGTGATGACTTCCTGACTCGGCACCTCGATTACCTGCTCCATCACGTTGAGCTTGCGGCCGATGCGGTCGATGAAGGGAATGATCAGCGTGAGCCCTGGGTGGAGCGTGCGCGTATAACGGCCGAAGCGCTCGACAGTGTAGTTGTAGCCCTGCGGAACGATCTTGACCGCGACGATGACGAGCAGGACGAAAAGGACGAGAAGAACGAGGACGAAGATATCGAAGCCGAACATTGGCACCCTCCGGAAGGCGTCGGTGGCTAAGCGGGTTCCTGCTTCACTCTAGTCTGCCAACTGATCTGAGGCAGCGGATAAATGGTGGGGCGTCCTAGATTTTATAAGACCTAGCGGGGCAGCAGCTTGACGATGTCTTGGGCTGCGGCGTCGGCGGCGGCATGAGCGGCGCCACCCCATGTGCGGTCGAGCGAGCCTTTGCGCACCTCCCTCTCCTGGGTGACGAAGCCAAGCTGATTGCCGTCCGGCCCGAACAAAGTCCAGTCGATGCGAACCGTCTGTTGGCCCTTGGCGGCTGGAGCGAGCTTGACGGTGCCGTGGACCTCATAGGCGTTCGGCGTAGGCGTGCCGGCCAGCGCCAGGCCTTCCGCCATGAGGCGCTCGCCAAGTGCGGCGGCAAGCGCCCGTTCCCCGTCCCCCGGCGCGCCGACCACGTCGATGAACACCAGCGCCTCTCCGGCAGTTCCCTCATGCGCCTGAACCAGGAGCAGGAGCAAACAGGCGCCGGCTAATGAGACGACCGCGCGCGTCATTCACACCCAGCCTTCAAGCTCGCGCTCGATCAGATGGACCAGCACGCGAATACCGTCCGCGCTGTCATTGAGGCAGGGGATGAAGCTGAATCTCTCCCCGCCATGCTCGAGAAAAATCTCCTTGTTCTCCTGCGCGATCTCCTCGAGCGTCTCGACGCAATCGGCGGCGAAGCCCGGCGTGATTATGGCGATGCGCTTGATGCCGTCGCGCGCCAGCGCCTCGACGGTCTTGTCGGTATAAGGCTTGATCCATTCGGCGCGACCGAAACGCGACTGGAAGGTGAGCTTGAGCTTGGCCCCAAGCTCGGGACCGAGCGCCGCGCGCAACGCCTCGGTCGTCTCGATGCATTGCGCCTGATAGGGATCGCCCTGATCGACATAGTCCTGCGGTACACCGTGGAACGAGGCAAGAATGGTCTCCGGCTCGAAGTCGAGCGTGGCGAGATGCGCCCCGATCGAATTTGCCAGCGCCTCGATATAGACGGGATCGGCGGGATAAGGCGGCACGGTGCGGAGCGCCGGCTGCGCCCGCATTGTCTTGAGCACGTCGAACACCTTGTCGTTGACGCTGGCCGTGGTCGCCGCCGCATATTGCGGATAGAGGGGAAAGACCAGCAGCCGGTCGCAGCCTTTTTCGGCGAGCGACTCGATACGCGAGGCGATCGAGGGATTGCCGTAGCGCATGGCCCAATCGACGATAATGTCGGGACGCGCAGCGAACGCCTCGGCCACCTTCCCGGCCTGGCTCCGCGTGATCGTGCGAAACGGCGACTCGTCGAGCGCCTCGTTCCAGATCGAGCGGTATTTGGCACCGCTGCTCGCCGGGCGCTTCACCAGCACCACGCCGTTCAGGATCAGCCACCACAGCACGCGGTTGGTCTCGATCACGCGGCGATCGGAGAGGAACTCCTTGAGGTAGCGCCGCATCGGCCAATAGCCGGTCCCGTCGGGCGTGCCGAGATTGACCAGGAGCACGCCGATCTTGCCGGCCTGCGCGGTTGCGGGCTTCGACGCAAAATCCTTGATGGCCGAGCTTTTATTCACTTTCTAGCTCCATCGGCGCTTAGATAGCGCATTCATCCCGCAACGCCTAGGGCAGCGTATCGGCCAAATTATCGGCGTCGGCGAGGATTTGCGCGTGATCGAAGGCGAGCGCGTGCTTGCGCCAATCCTCGACCCACTCCGCCGCGGCGGCGTCGTCGCCCGCATGCGGGGTCACCTCGCCTGGCAATCGCACGAGATAGGCAACGCTGACCGTATGGCCGCGCGGATCGCGCTGGGGATCGGAATAGACGCCCACAAGCTGCAACGCGCCGATATCGACGCCAGCTTCCTCGCGCACTTCGCGGCGGCAGGCTTCCTCCACCGTCTCGCCGATCTCGACGAAGCCGCCAGGCAGAGCGTAAGCGCCCTTGAACGGCTCGTATTTGCGGCGGACCAGCAGCACACGCCCTTCACGGTCATAAATGATGCAATCGGTGGCGAGCGCCGGTGTCTTCGGCATGCTCATGTGACCGATCAGCCGCGCGGCTGGGGCACGATGCGGATATAAGGCCGCGGCGACTTCCATCCGTCGGGATAGATCTTCTTCGCTTCCTCGTCGGACACGGAGCCGGCGATGATCACCTCGCCGCCTTCCGTCCAGTTCGCCGGCGTCGCCACGCGATGCTTAGCGGTGAGCTGAAGCGAGTCGATCACCCGCAAAACCTCATCGAAATTGCGGCCCGTGGTCATAGGATAGACCAGTATCAGCTTGATCTTCTTGTCGGGGCCGATGACGAACACGTTGCGCACGGTCTGATTGTCGGCGGGCGTGCGGCCGTCGGAGGAGTCCGGCGCGTTCGCCGGCAGCATGCCGTAGGCCTTGGCGATCGCCAGAGTCGGATCGCCGATCATCGGGAAGTTGGGAGCCGTGCCTTGCGTCTCCTTAATGTCGTGCGCCCATTTCTTGTGAAGCTCGACCGGGTCGACGCTAAGCCCGACGATCTTCACGCCACGCTTGTCGAACTCGGGTTTGATCCGCGCCATGTAGCCGAGCTCGGTGGTGCAGACCGGGGTGAAGTCCTTCGGATGCGAGAACAACACGCCCCAGGAATCGCCGAGCCACTCGTGGAAGCTTATATGCCCTTCCGTGGTGTCGGCTTCGAAATCGGGGGCGGTATCGCCGAGTTGGAGCGCCATGGTACTCCTCCCTACGCTGTTCGCTTGGGATTTAGGATGCCTTGCTCCCCTGCCGCAATCTCTTGGAACAAAAAGAAACAGCATACTCGCCTTCCCGGCAAGCGCAGCTTGGATATTGCGCAGCGAGGCACGGTCCTAGAACGGGCGCGCCGGACCCAGCGAGGCGATAAATAGCAGCGTCCCCATCAGGAAGATGGCAAGCGCACCGCCCATGGCGCAGACGGTCCATACCGCCTCGGTCCAGCCGCTATTGCCGCCGCCGAGCTTGAGCGCGAGCTCGCGTGAGCCTAGCGCCAAGGTCGCCAGAGCCGCCACGGTGATGGCCGTGCCGAACGCCATGGCGAAAGTGGCGGCGACGCCCGCCCAGAACAGGCCTTGAGTCAGAGCGAAGACCAGAACGAGGATGGCGCCGGTGCATGGCCTGATGCCGACCGAGAACACCACGGCCATGACCTTGCGCCAGGAGAACGGGCCCGCGACCTTGCTTGCATCAACGACATGGCCGCAGTTCTCGTCATGCACGTGATTGTCATGGTTGTGATCATGGTGGTGATGGTCACCGTGAACATACGGGCCAGGGCTCGAGGTGTTTGGCCGGCGGCGCAGGAGCCGCATTCCCTGGGTCACCAGCAGAAAAAGACCGACCAGCGCGATCAGCGCAAAACTCGCGCTTTCCAGCTGGTTGGCCCAGGCGTTCAACTGGAGCCCCGTGGCGTTGAAGGCTATGAGCAGCACGCTGACCAGGGCAATAGCGGTCAGCGCCTGGAGGCCAGCGGCGAGGAAGGAGACCATCACTCCGCGCCTGACGGTTTCCTCATTGGCTATGACATAAGAGGAGATGATCGCCTTGCCGTGTCCAGGGCCCACGGCGTGCAGCACGCCATAGACGAAGCTGATCCCGGCCAGCGCGAGCACGGCGGCAAGCGCATTGCCGTCTTTCAGACGCTTGACGCTCGCCGCGAGTTCCTTCTGCATGCTCTGCTGCGTCTGCGTCACCCAGTTCATGATCCTGCCGAACGGACCTTGCGCATATGCCGGCGCGGCGGTCGGCGCGAAAGCCGAAGGCGCGCTCTCTTGCGCCTGGGCGCCGAAGGCCGCGGGCGGCTGCGTCTGCGCATAAGTAGCCGGCAAAGCTGCGGCGATCAGCAACAGGGCGAGCAGACAGGGTAGAATCGTCAGGGCGGCCCGGCTCACGGTGTCGCGCATTTGACGATCGCTGTCTGGGCGAATTGCGAGCCGATATAGGACTCTGGCCCCAGCTCGCTGAAGAAGGCTTCGGTCAGCGCCTTGGCCTCAGCCTGGGTCTCGGCATCGGGCTGCTTCACCTCGACGCCGCAGCCGGGCGCGGCAGTGCCCGACATCTTCACCGGCGCTTCGGTGGCGAAGCCGAAGGCGACGAAATAAGACGGGTCGTACACGTCGAACACCACCTCCTTACCGTTCGGATCGATCGGCGTTTCGAGCGGCAGGGTGAAGTGCAGTGTCAGCACACTCTTGTCGTAATCGACCCAGTAATCGACCGGCGGCTTGAGCGGCAGCTTTTTGCCATCATCGCCGAAGCGAACGAAAGTGAAAAACTCGAACTCCTGCAGCGACTCGACATTGACCTGCGCGAGCGGTTGCAACTCTTCCTTCGAGTAGACGCCGTCGCCGTCGGTATCGAGGCCTTGCACCGCCATGGCGGTATAGAACTCATCGAACGTCCAGGCGTGGCGGATACCGGTGATGCGGTTGTCGGGGCCGAACACCACTTCCGAGCGGACCGTGGCCCAGACATGGGGATGGGCGATCGCTGCGGAGACCGCCCCGGCACAAGCTGCAGCCGCCAAGAGATATGTCAGCAGAGACCGGCGTCTCGGTTTGGCAATCAAGGCCAAGCTCCCTCGTAAGCGAGCTTTCTAAGCGAGAATTATGGAGGATTGGGGGCTTGTTTGCCCGGGAAGGAAAGCCGGTTCCAGCTCCAAGAGGCGCGGAGCTGGAACCGGGCAAAGGCGTGAGGTCAGCCCTTCGGCGTAAGATCGACGGCAGCCTGGTTGAACAGGGTATCGATCGAGCCTCCGACGGCCTGTACAGCCGTCAGGAGGGCAACCGCGAGGCCGGCGGCAATCAGGCCATATTCGATGGCCGTCGTCCCCCTCTCGTCCTTGACGAAACGCGTAAACACACTCCTCATTTCTCGACACTCCCCTTGGATTGGGTTCTTGCATAAGGCCCCGCACCGTATTTGCCCGACGGTGGAACCTGGGGCGCAAGCTACCGGCCACGCGTTAGATACAGGTTAAATGAACCCCGCAAACACCCGACCAACAGGGTAAATTATTGGGAAACTCGCGCAATTTGCTCGAAAACCTAATGAAGCGGCTTGTGCGCCTTGACTCCGACCCCGACTCTGTTTAGAACAAAATAAGAACACTTATCAGTGCGCGTTGCGTTGCGTAAACGGCGTTCCAGGCGAGGCGCAGATGGTCCTTCGCGTTCCGCGCCCCTGGCGCCGGCAAAGCAGGCGGGGCACCGGGTTGGGTCCTGATTGAGCAATTAGGGAGACGTTATCCCGCGAGCTTGAGACAGGTTTCCGTGTCCCTGGCATCCCCCCGCACCGGGTACGGCCTCATCCCGCCCCCGCCTGCTTTCTTTCTCTCGCCTTGTTGGCGCGGCTATGCTGCCCGCATGACAGGTTCAATGCGCCTGGCGGCTGTTGCGCTTGGCCTCCTCTTCCCGCTTCTCCCGCATACGAGTGACTTCGTAAGGAGCGTGTACGCGCTGGAGCTGCCGGAAGGGGCGAGCGGCATCGCCCCCAAGCCTCTGGTCAAGGCAAAGAAACACATGGTGGTCGCCGCCCATCCGCTCGCGGCGGAAGCGGGACTTGCCATGTTGCGCCAAGGCGGCAGCGCCGTCGACGCCGGCATCGCCACGCAGATGGTGCTCAACCTGGTCGAGCCGCAATCTTCGGGGATCGGCGGCGGCGCCTTCATGCTCTATTGGGACGCGGCGGCGCGCAAGCTCACCAGCTATGACGGGCGCGAGACCGCGCCCGCTTCCGCCACGCCCGAACTTTTCCTCAATGCCGACGGTAAGCCGCTCCCGAAAGATGAAGTCATCATTACCGGGCTCTCGGTCGGCGAGCCGGGCGTGCTCGCCGCGCTCAAGCTCATGCACGACAAATACGGCAAGCTCCCTTGGGCCGAACTGTTTCAGCCGGCGATTACACTTGCCCGCGACGGTTTTCCAGTATCGCCGCGTCTCGCCAAGATGCTCGCCGAGAAGGCCCCCGAAACATTCACGCCGGAAGCGCGCGCCTATTTCTTCGATGATGCCGGGCGGCCGTGGCCGGCCGGTTACAAGCTCACCAATCCCGCGCTCGCCGACACCTTCGCCCTTATCGCGCGCGAGGGCACCAAGCCCTTCTACGAAGGGGACATCGCCCGCGACATCGTTGCTTCGGTGCAAAACGATCCGCGCCGCCCGGGCGGGCTGACACAGGAGGATCTCGCCAAGTACCGCGCCAAGAAACGCGAGCCCATCTGCACGTCCTATCGCGACTACCGGGTCTGCGGCATGGGTCCGCCTTCGTCAGGCGCCGTCGCCGTCAGCCAGGTGCTCGGCATGATCGAGCCATTCGACCTCGGTAGCGAGCCGCTGCAATTGCGGGCCACCCATCTCATCGCCGAGGCGCAACGCCTCGCCTACGCCGACCGCGCGCGCTATCTGGCCGATCCTGATTTCGTCGCCGTTCCCATGGGCGGATTGCTCGATGCAGGCTACCTCGCCGAGCGCCGCGCGCTGATCGATCCCGACCGGGCCCAGGCCGAGGTCAAGGCGGGTTCGCCCCCGGATATGCAGCACGGAAGCTTCGGTCTCGATCGCAGCAAGGAGAGCGGCGGCACGAGCCAGATCTCGGTCATTGACGCTGAAGGCAATGCCTTCTCCATGACCACCAGCATCGAGAGCGCCTTCGGCGCGCGGTCGATGGTGCGCGGCTTCCTGCTCAACAATCAACTCACCGATTTTTCCTTCGAGTCCGCCGATGCCGAGGGCCGCCCTATCGCCAACCGCGTTGAAGGCGGCAAGCGTCCGCGAAGCTCGATGGACCCGACCATCGTGTTCGATGAAGACGGAGCGCCCGCCTATGTGCTCGGCTCGCCCGGCGGACCCGCCATCATCTTCTTCAATCTGAAGGCCCTCATCGCCCTGATCGACTGGGGCCTCGATCCGGCGCAAGCGGCCGCGCTCGGCAATTTCGGCAGTACCGAGGACCGGTTCTTGCTCGAAACTGGGACGGGGTTGGACCAGCTGGCGACCGGCCTTGCCGCTATGGGTCACGAAGTGAAACGCATGCCTCTGACCAGCGGGCTGCATATCATCGCCGTGACGCCCGAGGGGCTGGAAGGGGGCGCCGATCCGCGCCGCGAAGGCGTGGCGCTTGGGGATTAGACGGCTGGCCTCCGACGCGCTATCCGATTTCTCATGGCAAGCTCGAAGCAATCGATAGCGGTCCGCGGCGCGGGCGTGGTTGGCCTGTGGCAGGCGCTGACGCTTGCCCGCCAAGGTCATGCCGTCACGCTTTACGAGCGGTCAGAGCAGCCCTTCGCCGAGGCATGCAGTACCTTTGCCGGCGCCATGCTTGCCCCTCATTGCGAGGAGGAGAGCGCCGATCCGGTGATCAGGCGGCTCGGGGTTCGGGGCATCGCGCTATGGCGGGAGATCTATCCCGGTACCGTGACCAACGGCAGCCTGGTCCTGGCGCAGACGCGCGACCGCGTCCTGCTCGACCGCTTCGCGCGCATGACGCATGACGCTCAGCGGCTCGACGAGGCTGAGCTCGCGGCGCTCGAGCCCGACCTCGGCCAGCGTTTCGGTGGCGCTCTTTATTATCCGAACGAGGCGCATCTCGCCCCCAAACCGGCGCTTGAATTTCTGCTGGACGAGGCAATCGCGGCCGGCGCGCGGCTCAAACTCGGCGAGGGCGACAGCCCCAAGGACTCCGACATCGTCATCGATTGCCGGGGACTTGCCGCCAAAGACGATCTGCCGGCATTGCGCGGCGTGCGCGGCGAGCGCATCGTGGTGCGCGCGCGCGATGTCGCGCTGCACCGGCCCATTCGCCTGCTGCATCCCCGCTTTCCGCTCTACACCGTGCCCTGGGGCGACGGGCTCTACATGATCGGCGCCACCGTTATCGAGAGCGAGGAGACGGGGCCGGTCAGCGTGCGCTCGGCGCTCGAACTTCTGAGCGCCGCCTACGCGCTCGACCCCGCTTTCGGCGAGGCCGAGATCGTCGCGCTTGGCGCGGGCGCGCGTCCCGCCTTTCCCGATAATCGGCCTAGGATTATCCCCGCGAAGGGCTATATCTACGTCAACGGTCTTTACCGGCACGGATTTCTGCTCGCGCCCGTATTGGCGGAACTGGTCGCTGCCTATATCGAGACGGGCGCGATCGAGCCGGAGGTGTTTCTTGCAGATCCTGCTTAACGGTGAGCTTCACGCCACCAACGCTCAAAACCTCTCCGAGCTTTGCGCCAAGCTTGGCTTCGCCGAAGCACGGATTGCCACGGCCGTAAACGGCAGCTTCGTCGCCGCGACGGCGCGTTCCGCCATGCCGTTGACGGAAGCGGACGAGGTCGAGATCGTGGCGCCGAGGCAGGGCGGCTGATGCTTACCCTTTACGGCAAGACATTCACCTCGCGTCTTTTGCTCGGCACGGCCCGCTATCCCTCGCCTGAGGCTTTGAAGCAGGCAGTAAAGGCGTCGGGCACGGAGATCGTCACCGTTTCGCTCCGGCGCGAATCTGCCCGTGCGCGCACGGGCCAGGGCTTCTGGGCGCTGATCGAGGCGCTTGGCTGCCGCGTACTGCCCAACACCGCCGGCTGTCGCACCGCCAAGGAGGCGATCGCCACGGCCCAAATGGCGCGCGAGCTGTTCAACACCAATTGGATCAAGCTCGAAGTCATCGCCAATGACGACACGTTGCAGCCCGATTTGTTCGGCTTGGTCGAGGCGGCAGGCGTGCTTGTCGCCGAAGGCTTCGACGTGCTCCCTTACACCACCGAGGATCTGAGCGCGGCGGAGCGCCTGGTGGCCGCGGGCTGTGCCGTGCTGATGCCCTGGGCCGCTCCTATCGGCTCGGCGCAAGGTCTGATCAACAAGGAGGCGCTGAAGTCGCTCCGCGCCTATTTCCCCGACATTCCGCTCATCATCGATGCGGGGATCGGTACACCCTCGCACGCGGCCGAAGCCATGGAGCTCGGCTATGACGCCGTGTTGCTCAACACCGCGATTGCCGAAGCCGGCGATCCAGCCAAAATGGCGCAAGCCTTCGCACGCGCCATCGAGGCGGGCCGGCTCGCCTTCGAGGCGGGATTGATCGAGCCGCGCGACATGGCGCAGCCCTCCACCCCGGTGGCAGGCACGCCGTTCTTCAAGGTCGATCACGCCTCCTGACCGCCGCCGTCATCCGGGGGCCCGACTTGGTCCAACTCGATCCGTTCTATCCCATCGTTCCCGACACGGGCTGGCTCGCGCGGCTCCTGCCCGCGGGGATCAAGCTCGTGCAGCTCCGCATCAAGGACCAAGGCCCCGAAATGGTACGCGCGGAGATCGGCAAGGCGGTTTCGCTGTGCAGCGCGCATGGCTGCCAGCTCGTGATCAACGATTATTGGCGCGAGGCAATCGACGCCGGCGCAACCTTCGTGCATCTCGGCCAGGAGGATCTGGCCGCCGCCGACCTTGTCGCGATCAGAAAGGCCGGCATCAAGATCGGTGTCAGCACCCATAGCGTCGAGGAGTTGGAGACCACGCTCGGGGCCGAAGCCGACTATGTGGCGCTCGGCCCCATCTACGCCACCACGCTCAAGGTCATGCCGTGGGCGCCACAAGGCCTGCCGCGTATCGCCGAATGGCGGTCGAAAATCCGTTGTCCATTGGTGGCTATTGGCGGCATTACCCTCGACCGGGCGCCGATAGTGCTCGCCGCAGGCGCGGATTGCGTCGCCGTCATCAGCGACCTTGTGACAAGCTATGCCCCTGAATTAAGAGCGAAAAACTGGCTTGCCGCGACCGAGCCGTGGCGTGGCTTATCCACAGGATGCCCCCAAGACTAAGGGCGCGCCTGGGTAGCTTGATTATGACAGTCCCTGCCGGGATCATGGGTCGGGGAACGGGGCCAAAGCCCTGGGGGAAATTCATGAGCTATCGTCTCGACCCGGCCATGCCGATGAGCGCGGCCTTGCGGCGCGTCGCCTTCGGCGAGCTTGAGATCGCGCACGCCTCGCTCGCGTCCCCGCCCGAGCTGCATAGCGGCGTGCACAGCGCCCGCAAATGCTTGAAGCGCCTTCGCTCCCTGCTCCTCTTGATCCGGCCCGGCATGCCCGAGCCGGTATTCGCCTCGTTGTTCGACAGACTGAACGTCATCTCGCGGGGTCTGGCGCCGGCGCGCGACGCGCAAGCTTTGATAGACGCGGTGAACAAGCTCGACCGTGACACCGTATCCGGTCCGGGCGACGTGACGATCCAATCCTTGCGCGGCTGGCTGACGAAGCGCCGGCAGGCTGCCGAGCACAATCTCGAACGCGGCACGGCGTCGGATGCCAAGTGTGCGCTGCTCGAGCTTCGCCCGGCCTTCGCAGGGCTTGCGGTCTATCCTGACGATTTCACGCCGCTCGCCGAGGGGCTACGCCGCTGCTACCGCGAAACCCGCAAATACTTCCGTCAGGCTTACGCGTCGGACGACGCCGAGGAGATGCATGACTGGCGCAAAGGTGTGCAGCATCATTGGCGGCAGATGCAATTGCTTGCGACGTGCTGGCCGTCGGAGCTGTCCGCGCGGGTCGAGGCGGCACGCTCTCTGTCGCAGACGCTTGGCGACGACCATGACATCTTCCAGCTCTGCCGGCTCCTGGCCACGCCGACCATGACCTTCGGCACGCAAGAGGAGACTGCTGCCTTCCTGAAGCGCTGCCGCAAGCGGCAGAAGGTGCTGCGCAAGGAGGCGCGCGCCAAGGGTGAGCGTCTGTTCATTGAGAAGTCGCGGCCTTTCGCCGGGCGCATCGAAGCCTATTGGCAGATCGCCTCAGGCGGCGCGGCCGAGCCAGTCGTTCATCTGCACAAGGACGACGCGCGCCAGGACAATGTCGTGGCCTTCGGCGAGCTGCGCACACCGCGCGCGAGCTAGATCCCGCGGGGCTCGCGCCAAGCCTGGAACATCAGCACGGTCCATAGGGGGCTGTGCCAATTGCGCCGTCCTTCGAGATGTTCGCGCCAGCGCGCGCGGATGGGCCCGGGATTTAGCAACCCGCCCGCGGCGAGCCGCTTTTCCGACAACAGCTCCTCGGCCCAAGGCCTGAGCGGCCCCTTGAGCCAGCTGCCAATGGGTATGGCGAAGCCCGTCTTGGGCCGTTCGACCAGTTGTTTCGGCACGTGCCGGTAAAGCACCTGGCGCAGCAGCCATTTGCCCTGGCCGCGGCGCATCTTGAAGCGCGACGGGAGCCGCCAGGACAGCTCGACGAGGCGGTGGTCTAGGATCGGCACGCGCACTTCGAGCGCCACCGCCATGCTGGCGCGGTCGACCTTGGTGAGGATGTCGTCGGGCAGGTAAGTGAGCGTGTCGAGATATTGCATTCGGTCGAGGCCGTCCGGCAGGGCCTTGGCCAGAGAGCCGTCGAAGATCGGCCCCTTAAGCTCGCGTCCCTGGCGCACGATGGCGTCCGGCTCATCCCAAGCGCTGACCAGGCTACGATAGGCGCCCGCCTCGCCGCCCTGCTGGAACATAGCGGCGGCCTTCAGCATCTTGTCGCCGCCGAGCCACGGGCGCTTGCGCGCCGGGAACAGATCGAACAGGCGGTCCCACAGTGCCGGTCCCGCCAGGCCAAGACCGCAGGCCAAGCCTCGACCCAGACTCTCCGGCATGTTGGCCAAGGCGCGCGCGAAGCGGTGCCGCGTATAGCCCGCGAACAACTCATCGCCGCCGTCACCCGACAACGCCACGGTGACATGCTGGCGGGTGAGCTTCGATAAGAGATAAGTCGGCACTTGCGAGGAATCGGCGAAAGGCTCGTCGTAGATCGTGGGCAGCTCGGGAATGACGTCTTGAGCCTCGCGCGGAGTGACATAAAGCTCGGTATGCTCGGTGCCGAGATGCTCCGCGACCGCTTTGGCGTGCGGCGCCTCGTCATAGCGATCCTCGTCGAAGCCGATCGAATAAGTTCTGACGGCTGTGTTGCTGCGCGCCCGCATCATCGCCGCCACGGTCGAGGAATCGATACCGCCCGACAGAAACGCGCCGAGCGGCACGTCGGAGACGAGCCGGCGCTCGACCGCATCGCCGAGCAGCGTCTCGAAAATGTTGACCGCCTGTCCGTCGCCCACCTCCAGGGGGGCTTCTCTCCCCTGCCTCGCGGCATCCATCAGGCTCCAATAGGCGGAAACCTCCGACTTGCCATGCTCGTCGATGGTCACGACGTGGCCCGGCGCCAACTTGTCGATGCCGCGATAGATCGAATGCGGCGACGGCACGTAGCTGAGCCTGAGATAAGAAGCGAGCGCATCCGGATTGAGCTCTGGCTGCCAGTCGGGCAGCGCCTCGAATGCCTTGAGCTCCGAAGCGAACAATACGCGGCCGTTCTGCCGTCCCCAATAAAGCGGCTTGATGCCGAGCCGGTCGCGCACCAGGCTCAAGCGCCTCTCTTTCCTGTCCCACAGGGCAAAGGCGAACATGCCGATGAGACGGTCGAGCGTCGGACGCAAGCCCCATTCGGCGATGGCCTCGACCATGACTTCAGTGTCGGAATGTCCACGAAAACGATGGCCGAGCGCCTCCAGCTCGGGCCTGATCTCGTTCGCGCTATAGACCTCGCCGTTATAGGCAATGACGTAACGGCCGTTTGCCGAGACCATGGGCTGCGCGCCGGCCGGCGACAGATCGATGATGGAAAGGCGCGTGTGGCCCAAGGCGATGCCGGCCTCGGCGTCGACGAACACGCCGCGCGCATCAGGCCCGCGATGGGCGAGCGTCGCCGCCATGGCGTCCGCAATCGCCTCGAGCGCTTGCGTGCCCGAGCGGCGCTGAAGCTCGAGGAAGCCCGCGATGCCGCACATGGATTAGACCTTCACTTCCATCGCATCATAGCCGATTTCCCACCCCGCGCTTTCAACGGCCTTGCGCTCGGGCGAGCCCTCGCGCAGTACCGGATTGGAATTATTAATGTGGATGAAGACCTTACGGGCGATATTAAGGGGCTTGAGCTGCGCTACGCTCCCCTTATCGCCCGACATAATAATGTGGCCGATGCGCTCGCCCGTCTTGTTGACCAGACCTTGGGCGATCATCTCGTCATTGGTGTAGAGCGTGCCGTCGAAGAACAGGAGCGGCGCGTCCTTGAGGCGGGCGCGAAGCGCATCGTCAACCCTGGCGCAACCTGGGATGAAGAAAAAGTGACGGCCGCTTGCCGTCTCGGTGATTTTCAAGCCAGCCGTGTCTCCTTCCTGCGCGCCGAAGTCGGCGCCCGCATCTTCGTCCTCGAGATAAAGCGGGACCTTGGCCGGCACGGCGAAAGCCTCGATGCCGAGCCCGACCGGACCTGAAGGCCCCTCGACCGCGAACGGCTTCCCGAGCGTCATGGGAACGCGCTTGACCAGATCAGGATTGAGCACGTCGAAGATATTGTTCGACGCCAAGATGCCGAGGACGCGATCGGTGGCGTAAACGGTGAAGGGCTGCCCTTCGCGCAAAACAAGCAGGCCCGCGACGGCATCGACATCGCCATTGGTCAGCACCACGGCCTTGATCGGGCTGTTCCGCGGGGGGCCCTCGGGGTCCGGATGCAGCTCGGGTGTGTCGTTGATCTGCTGCCTGAGGTCGGGGGCGGCGTTGAGCAGGACCCATTGACGACCGTCGGCGCTGACCGCGACCGAGGCCTGGGTGCGGGGGCTGAGACCCGCCACTCCCTTGCGCATATCTGCGGAGTTCCGGCCGTTGCAGTTCCATTGCGGAAAGCCGCCGCCAGCCGCCGAACCGAGAATTTTGATCAACATGAGCAGGTCAGATGGCGGGGCCATGCGGGCCCCGTCAAGGCAAAAAAGTCTCAAGACTCCCCGTCTGAGTCCTCTTTATGTCCGCCTTCAGGCGTCTGGCCGAGACGCGTGATCGAGGGGAGATGCTGAATGGCCATCCGCATCAACTCGGGCAGGGTATGGACCCCGAACTTGGCCTTGAGCTGGGTGCAGACATTGGCGACGGTCTTGTAGCTCACACCGAGATGCTGGGCGATGACGCCGTAAGGCTTGCCCTCGGCCACCAGCGCGAGCGTCTGCAATTCGCGCAGCGACAAATTCCGTATCGGGTTGGCCTTTTCCCGCGCCTGATTGAAGGCCACGTCGGCGGCGAGGTCATGGCTGAGATAGAGCTTGCCGGCGCGCACGGTCTGGAAGGCGGTCAGGAATTCCTCGGCGGAGGCGTCCTTGAGCACATAGCCGTTGGCGCCCAACTCAAGCGCGCGGCTGACAATGATCGGATCGCTGTGCATGGTGAACACGAGCAACGGCATTTGCTGGTCGTGCATGCGTAGCCGGCGGACGAACGATAGGCCATTCAGCACGCCGCTCCGCATGGCGAGGTCGACAATGATCAAATCGGGCTTGCGCTTGCGGTAAAGCTGGAATCCCTCGGCGACGCTTTGCGCCTGGACGATCTCGGTGGCGCCGGCGTTCACCAGGATTTCTCGACAGCCTCGCAGAACGACTGGATGATCGTCGATAACGAGGACCCGGGTCACGTGACATTCCTCACGAGCTCGAGTGGTCGTGCCCGCGCAACCTTCTTGCGCGGTACGGGAATCTCGATGCGAATGGATGCGCCAGCCGAAGCCGTAGCCTCGATCAGGCAGGTCCCGCCAAGCGATCGTACCCTCTCGGACATGGTGGCGAGGGTGAAGCTCTTGGGCACCGAGAGAGAGAATCCCGAACCATCGTCGCGCAGCGTGAGGCACAGTTTAGGCTGCGTCCGCTTGCCGGCACCGCTTCCAGGCCGGCGCTGCTCGCCGATATCGAGAATCACATCGCCGGCTTTATGCGCGTCGATCGCATTGGCGATGCCTCCCTGAACGCAACGATAGAGCGTGAGGTCGATGGCCTCGCCGTAGCTATCGGCCAGCTTGCCGATGGAGGCATTGATCCGTGTCGCCGGATGCCGGAGCTGCAAGCCGACGATGAGCTCGTCGAGAAGCTGGGAGAGTTTTACGTGGCCGAGCGGGCCTGGCCTCAGCTGTTTCAGCAGGGTCCGGTTCATCACCTTGAGCCGCTCGGTGATGGATAGAATCTCGCCCACCCGCTGCTCGATTTCAGGGGTACGCCGGTCGGCTAGCCGATCGGCGAAGGTCTTGACCGAGGCCGCATTGGCGGTGATGCCGAAGAGACAAGGACCGGCCTCGTCGTGAAGCTCGTTGGCGATCTCGAGCCGCTCCTGCTCCTGCACGGTGATGAGCTGGCGGTAGAGTGCGCTGTTCTCCTCCCTGGCGGTGTCGAGAGAGCCCGCGAGCGTGTTGAAGCGGTTGGTGATCGAGGCGATTTCCTTGACCCGCGGTGGCTTGAGCCGCGTGGTGTAGTCGCCATCCTCCAGATTGAGCAGCCCGCGCGCGAGGCTTATGAGCGGATCGAGGACGCGCCCGAGTATGGCCCAGAGCACGATGAGGACGAGCGCATTGAGCACGATCCAGACCAGGGCGAGCTCGGAGAACTCATGCCAGGCCTCGGCGATTTCGTCGGCCGGCTCACCCACAATGATCACCGGCACCGTACTGTTGGCCGAGGTGACCTTCGTCGTGCGGGCGCCGATCTTCGGGGCGACGAGACGCTTGAACCAGCGCGGCACCCATTGGGAAGCGCGCGCGTCATTTGTCTGGTCCGGCTGCGGCGATACCACGGTAAGGTTTCCGAAGCTGTCCACAAGCATGATGCGCACATGGCGCAGATGCTTCAGCTCCAGGGGAAGGCGCTCAGAAAGCTGATCGAGCTGGCCCTGTGCGGCCAAGTCCTTGGTGGTCGCGTCGACGAAACGTTGCGCCACTTCGAGCGATGCTTCGACCTCGACACGCGTCGCCAGCCGCGCATTCGGTATGGCGACGGCGCCAACGATGAGGGCGGCCAGAAGATTGATCGCGCCAACGGCGATAAGAAGCTGGGTCTTGACCGACCGGCCGTACCAGAAGCGTCGTGGACTCAGCCTCTGGGCCAATTCGGCATGGACCTGCCGCGCATACTTTGCCCCCGTGTCCAGCATGGAGTCTGGGCTCAACCCCCTGTAATTGGCGAACATTAGGCAGTTTACATGGGAAGATTAGGCAAATCGATGTTGCTTCTCCCGAAATTTCTCCTTCCCGGCCGGACATTTGCCCGGCGACAGTGACAGCAAAGGGGGCGCAGGTCGTTCGGCCAGCGCCCCCTTGCTTCGTCCAAGAATTGTGGAGGAGTCATGCGAGAT
This sequence comes from Methyloceanibacter sp., assembly GCA_035557335.1. GTDB lineage: Bacteria > Pseudomonadota > Alphaproteobacteria > Rhizobiales > Methyloligellaceae > Methyloceanibacter. The sequence goes on from DATMDY010000114.1 coordinate 20,404, forward strand.
GGAGGCTGCATGACGTCCCCGGCCAAAGCTTAGTCAACGGTAATCGCGAACACCTGGAAGTCTTTGGTGAGGCGGAAATCGTACTGGCCGGCCTTGCACTTGACGTCCTCGGCCTCAAACACGCCAGTTCCCTCCGATTCCTTCTCATAGGTGCCGCCCGAGCAGCCAAACTGCTCGACTGCGGCCTTGATCTTGGCGACTTCGTCGTCGCTTGGCTTGTCATCAGCGAAGGCAATACCAGCGGCGCCGGCGGCAAAAACAAGCGCAAGGGCGATAGTTGAAAACTTGCTCATTCGGTAGACCTCCTTTGAGGATAGAGATGGTTGCAGACAGAAAGCATAATGCTTACGCCCGCCCTGGTGTTTCCCTTGATTGGAAACTAACCCCGCCACTACTGGAAATAATAGGGAAGAAAAATAGGAAACTTTGGTAGAAATTTTGCCGGGGCGCCCGGACTCTATTCAGTGGGTCAGGGTGCAGGCGATGGAATGTCAGGTGCATTCCACCGCCTGCTGGTGGAAGAGACGTTACAGCCCTACCATTTGTACTTGGCGCCGAGCATGACGGTGCGCCCGATGCCCGGTTTGACGCCATCCTCGCGGTCGGTGATGTAAACCTCGTCGGTGAGGTTCTCGCCCGAGATGAAGATCACCGCATTGGTGTTCGGGATGGTGTAGTTGGCCCGCGCCGCGAGCAGCCATACGCTCGGCACCTCGCCCGC
>DATMDY010000115.1:0-7228 GCA_035557335.1 Methyloceanibacter sp.
CAAGACTTGGACCTGGTCCAATCTCAACGCGTGACTTCGAGATCGTTACGGTCCCGAACGCTCCCACGTTGTGGCTCGCACACTAACGTGCTTGCGCCAAATTGTCACTATGATTGTGACCTGTCGCCGCAGATTTATGCGCGCGTTCCGCTATTGGCAGAGATACTTTGGGTAGGATTGCGGCATACTTAGAATTTCTTGTTGTGATCGGCTTCCACTACTTGCCGTTGCACCAGCACCTCATTCGGCGCCCCCAAGACGGCAGAAAGCGCCGTTCGGCAAGATTGCTTAGGCTTGCGAAAGTAAGCTATTAGCGGCCTTTGAGGGGCCCGCGAGGGATAAGTCCACCCTCGCTTCTGGCATTGCCCGTTCAACGGGCGGCAGCGATCCGCATCCGCCCTCTAACGCCCAAAAAGCCGCAAATGCGCCTCAGCCGCTATTTCCTGCCTCTCCTTCGCGACGACCCAAAAGAGGCGGAGATCGTCTCCCATCGGCTGATGCTGCGGGCCGGGCTCGTCCGCCAGGCGAGCGCCGGCATCTACTCCTGGCTGCCCTTGGGGTTCCGCGTCCTGCAAAAGATCGAGCAGATCGTGCGCGAGGAGCAGAATCGCGCCGGCGCGCTCGAACTGCTCATGCCGACGATTCAGTCGGCCGAGATCTGGAAGGAGAGCGGCCGCTACGAGGTCTACGGCAAAGAGATGCTGCGCATCAGCGACCGTCATGAGCGTGAGATGCTCTATGGTCCCACCAACGAGGAGCTGATCACCGCGATCTTCCGCGACGGCGTGAAATCCTACAAGGAGTTGCCGCGCATCCTCTATCATATCCAGTGGAAGTTCCGGGACGAGATCAGGCCGCGATTCGGCCTGATGCGCGGGCGTGAATTCCTGATGAAGGATTCCTATTCCTTCGATCTCACGCAAGAGGACGCGCGGCGGTCCTACAACAAGATCTTCGTCTCATATCTGCGTACCTTCAGCCGCATGGGCCTGAAATCGATTCCTATGGCGGCGGAGACGGGGCCGATCGGCGGCGATCTCAGCCATGAGTTCATCATCTTGGCCGATACCGGGGAGAGCGAGGTCTATTGCCACAAAGACCTGCTTGCCTTGGAGGCGCCTGGTTCCGACCTCGACTATGAAGGCGACCTGACACCCCTGATCATGGATTGGACAGGCAAATACGCGGCCACGATAGAGAAACACGATGCCCCCCGCTTCGCCAAGGAGGTGCCGGCGAAGGATCAAGTCACGGCGCGCGGCATTGAGGTCGGACATATCTTTTTCTTCGGCACGAAATATTCGCAAGCCATGGGTGCGCGGGTGCAGGGGCCTGACGGCAATCTGGTCACCGTGGAGATGGGATCTTATGGCATCGGCGTGTCGCGCCTGGTCGGCGCCATCATCGAAGCCTCCCATGACGATGCCGGAATCATCTGGCCTGCCTCCGTGGCGCCGTTCGATGTTGGCCTGATCAACCTCAAGGTTGGCGATGTAGACACGGACAAGTCCTGCGACGACTTCTATGCGAAGCTTGAAGAAGCAGGCTTGAGCGTGCTGTACGACGACCGCGACGACAGGGCAGGAGCCAAATTCGCCGCCATGGACCTGATCGGCCTTCCCTGGCAGATCATCCTCGGGCCGAAAGGCGTGAAATCCGGGGAAATCGAGCTAAAGGAGCGCGCGACCGGCGCCCGCCATAGTCTCACCTTCGATGCGGCTTTGAATCGCCTGGTCGCTTCGGCAAGCGAGGCGCGGAAGGAGGCGGCATGAGCACTGGCAGCACACGGGCCTTCGCGCCGTTCGAATGGTTGGTCGCGCTGCGCTATCTGCGCCCGCGCCGCAAGGAAGGCTTCATCTCGGTCATCGCCCTCTTTTCCTTTATCGGCATTGTGCTCGGCGTTGCCACGCTGATTGTGGTCATGGCGGTGATGAACGGCTTCCGACAGGAGCTGTTCAACAAGATGCTCGGGCTGAACGGCCATGTCGTGGTGCATAGCCTCGGCAACTTCACTGATTACGACGAGGTCGCCGGCCGCATACGCGAAGTCCCGGGAGTCAAATTCGCTCTGCCTCTGGTCGAAGGCCAAGTCATGGTGTCCACGCCCTCGACCTCGAGCGGTGCGCTGGTGCGCGGTCTTCGCGAGGGCGACCTCAAGCAGCTCACTGCCGTTTCCAAGAATGTGCGTTTCGGCACGCTCGACGGCTTCGACAAGGAGCCGGGCGTGGCGCTCGGCAGCCGCCTCGCCAACGAGCTCAACGTAAGGGTAGGCGATGAAGTCTCGCTGTTGACGCCGAGAGGCGCCTCCACCGCGCTCGGCACCGCGCCCAGGGTGAAGCGCTATCCGGTGGTCGCCATCTTCGAAATCGGCATGTCGGAATACGATTCGAGCATCATGTTCATGCCGCTCAAGGAAGCGCAGCTTTATTTCAATCAGCCTGACAATGTCACCGTGCTCGAAGTGGTGTTGGATTCCCCGGACGAGGTGGGCAAGCTCGGCCCGCGCATCATCACCGCCGGCGGCCCCAGCATCTATATCAGCGACTGGCGCCAGCGGAACGCGACCTTCTTTACCGCGCTGGAGGTCGAACGTAACGTCATGTTCCTCATTCTCACGCTGATCGTGCTGGTGGCCGCGCTCAATATCATTGCCGGCTTGATCATGCTGGTGAAGGATAAGGGCCACGACATCGCCATTCTGCGCACCATGGGCGCGACCCGCGCCGCCGTCATGCGCATCTTCTTCATCACCGGTACCAGCATCGGCGTCGTCGGTACCTTGGCCGGATTCGCGCTCGGCGTTCTGGTCTGCGCCAATATCGACCGCTTGCGCGCACTCATCGGCTGGATCACCAGCACCGAGCTGTTCGCGCCTGAACTCTATTATCTCTCGCAACTGCCGGCGGAGATGGACACGGGCGAGACCGCGTCCGTGGTGATCATGGCGCTGGTTCTTTCGATCCTCGCCACCCTCTATCCGTCCTGGAGGGCCTCGCGTCTCGATCCCGTCGAAGCCTTGCGCTACGAGTAGGCGGACGGTGGACAGCCCCAAACAGCCCACACCGGCGCTCCGCCTTGAGCGACTCGAGCGCGCTTACACGCAAGGCGACCGCAGCATCGATGTGCTGAAGGGGGCTACCGCCTCGTTCTTTCCGGGCGAAACCGTGGGGCTGCTCGGCCCGTCCGGCGCCGGGAAATCGACTCTGCTCCATATCGCCGGCCTGCTCGAACGGCCCGACTCTGGCGCCGTGATCCTCAACGGAGTCGATTGCGTGGCGCTGTCCGACAACGAGCAAACCCGCATGCGCCGCATGGAGGTGGGATTCGTCTATCAGTTCCATCATCTCTTGCCTGAATTCTCCGGTCTGGAGAATGTCGAGCTGCCGCAGCTCATTTTTGGGGTGAGCCGGGAACAAGCAAAGACGCGCGCCAAGCAGCTTCTCAGATCGCTCGGGCTTGAGGAGCGTTGGGACCATCGGCCCGCCGAGCTATCCGGCGGCGAGCAGCAACGCGTGGCCATCGCCCGCGCCATCGCCAACGATCCCAAGGTGCTGCTCGCCGACGAGCCGACCGGCAATCTCGATCCGCACACCGCCGAACGCGTATTCGAGGAGCTTTTGAGGCTCGTGCGCGAAGAGGGGGTCGCGGCCGTGGTGGCAACCCATAATCTCGACCTTGCCGCGCGCATGGACCGCGTGCTGCGCCTCGTGGACGGCCTCCTGGTCGAGGAAGAGGTCGTGGTGGCAACTGCCCGCGCCCGTACCTAGAGTACTTGCCATTAGAACATAATGGGAACATTATCCCCTAGTTTCTCGTCAAATAGCGGGGACAAACTCCGGTTCCCCTTCGAACGAACTGGCGAATCCAGGAGTGTGAAACAGCAACGGCAAGACCCGGGCGAGGCGTGAGACATGACGGAGCAGGCTGAACCCTTTGTGCATCTTCGGGTGCATTCAGCCTATTCGCTGCTCGAAGGCGCGCTCACCATCCCGAAGCTCGCCGCGCTCGCCCAGGCCGACGGGGCTCCGGCGCTGGCGCTTACCGACTCCAACAATCTGTTTGGCGCGCTCGAATTCTCGGAAGGCATGGCGGAGGTTGGCATTCAGCCGATTGTCGGCTGCACGCTGTCCCTGACCTTCTCCGCTTCGCGCGAGCTCGGCGAGATGCATGGGCCCCGTGCCGACGGGCGTATCGCCCTGCTCGCCAAGGACAACCTCGGCTACGCCAATCTCATGCGCCTTTCGAGCCACGCTTACTTCGCGGCGGCCGAGTCAGGCGAGGTGCTTACCCCCATGGCAGAGCTCGCGACGCATGCGGAAGGACTTATCGCGCTGACCGGCGGCCCCGAAGGCGTGATCGACCTGGCGCTCGCCGACGGCAACCCAGAGCTTGCGCGCACGCGGCTTGAAGCCTTGCGGGAACTGTTCGGTGACCGGCTCTATGTTGAGTTGCAACGTCACGGACTGCCGCAGGAGAGAGCGGTCGAGTCCGCTCTGCTCGGTCTCGCCTACGATTTCGATCTTCCCATCGTCGCTACCAACGAAGCTTATTTCGCGACGCAAGAGGATTTCGAGGCGCATGACGCGCTGATCTGCATCGCGCAAGGGAGCTATGTCGCGGTTGACGACCGGCGCCGCCTGAGTCCCGAGCATTATTTCAAGATGGCCGCGCAGATGCGCGCGCTGTTCGCCGACCTTCCCGAGGCACTCGACAACACCATCGAGATCGCACGGCGCTGCGCCTACCGGCCGATGCAGCGTCATCCCATCCTGCCGCCCTTCCTGACCGGCGGGGAGGCGTCGAGCGCGCTGGCGCAGACGGAAGCGGCCGAGCTTCGGCGCCAGTCCGAGGCCGGGCTCGAAAAGCGCATTGCCGAGCATGGCCTCGCTCCTGGACATGACCGGGCGGGCTATGCCGAGCGTTTGGCGTTCGAACTCGATGTCATCACCGGCATGAACTATCAGGGCTATTTCCTCATCGTTGCTGACTTCATTCAATGGACCAAGGCGCGGGGCATTCCCGTCGGTCCCGGGCGCGGCTCCGGCGCCGGTTCACTGGTCGCCTACGCGCTGACCATCACCGATCTCGATCCGATCCGCTTCGGGCTGCTATTCGAGCGCTTCCTCAATCCCGAGCGCGTGTCGATGCCCGATTTCGACATCGATTTCTGCCAGGACCGGCGCGACGAAGTGATCGCCTATGTGCGCGAGCGCTACGGTGAAGACCGCGTCGCCCACATCATTACCTTCGGCAAGCTCCAGGCGCGCGCCGTTCTGCGCGATGTGGGCCGCGTGCTGCAAATGCCCTATGGCCAGGTCGACCGGCTGTGCAAGCTGGTGCCTGTCAATCCCACCAATCCCATCACGTTGCCCCAGGCCCTCGCCAGCGAGCCGCGCCTGCAAGAGGCACGCGACGCAGAGCCGATCGTCGCCAAGCTGCTCGATATCGGACAACGGCTGGAAGGGCTGTACCGCCACGCCTCGACCCATGCCGCGGGCGTGGTCATTGCCGATCGCGCCCTGATCGAACTGGTGCCGCTCTATCGCGACGCGCGGGCCCAATTGCCGGCGACGCAGTTCAACATGAAATGGGCCGAGGCCGCAGGGCTGGTGAAGTTCGATTTTCTCGGCCTCAAGACGCTCACGGTGATCGAGACGGCGCGCGAGCTGATCGCGCGGCGTGGGGTCACGCTCGATCCGGCCAAGTTCCCGCTCGACAACACTCCGACCTTTGAACTGCTCCAGCATGGCGACACGGTAGGCGTGTTCCAGCTCGAAGGTCAGGGCATGCGCGAGGCGTTGCGCAAGCTGAAGCCCGACCGCTTCGAGGACATCATCGCCATCGTCGCGCTCTACCGGCCCGGCCCGATGGACAACATCGATTCTTACGTGAACCGCAAGCACGGGCGCGAAGAGATCGAAACCCTGCACCCGACGATCGAGCCGATACTGGCCGAGACCTATGGCGTGATCATCTACCAGGAGCAGGTGATGCAGATCGCGCAAACGCTCTCTAACTTCTCCTTGGGCGAGGCCGATCTGCTCCGCCGGGCCATGGGTAAGAAGATCAAGAAGGAGATGGCGGCACAGAAATCGCGTTTCGTCGAAGGCGCCGTGGGCAACGGCGTCGACCGGTCGCGCGCCCAATATATTTTCGAGCTGGTGGCGAAATTCGCGGGTTACGGTTTCAACAAGTCCCACGCCGCGGCCTATGCCCTGATCGCCTATCAGACCGCTTATCTCAAGGCGAATTACCCCACCGAATTCATTGCAGCATCGATGACGCTGGACATGGGTAATGTCGACAAGCTCAACGGCTTTGCCCAGGAAGCGCGCCGGCTCGGCTTGCGGATCGATCCGCCGTCCGTGAACCGTTCCGAAATTGGTTTCATGCCGAGCGACGGCGCCATTCGCTATTCGCTCGCCGCCCTGAAGAATGTCGGCCGCCAGGCGGTCGAGCATCTTTGTGCCGAGCGGGGGGAGCGGGGACCATTCCGCGACATTTCCGACTTCGCCAGGCGCATCAATCCGCGCATGGTCAACAAGCGCGCGCTCGAGACGCTCGCCGCTGCCGGCGCCCTCGACGAGCTTGGGGTGGATCGCGCCACCACTCATGCCAATGTCGATTTCCTCGTCGCCGCCGGCAACCGCTCGCAAGAAACGAGCGCCGAGGGTCAGGACGACCTCTTTGCCGGAGCACAGCACACCCCGCCGCCGATCGAACTTCGCGCTGCCAAGCCCTGGGTCCCCACTGACCGGCTCTCGCGCGAGTTCGAGGCCGTCGGCTTCTTCCTCACCGGCCATCCGCTCGACGACTATCTGGAAGTCCTCGAAGCGCTCGGCGCCGAGACCTGGATCGAGTTCAGCACCAAGGCACGCACGCGCCGCGTGGTCGGCACGCTTGCCGCCACCGTGCTTTATGCCCGCGAGCGCAAGGGCAAGACCGGCAATTCTTATGCCTTCGTCGCCTTCTCCGACACTACCGGCCAATTCGAGGCGGTGGTGTTCTCCGAGCTTCTGGCGGCATCGCGCGCGCTGCTAGAGCCCGGCACCGCGGTGCTGCTCGACGTGGAAGCCGAGGCTGATGGCGAAAGCGTCAAAGTGCGCGTGCAGCGTCTTACATCGCTCGAACGGGCCGCCGAGGCGCGCCACGCCGGCATGAAGGTCTATCTCGACGACACGCGCGCACTGCCGTCGCTGATCGAGCAGGTCGGCAAAAATGGCGGCCA
>DATMDY010000116.1:0-7301 GCA_035557335.1 Methyloceanibacter sp.
CTGCCATGTCCTCGGCCTCATGGATGTAATGGGTGGTGAGGATGATGGTCACGCCGGAATCGCGCAGTGACCGAACCGCCTGCCACATGTCCTGGCGCAACTCAACATCGACGCCGGCGGTCGGCTCGTCGAGAAACAGGACGCTCGGCTCGTGCGACAAGGCTTTGGCGATCAGCACCCGGCGCTTCATGCCGCCCGACAAGGTCATGAGCTTGTCGTCCTTTTTGTCCCATAGGCTCAGATCCTTCAGCACCTTCTCGATATAGGCCGCATCGTCCCATTTGCCCCACAGCCCGCGGCTGAAGGTCACGGTGGCCCATACCGTCTCGAACATGTCCGCGGTCAGCTCCTGCGGCACCAGCCCGATCATGGCGCGGGCGGCGCGGTAATCGGCGACGATGTCGTGGCCGGCGACGCTCACTGAGCCGGAGCTTGGGGTCACGATGCCGCAAATGATGCTGATCAGCGTGGTCTTGCCGGCGCCGTTCGGCCCGAGTAGGGCGAAGATCTCGCCCTTGCTTATGTCGAGATTGATGTCCTTGAGCGCCTGAAGGCCCGAAGCGTAGGACTTCGACAGATTCTTGATGGAAATGACGGGCTGCATGGGCTGGCGCTGGAAAAAAAGGAGAGGAGGCGTATAGCTGGGATTAGACCAAGGCGCCAGTGCGGCGGCCATGCGTCAGAACTTTATTCCACGCCGCTTTCCAACTGGAAGAATTCGGTCACGCTCGGCTGAATCACGCCTGCATGGAGGGTAAGCAGCACGAGCTTGGCGTCGAGGCTTTCGCCGGTCTCGAGCGCGGTCTCGATGCGCCGCTCGACCTCGGCCGCCAACTCCTCCTGATTGGCGCCGGCGAAGGCGTCGGCACCGATCATGCAATAGGCGATCAGCTCGGCCGCCTCACGGTTGGATTGAGGCGCAGGCTCGCCGCTCTCCGCGTGTTCCATAAGCAGCTTGACCGCGGTGAGCTTGAGCGCCTCCGGCACAAGCTTCGGGTGCAGGTCGACGGCGCGCAGCGCCTGGTCGAAGGCGCGCAGCTCTGCGGAGCGGCCGAAGATGCCGAAGAACCCGATCGAAAGCCCGCGCTGTATCATAAGGCCCGCGCTGTATCATAAAGAAACCAGTTATACCGGCGAAGGCCGGTATCCAGAATTTAGCATAGAGACCGTAGTTTCTGGATTCCGGCTTGCGCCGGAATGACGCCGCTTCATTTGGCGAGAGTCAGCCGCAAAATCTGGTCGTTCGACTCGTCGATAGCATAGACCGCACCGTCTGGCCCTTGCTTTACGTCGCGGATGCGTCCGCCGAGCGGCAGGCGTTCCTCGGACGTGACCTTCTCGCCGTCAAGGGTGAGCCGCACGAGCGCCTGGGAGGAGAGACCGCCGATCAGGAGATTGCCCTTCCAGGCGGGGATGGCGTCTCCCGTGTAGAAGGTCATGCCCGAAGGCGAGATTACCGGGGTCCAATGATAGATGGCGTCGGCAAATTCCGGATGCGTGGGTGGGTCGGGAATGTCTATGCCGTTATAGTTCTTGCCCCAGCTCACCACCGGCCAGCCGTAATTCTTTCCCGCCTCCGGGATGTTCAACTCGTCGCCGCCGAGCGGGCCGAACTCGTTCTCCCATAGCTTGCCCGTCTCGGGGTGGATGGCGGCGCCTTGCCCGTTGCGGTGTCCGTACGACCAGATCTCGGGCAGCGCGTCAGTTTGCGTGACGAAAGGATTGTCCTCGGGCACAGAGCCGTCGGAATTAATGCGAACCACCTTGCCGATATGGCTGCCGAGGTCTTGGGCGGGATCGAACTTGAAACGGTCGCCCAAGGTGATGAACAGCTTGCCGTCGGGGCTGAAGACGAGACGCGACCCGTAATGAAGGTCTCCTTTGACCTTGGGGTGCTGGCGGAAAATGACCTGCACCTCGTCGAGGCCGGACTCTCCGAGCTTGCCGCGGGCCACAGCCGTGCCGTTGCCGCCTTCCCCGGACTCCGAATAGGAGAGATAGATCATCTGGTTCTCATCGAATTTGGGATCGAGCACCACGTCCATGAGGCCGCCCTGGCCCCCGGCGTCGACTTTCGGCACGCCGGCAAGCGGCTCTGATTTCGTGCCGTCCTTGCTCACGATGCGAAGCCGTCCGCGCTTCTCGGTGACGAGCATGCGGCCGTCGGGCAGAAAGGCGAGGCCCCAGGGACGGTCGAGATCGGCGGCTACCGTCTCGATTTTGATATCGCCCGTCTCGGAATTGAGTACGCGATCTTCCGCGAGGGCTGATTCGGGCATGAGCATCAACACCGCCAGCATCCAAAAAGCCACGTGCCGTCTGTGAGAGAAGGATGCGGGTCCGAATGGTCTGCTCTGGTCCATCGTGGTCTCCTCTCGACGGCGACGGCATGCCGGTTACAACGCCGATGACGCCTTCGAAGTTCGCCAAGGAAAGCGTGCTATTCAACCGCGTCCGGCCTTGACGCGCAATCCCGGCGCTGGACGTTCCAGAACCACCTCGCGGCGGAAGCCGTAAAGCTTGGCGGGGCGGCCGCCGGTTTCGGTCGAGACGTTGCCCGTCGGCTCGACCAGGCCGCCCTTCTCGACGAGCCTGCGGAAATTCTGCTTGTGCAGCAGCGTGCCGGAGATGGCCTCCACCGTCTTCTGCAGGTCGTACAGGGTGAACTCGGGCGGCAGCAACTCGAACACCACCGGGCGGTATTTCAGCTTGCCGCGCAGGCGCCCCATGGCGGTGGCCAGGATGCGGCGATGATCGAAGGCCATGGGCCGGCCAAGCTCTGGCAGGTCCGACCATTGATCCGCGGCGGCGCGTCCGTCGCGCCGCGCCTCCTCGACTAGCCCCGCTTCATAGAGCAGCTCGTAACGCTCGAGCACCTTCTCCTCGTCCCATGCGCCGCCGATGCCGAAGCCGATCTTCAACCGCTCCGCGCGGCGCAAGGGTCTTGCTGGCTCGCCGGGAGCGGGCGTCTTCGCGGCCCATGCTTTCAGGCGCGGCTCGATTTCGTCGGTGAGGATCGCGGGCTTGCCGTGACGCCAATCCTCCCAGGGCAGATAGGCGTACCAGGGCGACCAGTGCGAGCCCATCAGCTCCTCGGCGCCGCCGCGGGTCAGCGCCAGATAGCCGACCGACAGCATATGGCCGCCGCCCGGCTCCTCGTGACGTCCCCGGTCGCCGAACGTATAGAGCTGTTCGACATAACCGAGCTCGATCCCGGTCTGCCGCTTCACCCATTCGCGCAAGCCGATCTCGAGCGTGCGGTGCGCGCGCGGCGCGAACGGACCGAACGGCAGCGCGTCCCAGGTCCCGGCCTCTTCCGCGCCGGACCGTGCCACGAGGATATAGGGCTGCTGCTCGCGCACCATGACGATGGCGGCGTTGAGTCCAAGCTCGATTTGCGGATGCTCGCGCGACGGCTCTTCGGCAGCTTTGTGGTGCCGGACTTCCGCCATGACGGCTCAGGCGACTGGCATGGCCGGCAGGGCGAACACGTCGGCTTCCTCGGCAAGACGCCCGCGGCCGATATGCTCGATAGCGGCAGTCATGCGCCCACGCCGCTCAAGCACCTCGTCGGCCAGTGCCACGAGACGTCGGTTGGGAAATGCGGTGGGGGAGGCGCGGCGGAGCACGCGCGCCAGCCCATGCTCGTCGGCATCGGGATTCAGCGCGCAAAGCGAGATGAAGGCGGCCGCGGTGGAGCGGCTGATGCCGGCCCAGCAATGGATCAGAAGCGGCGCCTTGCGGTCCCATTCGAGCGTGAAGTCTATGAGATCGGAGACATGGTTTTCGCATGGCAGGACGAGACCGTCCTGCGGCTCGCAGATGTCGTTCATGGAGAGCTTGAGATGGCGATCGGGCCCGACGCTTGGCGGCGTGCTGATGGGGGTCTCGCCATTGATCAGCGTCACCAGATGGCTGACCCTGGCATCGGCGACCGTAACTTCGACCAGGCTGAGCGGCGTGACATAGATCGTGTCGGGGGCAAACGCCCGCTTCACTCTCGTCGCCTCCTCGGGGAGAATCAGCGTGTCCATGTGCCTGGCCTTAGGACTCACTATCTGGGCGCTCGCGCCTCATCTGGCAAGCTCGTCGAAACGTCTTAAAAATTTCACCTCCACCTCTGCCGCAGGAAGGGGGCTTAAGTGCGACAGTCTGTTGACCAGAGCGGGGCTCAGGCCCCGCGGCTGGCCGAAAAAGCGCCGCGCCTCGGCCCGCGAAAAGCCGGCAAGGCCAGTGGCCTCATAATAGGCCGCGATCTTGTCGGCGCGCTTGATCAGCTTGACCGCCGGGGGAGAAAGCTCGGGCGGCAGGCCGAAACGAAGGTGGATGGCGGCCAGCAGCTTCGCTTCGAAGGCGCGATAGTCGAGCGACAGCGCCGCCTTGAACGGGCTGATCAGGTCGCCGATGACATATTCCGGCGCATCGTGGATGAGCGCCGCGAGCCGCGCCTTTCGGTCGAGTGCGGGCTCGATGTCGCCGACGATGGCCTCCACCAGCAAGCTGTGCTCGGCCACGGAGAAGGCATGCTCGCCATCGGTCTGTCCGTTCCAGCGGGCGACGCGGGCGAGCCCATGCGCGATGTCCGCGATCTCGATGTCGAGGGGCGACGGATCGAGCAGGTCGAGACGGCGCCCGCTCAGCATGCGCTGCCAGGCGCGCGGTGACATATTGGACACGAGACTCTGCATGTCTCAGCTAATTCCGGTCGAGTATCGGTGCAGATTCATCGATGAGACTGCTCGATAGATATGTTGCCAAGCGCGGCTTGAAAACGTAAACGGGAAGCGCTCGGGACGTCATTCATTAGCCGATTCCTGCGCGTATAGGCCAACTCAGTCTCGAATTGGGAGATGCACATGGCAAAACTGCCAAGATATTCCCTCGCTCACAACGCCAAGACCAAGAAATGGGAGTTGAAGAGCGAGCCCTCAGGCAAGTTAGTCAAGAGGTTTACCACCAAGGCACGAGCCACCAAGGGTGGCGTCCTGGGGAGAGCCATTGGCGGCAGGGGCTCGGTGCGCATCAAGAAGCGCAACGGCAGGATCCAGGAAGAGCGTACTTTTCCGCGCAGCGCCGATCCGCGCGGGCGGGGTTAGGGCCCGGCGCGTCCGAGCTTGGCGCATTCGGCGTGACGCGGGCAGCTTGTCAAATGATCGTTGACCATGCCGGTCGCCTGCATGAAGGCGTAGACGATGGTCGGCCCGCAGAATTTGAAGCCGCGTGATTTGAGCTCCTTCGAGACGGCGCGAGACAGCGACGTCTCGGCGGGGATCGTGGCCATCGTCTTGTGACGGTTGACGATCGGGCTCCCGCCGGTGAAGTCCCACAGAAATTGCGCGAAGCCCGCGCCCTTCTCCTGCAAGTCCAGCCAGGCGCGCGCCGAGGCGACGGCGGCTTCGATCTTCATGCGGTTACGCACAATGCCTGCGTCCCGCATCAGCGCCGCGATTTTCTTCGGCGTGTAGCGGGCGATTTTCTCAGGGACGAAATTGTCGAAGGCGCGGCGGAAGGCGTCCCGCTTGCGCAGAATAGTGATCCAGGAAAGCCCCGCCTGGAAGCCGTCGAGCACCAGCTTTTCGTAGAGCGCACGGTCGTCCCACTCCGGCACGCCCCATTCCTCGTCGTGATAGGCGACGTAGAGCGGATCGTTGCCCGGCCACGGGCAGGGTTTGGTTGCTCGTTGTTTCATATCGGCAGCGCGGGCACGGCGAAGTGCGCGAAGGCCGGACGGCGCAGCGCGATCTTCACGCCTCCGGCCGCTAGCACCGCTCCGCGCGACAAAGCCTCGCCGGCGCGGTCGAGCCGGATCAGCGCCAAGCCTGAGGTGCCGCTGACCGAGCCGAGCGTGCCGATGACCACGCCGCCGGCCTCGATGCTGGTGTCGGGCGCGGGCAGGGGGCCGTCGCCTTCGACCGGCACAATGCGCTTCCGCGCCGTGCCTCTATGCTCCATGCGCGACACTACCTCCTGGCCGATGAAGCAGCCTTTGGCGAAATCGACTCCGCGCAATTGATCGAACAGGGCCTCATGGGGGAAGGTATCGCCGAAAGCATAGTCGCGCCCGCCCTCGGGCACGCCGAGGCCGATGCGTAACGCGTGATAGTTCCCCTCCGACGCAGACGCGCAGCCAAGCTCCGCGACGTCCGCGTTTGAGGGAAGCAAAACACGAAACCCAAGCTCGGGCAGGCGCGGATCGGCGTATGCGATGGCGCCACCTGGAAGGCGCGGGCGGTCGCCCCACGAAGCCGCCACCTTGAAGGCCGGTTCTTCGGCGATCTCGACCGCGGCCCTGAGGCGATAGAAACCGAGCCGCTGCTGCAATTCGCTCGCCTTCTCCTTGGCGACGTCGATCAGGAACGCCCCATCCGCGGCGACGACAAAGAAATCGAACAGGATCTTCCCCTGCGGGTTGAGCAGGCCGGCATGGACTGCCGAGCTTTCTTCCAGCGCGTTGATATCGCTGGTGATCAGCCCTTGCAGGAATTTGCGTGCGTCTTCCCCCGCGACGCGAAGCACGAAGCGGTCGGTAAGAAGCGCCGCATGGCATTGGCCCATGTCCCGACCTTCTGCTACCAAGACGTCCGACATTTAGTAGGAGCGGGCGGACGCCCGCAAGGGAAGCTAGCTAGCCCGTGGCCGAAACCTTCGACCTCCTGTTCAAGGGTGCCACCGTCGTCAATCAGGACGGCGCGAGTGAGGCCGATATCGGCGTGAGGGATGGGCGCATCGCCGCCATCGGCTCGATCAAGAAAAAACAGTCGGGCGAGACCGTCGACGTCTCGGGCCTGCACATCCTGCCCGGGGTCATCGACACCCAAGTGCATTTCCGCGAGCCGGGCTTCGAGCACAAGGAGGATCTGGAATCTGGCAGCCGCTCGGCGGTGCTTGGCGGCGTCACCGCCGTGTTCGAGATGCCGAATACAAGGCCTGCCACCACCAGCGCCGAGGCTTTGGCCGACAAGGTTTCCCGCGCGACGGGGCGCATGTTTTGCGACTTCGCCTTCTTTGTCGGCGCCACGCACGACAATGTTGACCGGCTTGCCACCCTGGAGCTTCTGCCCGGCGCCGCCGGGGTCAAAGTGTTCATGGGCTCCTCCACCGGCGATCTCCTGGTCGACGACGAGAAGATGCTGGCGCGCGTCCTCGCCACGATCAGGCGGCGCGCTGCCTTCCATGCCGAGGATGAGGCGCGGCTCAAGGCGCGCCTGTCGCATCGGCGCGAAGGCGACCCGTCGAGCCATAGCGAGTGGCGCGATCCGCAAGCCGCGCTCATGGCGACCACACGGCTGCTCAGGATGGCG
>DATMDY010000117.1:0-2851 GCA_035557335.1 Methyloceanibacter sp.
TCGGGGCCGGACAGCGCCTCGCCGGAGACTTTGACGATCGCACGGCGGTAGGCGGGCTTGGCCATCCTCTCCTCCCGTGCGCGCGGCGCGGCCGTCCCGTTACTTCTTGCCGGTCATGGCAGCGACTTCGGCGGCGAAATCGGTGGGGCCACGCTCGACGCCTTCGCCCAGCAAATAGCGCACAAATCCTGTGATCTTGATCGGTGCGCCGACCTTGCCCTCTGCCTCCTTGAGCACCTGGCCGACACTCTTCTTGTCGTCGCGGATGTAGGCCTGTTCGAGCAGGCAAACCTCTTTGTAGAAGGTCTTAAGTCCGGACTCGACGATCTTCTCGATGACATTGTCGGGCTTGCCCTGGGTCTTGGCTTTGTCAGCGAGGACGTCCTTCTCGCGGGCCACCAGCGACGGATCGAGTCCCGCCGAATCGACTGCCTGCGGATTAGCTGCTGCCACATGTTGAGCAATAAGGCGCCCAAGCTCCGAAAGCTCCTCGGTCTTTCCGGCCGACTCCAGCCCGACGATAATTCCCATCTTCCCGAGGCCCTCGATCACCGAGTTGTGCACGTAGCCGCCGACAATACCCTTGCCGACCGTGATGCCGGCGGCGCGGCGCAGGGTCATGTTCTCGCCGATCTTGGCGATGGTCTCGGCGACGGACTCAGCGACGGTTAGCGAGCCGGCTTTTGCAGCTTTGATCTGGTCGAGATCAGCGCCGACGTCGAGCGCGACGTTCGCGATCATCTTCACCAGGCCCTGAAACAAGTCGTTGCGCGCGACGAAATCGGTCTCCGAATTGACCTCGACTACAACGCCCTTGTTGCCCCTGACCGCGATCCCGATCAAGCCGTCAGCGGCGACGCGGTCAGCCTTTTTGGCGGCCTTCGACAGGCCCTTCTTGCGCAACCAGTCGACCGCGGCCTCGACATTGCCGGCGGTTTCACCGAGGGCCGCCTTGCAATCCATCATGCCAGCGCCGGTCATGTCGCGCAGCTCTTTGACCATCTGAGCGGAGATATTTGCCATGTCTGCGTTTCCATCGCGGCGCGAGGATGAAGGCGCGGATGCGCGTCCGCGCCGCGGTCACTCGGCGGTCAGTTCCTTGGCCTTGGCGACCCAGCCCTGCACGCGGCCAGGGAGCCCGACCTCTTCGCCGACGTTGTGAGCTGCCTCGGGAGTCAATTCGGCGATCTGCGAATAGTGGAAGAGGCCGATGTCGTTCAGCCGCTTCTCGATTGCGGGCGAGACGCCGGCCAGCTTCTTCAAATCGTCGGCCACGCCGCGCGGCCCGGGCAACGGCTCAAAGCCCAGACCCTTCTCGGCGGGCGCAGCCGGCAAGACCTCGACGATCGGCTTCTCGGCGGCGCCGATATCGATACCCATACCGCCCTGCGCGCGTGAGATCCCGTCGATCGCCGCACGGGCGATGAGATCGCAATAAAGCGTAATCGCGCGGCTTGCGTCGTCGTTGCCGGGCACGACAAAGGTGATGCCGTCCGGGTCGCTGTTGGTGTCGACAATCGCGGCAACCGGTACGCCGAGCCGGCGCGCCTCCTTGATTGCGATGTCCTCCTTGTTGGTATCGATCACGAACACGAGGTCAGGCAGGCCGCCCATATCCTTGATGCCACCAAGCGAGCGATCGAGCTTGTCGCGCTCGCGTTGGAGATCGAGCCGCTCCTTCTTGGTGTAGCCGCCGGCCTCGTTGGAGGCGAGCATCTCTTCGAGCTTGCGCAGGCGCGAGATCGAGCCCGAGATGGTTTTCCAATTCGTCAGCGTGCCGCCGAGCCAGCGCGAGTTGACGTAATACTGCGCGCAGCGCTTGGCCGCCTCGGCGATGGCGTCCTGGGCCTGGCGCTTGGTTCCGACGAACAGGATGCGGCCGCCCTTGGCGACGGTGTTGCTCACCGCCTCGAGCGCCTTATGCAGCATCGGTACGCTCTGAGCGAGATCGATGATGTGGATGTTATTGCGGGTGCCGAAGATGAAATCACCCATCTTCGGGTTCCAGCGATGGGCCTGATGGCCGAAGTGAACGCCAGCTTCCAAAAGCTGGCGCATGCTGTAATCGGGCAGCGCCATGTCATTCTCCGGTTGGTCCGCCGCGGACTCGTGAGCCCGAATCTTTGCGATCGGGGCCACCGGACAGCCTTTTGGGCCAAGGTCCGCGTGTGAGATGGCCTGCATATAGCGGGCGGGAATGACCGAGGCAAGGAAACAAGCGCCGAAAACGGGTTATTCCGCGCGGCGGCCAGCCGCTGCCCCGCCGCCTTTGCCCTCTGCCGAGCGAAGGAGGCTGCCGGCGAGGTCATTCAGCGCTGGCCGCGGCAGGCCGTAAAACGGAAGCGGCCGGGTCACATCGATCGCGAGCAATCCAAGCCGCGCAGTCAACAGCCCGTTGACCATGCCTTCGCCAAGCCGGACCGAAAGCCTGGCCGCAAGGCCATGCCCAACCACCTGCTGGACCACGCTGTCGGTCACCGCGACGCCGCCGGTAATCGCCAGATGCGACAGCACCCGGCGGAACAGCGAGATCACCCCGAGCGGGCCTGGTCGGCCGCCATAAAGCACCGCCAGCCTCCGAACCAGATTCAGCGCATTCAGCAGCACGAACACCATATCGACCGCCGCGCGGGGGCTGATGGCGGTGACGACCGAGACACGCTTACTCGCCGCGGCGACCAGCCGCCGCGCCTCGGCGTCGAGTGGGGTCAGCAGCTCGCGCTCAGCGAGCCGGACGAGATCGCGGCCGTCTATGATGTCAGCGCGATGACCCTCCAGGCGGGCGCGGGCGCGGGCGAGCTGCGGAATGTGCCGCGTGAGCGAGAGCACGTCCGAGAGTAGCGCGCGGCCC
>DATMDY010000118.1:0-19216 GCA_035557335.1 Methyloceanibacter sp.
GCAGGAGTCTCTCTCCGGGCGCCAGCGCGAGCACATTCTGCGCGAGCAGCTTCGCCAGATACAGAAAGAGCTTGGCGAGGGCGAGGACGGCCAGGCCGAGATCGCCGAGCTGCGCGAGACGATCGAGAAGGCCGGCATGCCTGAGGAGGCCGAGAAGCAGGTCCGCAAGGAGCTGAAGCGGCTCGAGCGCATGCCCGAGGCGTCGGCCGAGCACGGCATGATCCGCACCTATCTCGACTGGCTGATCGAGCTGCCCTGGTCGAAGCTCTCGGAGGAGCGCATCGACATCGCCGAAGCGCGCCGCATTCTCGACGAGGACCATTACGGCCTGCCCAAGGTCAAGCAGCGCATCCTCGAATATCTCGCGGTGCGCAAGCTGAAGCCCGAGGGTAAGAGCCCGATTCTGTGTTTCGTCGGCCCTCCGGGCGTCGGCAAGACCTCGCTCGGCCAGTCGATCGCCCGCGCCACGGGCCGTAAATTCGTGCGGCTCTCACTCGGCGGCGTTCATGACGAGGCGGAGATCAGAGGCCACAGGCGGACCTATATCGGCGCGCTGCCCGGCAACGTGATCCAGTCGATCCGCAAGGCGGAGACGCGCAATCCGGTGATGATGCTCGACGAGATGGACAAGCTCGGCCAGGGCTTCCACGGCGACCCGTCCTCGGCGCTCCTCGAGGTGCTCGACCCTGAGCAGAATTCGACGTTCCGCGACAATTATCTCGCGGTGCCGTTCGATCTGTCACGTGTGATGTTCATCGGAACCGCCAACGTGCTCGACCAGATCCCGGGCCCGTTGCGTGACCGCATGGAGGTCATCGAGCTCCCCGGCTACACCGAGGAGGAGAAGGTCGAGATCGCCAAGCGCTATCTGGTGAAGCGGCGGCTTGAAGCCACGGGGCTTACGCCCGAGCAGGCCGAGGTCAGCGACGACGCGATCCGCGCCATCATCCGCGATTACACGCGGGAGGCCGGCGTGCGCAATCTCGAGCGCGAGCTCGGCGCCATCTTCCATCGCGTTGCCATGAACATCGCCGAGGGCAAGGCCGAGCGCCTGACCATCGAGGAGAAGGACTTGCACGCCATTCTCGGGGCGCGCCGCTTCGAGAGCGAGGTGGCAATGCGCACATCCGTGCCTGGGGTGGCGACCGGCCTCGCCTGGACGCCGACCGGCGGCGATATTCTCTTTGTGGAGGCCGCGCGTGTGCCCGGCACCGGCAAGCTGATCCTCACCGGCCAGCTCGGCGACGTGATGAAGGAGAGCGCACAGGCCGCGCTCAGCCTGGTCAAGGCGCGCGCCTCGACACTCGGCATCGACCCGGCCTCGTTCGAGAAGTCCGACATCCACGTGCACGTTCCGGCAGGCGCCATCCCCAAGGACGGCCCCTCAGCAGGGGTTGCCATGTTCATCGCGCTCACCTCGCTGCTGACCGGCCGCACCGTGAAGAGCGACACGGCCATGACCGGCGAGATTTCCTTGCGCGGTCTGGTGCTGCCCATCGGCGGGGTGAAGAACAAGGTGCTGGCCGCGGTCCGCGCCGGCATCACCACCGTGATGCTGCCCGAGCGCAACCGGAAGGACTATGAGGACGTGCCGGAGGCGGCGCGCGAAGCCGTGCGCTTCGTGTGGGTGTCGACCGTCGACGATGCCATCCAAGCGGCGCTCGAACCTCTACCTGCGGAAACGCAGCAAAGGCCTAGCGGCCCCTCCCCCATGGCCGCCAGCGCCTAAGCCCGTACCTTGCTTTCTGCCAGCGACTTATCGGACGATCTCAGGCGCTTAGGTGTCCACGTTGGCGATATGTTGATGGTGCATGCGTCGTTGCGAGCCATCGGACCGGTGGAAGGCGGCGCCGAGGGTGTGGTCGAGGCGCTTGAGCGCGCCGTCGGGCATGACGGCACATTGCTCATGATCCTCGGAACGCAATGCGACTTCGACTGGGTCAATGAGCGGCCCGAGGCGGAACGCGAGGCGTTGCTCGCCGAGGCTCCCGTCTTCGATGCGGTCAACGCCCCTGTCTTTCACGAGGTGGGCTATATGGCCGAGGCGTTCCGACGGCTGCCGGGGACACAAGTCACCGACAATCCCTCCGGCCGCTTCGGGGCGCGCGGGCGCCTTGCGCACGATCTGCTCGAAGACGCGCCGTGGCACGATTATTACGGGCCGGGCTCCCCGCTCGACCGCCTGTGCCGGGCGGGCGGGCGCGTGTTGCGGCTAGGCGCCGCGCCCGACACCACGACCGTCCTGCATTTCGCCGAATATCTCGCCGACGTCCCGAGTAAACGACGCGTCCGACGCCACTATCGCTGTCAGGGCGCCGACGGGCCGGAGACCCGCGTCATCGAATGTCTCGACGACGAGCACGGCATCGTCGACTGGCCGGGCGAAGACTATTTCGCCACCATCCTGCGCGAATACTTGGCGGCCGGAAATGGCAGCCGGGGCCGTGTCGGCCAAGCGGCAAGCGAGCTGATCGACGCCGACCATGTCGTGCGCTTCGGAACGCGGTGGATGACCGAGCGATTCCGCTAATATGAGGCTTTTAGCCATCTTCCGCTCGCCGCCCTTGGGGCTTATGATTGGGATTCTCCGGTAGGGTGATATGAGATTCCTTCTTGGCATGATCGTCGGGGCCCTGCTCACCGTCCTGGGCACCTACATCGCCGATTCGCGGTCCGCCACCGTCGAGCAGCGACGGATGGTGAATTGGGACGTGGTGGGGCAAAGACTGGACACGCTCACCGCCGACGCGCAGAGCGTTTGGAACGACTTCACGCGCGAGATCACCGGACCGCCCTAAAGGTCCACACCCCCGCCCGAGCGCTCCTCGTCTAGAGAAGCTCGACCCGTTCGCTGGGCGCTTTCTGGTTTAGCTGCTGTTGTTTCGGACCCTTGGGGTGCGAGCTCGACTTCTCCGACGAGACCGTACCCACCATGTTCATGCCGGTGAGGAACGCGGCGGCGCTGCCGATCACCGCGACGCTGGCGAGGATGCGCAAGATGCGCCGCAAGTTTGCGCGTTCCGGCGACTCTATCCTGAGCGTCCGGTTGATATAAGCGAGGAACGAGGCAAGGAGCGCGGCCACCGCGCCGCCGCTGAAGAACATCATGGCGCTGGCGAGCTTCGTATCGACGGTCGAGACCGGCGCCTGGGCCAGGATCACCAGAAGAATGAGGGCCGCGGCCCCGTTGAGCAGGACGATGAAGGAAACGGCGCGGCCGGCGGCGCGATTGCGCTCCCTCTCGACGAAGAAGCGATCGATACGGGCGTCGGGCGGCAGGTCGGCATCTTGCGGGCTGACGGTCATCGCAATCCCCGTTTGACGGCTCAGGCCTATTGGCGGAGACGGAGGGATTCGAACCCTCGATACGGCTTTTGACCGTATAACGGTTTAGCAAACCGCCGCCTTCAGCCTCTCGGCCACGTCTCCAGCTAGGTAAATCAGATAGTTGCTTCTCACCCCAAAGGCAACAAATCGTGAATTGCACCCGAATTGCACCCGAGACGCCAACATCGAGAAGGTAGGGACAGACTCGCTTGGCTTTGCTTCACGGTGCGGCGGCCTTCTTTGACCCGTTAAAGAAACCAAAGGCGTCGCAGAGAGTTGATTTGTGCGTGATCGGGGTTCGGGTGTTTACCCTCCCTAGGCATCACTAGAGGAGTTGAACCCATGAAACGGTATCTGCTTGCAGCTTTGTTGGCCGGAGTCTTAGCAGCGCCTGCCTCCGCAGCAACTTACTATGTCATGTTCGATAAGACGAAAAAGCAGTGCTCGATAGCGACTACTGCGCCAACCGAGACGGAGAAGTTTAGCATGATGGGTCAGTTTGGCTCCGAGGCGGAAGCCAAAAAGGCAATGTCCGGAATGAAAGAATGTAAAATGTAGGCTGCGCATTGCCGCAGTTCAAAAGTTCAAGGGGCGGTGGCTTCGGCTGCCGCCCTCATTGCACAGCCCTGCCGCCGCGATAGCGAGCGCGGCACGCGGCAAGCCCGCCGCCCTCGCTTCTCAGCCCCAAAGATTCCGCTTTTCTAAATGGATTGAGCGCCCCGCTGGACTATCCTTGTCACTCTAACCGCCGGGCGCCACCTCTATTCTGCTGGAAGTTGGAAGATCGGGCTTGCTCCAGTGCGAGAGTGGTATCCGATCTGTTCCCCTCGGCGATCATTTTGCTCAGCAATTCGTTTTGCGTCCTTAGCAACAACTCGATCGCGCGAAGCCGCTGCACCATATCCGTGAGTACGTTGTCCATCCGCAAAACTCGGCGAGCCGACCTCCATTTTTGTCCGACGATACCTGTTCTCTTCGTCAAGGAATAACTGCGAATGCAGGGATCCATGGGGCTTACGCTATGAGGCGTGAGAGGGTACCCAGGCGCGTAAACCACTAGTCTAACCAGCCAACCAACCATCCGGTTCCGCTTGGCTAGAGCTTCACGATGAACGCGCCGCTGAATTTGAGTGCGCTGACCATCTTAGAAGCTCCCACGATATGCACTGTGTCGCCCGCCGTGACGGAAGCGATCTGTTCGTCAAAGTGCAGATAGTGGACCTCTGTCCCGTCAGGCTTGAGCCATGATGCTCGCCCCGCCTTGCGCCAGCCCAGGGGTTTCACGGCCTGGTCTATGGTCTCGCGGTCCTTACCGACGATGAATTGGGACGCCATGAAAGAGGCCTTAGCACGTTAGAGGGGCACCTTGAGGGGGCGTCGGCTTCGGCCGGCGCCCCGTGACGTTCAGCCCCCTGGTATCGCGCCACCCCTCACATTCGTGTGCGCGAAACAAAACCGCTGGCGAAGCGTTGTCCAGCACACCACCAAAGATAGGAGAAGAAGACCAATGAAGACTCTCAGGAACGCCCTTTTAGGGGTCGTCGGCGTCCTCGCCTTGACCGCGACCAGTGCCTCGGCGGCAGTTGTTTGCAATAATCACGGCGATTGCTGGCGAGTTAAAGAAAAACATACGTATCCCCCTCACGTGAAGCTCCACACCTATGAAGACGATTGGAAATGGGCTGATGCCGATCGTGGTAAGTACAGGTGGCGCGAACCAGGGGCGGGACGCGGCTACCATGATCGTGGCGGCGTTTGGATCGGCTTCTAAGGATACCCTCGCAGCCGATCTAGGCCGAGAATAGTGAAGGGGCGTCGGCTTCGGCCGGCGCCCCTTGCTACCCGGCACGGAGGCCTTGCTTTATGCTCCCCGCATGTCGTGGCGTAATGAGTTGAAGCTCGCGGACCTACCGGCCGGCGAAGCATTAGAGATCGCTTGCCCCAAATGCGGTGCTGCCCGCTATGCGACGGCGGCAGAATTATCAGCACACAAAATGCGTGGCGCTCTCGACGGTGAGACAGTGAGCCTCGCCGCCGCATATCTCGATCAGGTCGAAGCGCGATTGCGCTGCCGTCGTTGCGGTGGGCCAGGACGCTTGTCGCGGGTGTGGCAAGATAAAATCAGCGGTTTGTCGGCGGGATGCCCTGAATTTTCTAGGCGCGGCGCTCTTCAACGACGAGGAACAGGTCTTGCGCCGGAAAAAGCCGCGCCACCTAATGCGGAACACAGGCCAGTGGAGGGCAAATAGATTTCGATTCAATATCTATTGCGGTCATAACTCTTGCGGCCACTGGGCGGCGGTGTTCCAGCCGTCCAGTCGGCTATGCAATTGGCAATATAGGCTTCCTTTTCCCTGGCTCTGAGCGCCGGGAGAACTCGATTGGCAGCGCGCCAACAGGCAGTCTCAACCCATTGGGGGGCGGCAAATGCCGGGGTCGCGAAAAACAGAGCCAGACAGATTATCGGAACGAACTTCATGGGGCTGCCTCCTCGTAATGCTCGAAGCACGGCACCGCCTAGCTTAGCAGGTTCTACGGCTGCTGTCGCAGGCCGCGAGGGCACCGGAACTGCAACCGGTACTGCGCAAGCGTTCCGGCCGCCCCGCGATGCGGACGCTTGAAACGCAGGGATTACAGGGTAACGCGGGGGATAGGAAACGACTAGGGCGTGTGCTGTTACAGAGCGCTTGAGGCAGACCCGACGCGCGCCCGAAACAGCGAGCGCAGGACACTTGCCATGCCGATCGTATAGACGGCGGCGATGATGACATTGAAGACTCGCGAGATAAAGATCGACCCGCTGTCGGTCGGCAGTGGTGCGAGGCCCAGGCCGAGCACGATCAAAAATGTCACCAATCCGACCACATAGACCGGGCTCGACTCGCCAGCCTCCGCGATCTTTGCGCCAAACACGAGCCCGAAGAAAAGGGTGACCAGAAGAAGGAATGCCGGCGAAGGGAACAGGATGACGACCAAACAGGCGGCGGTGGCCGCCAGACCGCCGGCGACATTGCCCATGATTAACCCATAGGCCGTTTCGCCCCCGACAAGTGCCGGCTGCCGCAAGATGGTGATGGCGGTCAGAATCACGATGACGCTGACCGGCGACGGCGAGGTCTCGAAGAGGATAATCAGACTCATGAGCACCGCCGCATTGGCGAGCGCGGCGCTCACTGGGCAGGTCTCAACAGCCGGCGCCTTAGCCGCGCCGGTTGCGTCGCCCCGCGCAGGGAAGACGGCGTAAGCGAGGAAGACCAGAAGCACCGCCAGGACGCTGCCGGCAATCAAGGTAAAGACAAGGCCGTAAGCGACATCGACCGAGCTGACGGCCACCAACGGGACGACGGAGACGGTGATGAGCAGGATATTCGCCACCGGGACGGCCTGACCCCGCGCCAGCATGAGAAAGGCAAAAAAGATGAGAAGCGCGAGCGCGAGAATTAGAATCAGCGGGGTGTCCACGAGGATTTCAGCAATGAGCAGGCTGAACACGCAGCCGGCGGTCATCAGGACCACGAAGCCCAAAGCCTGCTGAAGATTCAGCGATCGGGTCGCCGTGAGCAGCTGAACCGCGAAGAGAGGGGGTAAAAAAGGAAAGTCCCAACCCAGCACATGGCCGAGCGTGAACCCAGCCGCCGCGGCGAAGGCGATCCTGAAGGCGAGAGCGTGGACCTCGCGGGTGCCCTCCGCCTCCGCCGGTGCGGTCGCGGCACTAGCTGACATAGGTCAGGATCGCTACAAGTCTGATCCAAAGCTTACCAATCGCGTTCACGACGGCATTGTCGGTCGCATAGACGATGACGTTCGCCTGCGAGCCGTAACGGACGCTGCCGGGCACATAGTCCTCGCGATTGGGCTCGATCTTGACGGCGAAGCGCTGTGGCGTGCGTACAAGTCCCATCGGCTCATTGATCTTCGGCAGCCCCGTCTCGGGATCGATCGATCCTTGCGACACGCCCCAGCCGACACTTTGCACTTCGGCCTTAAAAACGCGGCCGGGGAGAGTGTCGAGCACAAGTTCCACTGGATCGCCCGCCTTGACATTCCCCAGACTGTTCTCACGGAAATTGGCATTGATCCAGGCATCGCTGGTGTCGATGAAAGTCATCGCCGCCTGTCCCACGGCAACGAATTCACCTTCGGTCAGCTGCAGGTTGGTGACGACGCCGTCGGAGGGCGCCAGGACCGTGGTGCGCAGGAGGTCGAGCTTGGCCTGCTCGACCGCGGCGAGCGCCTCGCGGAACTGCGGATTGTCGGTGCCCTGAGGCCCGAGCTCCTGCTTGGCGCGCTCGAGCTCGGCCTCGGCCTCGCGCACGCCGGCTTCGGCCGCCTGACTCTGTGCGGTCGCTTGGTCGGCGCGGGCCTTGGCGTACACGCCCTTCTCGACAAGCTGGAAGATGCGGGCAACCTGCTCGCGCGTGTTGTCGCGCTTGGCCTGTGCCGTCACCAGACGCTCCTGCGCGGAGCTCACCGCCGCTGTGCTCGCCCCGATGCTCTGGCCGACGCCGGCCAATCGGGCATCAGCCTCCTGAAGAGCGATGGTGAAGGATTGCGGACCGATGCGAAACAACACATCCCCGCCCTTCACTCGCTGATTGTCGATGGCGTTGACTTCCATCACGCGACCAGCAACTTCCGGCGCCATGCGCACCACGAAGGTTTGAACGGTCGCTTGCGACGTGTAAGGCGTCATGCGATCGGCGATGATCGAATAGACGAACAAGACCACGATCAGGCCGAGAACGATGAGGGTCCACCGCCGGACGGGGTCACGCGTCACTTGGGATTTGGTAGCCGCAGTCGCCATAGTCAATGCGCCATTCGAGGTTTCAATACGATACGGAATCCGGCGAATTCCCAATCGATCCCGGCAGTCCGCCGCTCATTTTCGGCGGCAGCCGCGGAAACTATTCTAGGCTATCATGCCGCGAAAGGGTCACCCAGTTTTTGAGGCAAGAAAGGCACCCAGCAATGGGACATCACAAGCGCTCTGAGGAGCACCAAGCTGAGATTTCTGCCGATGACGCTAATGCTGATGCTGATGCTGATGCTGGCAGACCTATGCTCAAACGCAAGGAATATGAAAAGGAGCTGCGCAAGCTGCAGACCGAACTCTGTTCGCTACAGGATTGGGTTAAGGCGACCGGCGAGCGGATCATCGTCATCTTCGAGGGCCGTGACGCGGCCGGCAAGGGCGGCACTATTCGCGCGCTGACCGAGCGCGTCAGTCCGCGGACTTTTCGGATGGTGGCGCTGCCCGCGCCCTCCGACCGCGAGAAGTCGCAGATCTATATGCAGCGCTACGTCGCGCACTTTCCGGCGGCCGGCGAGATCGTGATCTTCGATCGCAGTTGGTACAACCGCGCCGGCGTCGAACATGTCATGGGGTTCTGCACCAGGGAGCAGCATAGGCGCTTTTTGGAAATGTGCCCCGTGTTCGAGAAGAACATCATCGTCGATAACGGCATACGCTTGGTCAAGTATTGGCTCGAGGTGGGCAATAAGGAGCAGAAGCGGCGCTTTGAGGCGCGTATCGAGGATCGCCTGCGGCAGTGGAAGCTGAGCGACATGGATCTACCCTCGCGCGAGCGCTGGTACGACTACTCCCGCGCCCGCGACAAGATGCTGGCAGCGACCGACACCGATTTTGCGCCCTGGCATATCGTGCGCTCGGATGACAAAAAGCGGGCGCGCCTCAACGTGCTGTCGCATTTTCTCAGCCTGATCCCCTACGAGCAGCCGAAGCGTGATAAGATCAAGCTGCCGACCCGCGAAAAGAAGGGCGCCTATGACGACGAGGCAACGATCAAGGACCGCCGCTGGATCGAGGGAAAATACTAGCGTCCGTCGAGCGACCCTGCTCAAGCCCACTTCAGCGTGATGCCGACATCTCCCGGCACGCCGCCCGGAAAGTCGATGATCTGGAACCTAAGCTTGTATCCGCGCGGGCGCAGTTGCCGGTTCCAGAACTCGTACAGCTCCTTGGGGAGGCCGGTCAGCGTCGTCTCCCAGCCCGGCTCCTGCTGATTGATTGCTCGCCCAAGGTCAGTGCACAGCGAGTTCGGGAATCGCATGACCAGAACCTCAGTGAGACCGTTGGCCACCGCCCGCTCAATAATCGCAGCGGCGCGCTTCATTCGCTCCTCTTCCGAAACGCCTGAAGGTGCGGTGAGTTTGTCGAGCAGCGCTTTTTTTTCGGCTTCCGCCGCGGCATGCTTGCGCGATGCCTCTTCTGCATTCTTGGCCTCAGTGAGAGCGAGTTTCTCCATCATCTCCTGAGCCGTGGGCAGCCCCTTCGAAGACTTCTCCGCACCTGCGACCATGCTTTCCTCCATGATCCTGGCCATCGGACTGGCCGATAGGTTTCGGCGAGCCGGCTATCGCGCTCAATTCGCCGATCCGAAAAGTGTTTCGATCGCCTGCATCAACGGAACGTCCGGATTCTTGAGGCAGTATTCTTTGACTTTATCGGTGTTTCCGGCGAGTTCCTGGGTATCTACGATCAGGTCCCCGCGCTTGCCATGGAAATAGCCGTGCAGCCAGATTGCGATACGATCTGGCTCAGCAATTTTGTAAGTTGCGAATTGGTGACAACTGATCTTTGCGACATCTATAGTGACTTGCGCGCTTAGTGGCGAACTGAGGCCTAGCAACAGCGCCACAAAAACCGATAACCGTTTCGGCATGAATGGTCTCCTTGCGGCGTTATGCTTTCGCCTAGACCCTTTTGTAGCCCGAGGTCAACGGCTCGCTGACTCGCCTAGTGCGCGGAGCCGGAGGTCGCGATGATTCCGAGCATGCCCAGTCCGCTGACCACCAACTGAACGGCGACCGCGGTCAATAGGATTCCGAACACCACCTCGGAAATCACCAGACCGGTGGGGTTCAGGCGTTTGGCCAATTTGTCGATGTTGGCGAAGATCAGATAATCGAACGCCCCAACCAGCAGGACCAGCCCGATCACCAGTGCAACGCTCGCGACCGAGACGACTTCGCTGGAGGCAATGATCAAGATGGTGATGCCGACCGGGTTCAGCAGATAGGGCACCGCGAGGGGATAGATGGCGATCCGCTTCGGATCCTCCCACGCTTCCACCTCCTCCACGATCTTCTTGCCCGGACCGCTCACCATGTTGATCGCCAAGATGGCGAGGATGATGCCGCCGCCCACGGCAACAGCGCCGCCTGTGATGTGAAGGAGGCGCATGAGTAACGCGCCAAAGGCAAACAAGATGAGCGCGGTGACGACCGCGGTCACGACCATCTGGCGGCCGACGGCGCGTTGTGTCTCGGCATCGAAGTGCTTGGTCTTTTCGAGGAAAGGCACCAGCGCAATCTTGGGGCCCATGCCGATCAGCAGGAGCAGCAGCAGTTTGGCCACCAGCGCGAAATTGATAACAGAGAAATCCATTAAGGCTGGCTGTCCCGCTGGTTGAGCGTCTGATCGGCGCTTTTCCGCGCTTACGTCCGCCTCAACGGATTTCTTATGGTGAACATCTTCGCACGACAGTTCTCAAGCGCGCAATGGAGGACGAAGCACGCGTCGACGACCGGCGCTTCTCAACGGTATCTTCTGGGTCTTGCGATCAGGTGCAGCATGGCGCGACCTACCAAGCAGCTACGGTCCCCATACGACTTTCTACAACCGCTTCCTGACGTTTTTGCTCCTTGTTCCCCTCCTCATTAACGATGGTACTTGCTGCGCGCTTAAGTTGCGGTGCCTCAGATCTCGTTTTCCCCTGTGTAGCGGGGGTAATGTGCTAAACTTATTGGCAAATCAGGGGAAGGCGGCGCATGAATCGGCGCTCTTATTCTAGGACGCTGTTGCACGTGGGGCTTGCTGCGGGCCTTCTCGGCCTCGCGGCGCCCGTGCTCGCCAAGGACGCGACCTATTGCGTCACCTGCAAGAACCCGGAACAGGTCTATCGCTGCCAAGTCACCGGCGTGGGCTCGCGGGCAAATGACGCGGTCAAACTCTATTGCATCATCCGCACCGCCAAGGAGGGCAATCACGCCTCCTGCTCAGCGGAGCGCGACACCAAGAGCTGCCTGGGCCTGGCGAAGGTCTATAATTACGACGGTCCTGCCATCCCGCCTGAGGTCGCTTCCGATCCCCGCGTACAGGGTCTCGTGGACAGGATCGCGCGCGACCAGGAAGCCTTCGACAAGCCGCAGGAGGGCAAGGCGCCCAAAACCATGTACGAGCTCGGCGGCCGCGCGGTCAGCGCCTCTCGCCAGGGCCTGCGCAACGCGCGCTCGCGTCTGGGCGGTTCATCCGAGGCCGACGAGCCGGTGCCTCTGACATCAGCACCGCCGCCGCCCCCTACGGAGAACCTACCTGCTGACGAGAACCTGCCTGTGGTGGAGAGCCTGCCTGCTGACAGCGAAGATATTGACCGCCCCAACCGCGTGCAGCGTGCGGGCACCGCGGTCGGCGGTTTCGCCCGCAAGAGCTATCGCTGCATGACCTCGCTGTTTCGCAAGTGCCGCGACGAGACGGCTGATAGCCAGGCGGTGCAATAATCAGTTGACGGTCTGTAGCCACTCGCGGGCGAGCTTCTGCGCCTCGGCGATCTGTTCCGGCGCCATCTCCAGCGCGAGCTCGCTGCGATAGACCCGCGCCGAATGGTTCCCCCGCCACGCGGCGAGATTGAACCATTTATGCGCAACCACAGGTCTGGCTCGACCTCCAATCCGGTCGCGTACAGCATCCCCAACTCGAACAGAGCGTCGGGCGCCCCTGTCAGCGCCGCGAGCTCCGGCCCCATGTCCATTCGTGCCATTTGACTGCCCCTTTAACCCCCTGAGCGCCTTTAGCGCGTTCTCGATGCGGGGATCATCGGCGAGCAGTTTCAACAAGTCCTGAACGCGCGTGCTTAACGAGAAGCTCACTCAATCCATAACGCGCGGTAAGGTTGGTTTACGCCGCACGCAGTTTCGCGGGGCGATTCGTTAATTCGCGCGATTGGCAAGGTTTCTTTGACCATCTGCGGTGACGCGCCGATAACCACGAGAAAATTTCGTCTCCCACGGTTAGGGCAGCAGCAGCGTCGAACCGGTGGTAAGCCGCGCTTCGAGATCTTCATGCGCCCACTTGGCATCGGCCAGCGGATAGGTCTGGTTGATGGCGATCTTCACCTTGCCCTTGGTGACGACCTCGAACAAATCGTTGGCGGTATCCACCAGGTCCTTGCGTGTCGCCGTGTAATGGTGGAGCGACGGCCGCGTGGCGTAGAGCGCGCCCTTCTGCGCCAGCAGGCCGATGTGGAACTCCGGCACAGGGCCCGACGACTGGCCGAAGCTCACCCACATGCCTAACGGTTTGAGGCAGTCGAGCGAGGCCGGAAACGTGTCCTTGCCGATGGAATCGTAGACCACGTCCACGCCTTCGTCGTCGGTATATTCCTTCACCGCGGCGACCACGTTCTCCGTGCGGTAGTTGATGACATGAGTGCAGCCATGCGCGCGGGCGATCAGCGCCTTGCCGTCCGAGCCCACGGTGCCGATCACCGTGGCGCCGAGATAAGCGGCCCACTGGCAGGCGATCAGTCCGACGCCGCCCGCCGCGGCGTGGAATAGAAGAGTCGTCCCAGGGCCGACTTTATACGTCCGGTGCAGAAGATATTGCGCGGTCATGCCCTTGAGCATGATGGACGCGGCGATGTCGTCGCCGAGATCGGGCGGCGTCTTCACCACGCGGTCCGCCACGATCAGCCGCTCCTCGGCATAGGCGCCGATCGGCCCGGCATAGGCGACATGCTGGCCGACCTTGAAGCCGCGCACATCCTCGCCCAGTTCGGTGATGACCCCGGCGCCCTCCATGCCGGGAATGAAGGGGAGCGAAGGCTGCGGGTAGAGGCCGGTGCGGCCATAGACGTCGATATAATTGAGGCCGATAGCCGTCTGCCTGATCTTGATCTCACCGGGGCCCGGGTCGCCGACCTTGACCTTCTCCCATTTGAGAACCTCGGGACCCCCGTATTCGTGCACACGGATCGCGTGGACCATCCCCGTTCCCCCCAAAGCCCCGGAGTCCGACTTTACTCGATGCCGAGCTTTTGTTTCAGGAGTGTGTTGACCGCCTGCGGGCTGGCCTTGCCGCCGGTGGCCTTCATCACCTGGCCCACGAACCAGCCGATCAGCGCCGGCTTCGCCTTCGCCTGCTCCGCCTTGTCGGGATTGGCGGCGATCGCCTCGTTCACCGCCTTCTCGATGGCGCCTATGTCGGTGACCTGGACGAGACCGCGCGCCTCGACGATTGTCTCGGGGTCGCCACCCTCGGTCCAAACGATATCGAACACGTCCTTGGCGATCTTGCCCGAGATGGTGCCTGCCTTGATCAGGCCAATGAGTGACCGAAGCTGCGCTGCCGAGATTGGGCTATCGACGATACTGCGGCCTTCTTTGTTCAGGCGTCCAAACAGCTCGTTGATTACCCAGTTTACCGCAAATTTTGGATCAATATCGAAATCACCGGCGCCAATAGCCGTAGCTCCCGCAACCGCCCTACCAACCGCGGCAGCTGAGGTTTTCAGAACCGCCTCGAAATAGTCGGCCGACTCCTTCTCGGCGATCAGCACGTCGGCGTCGTAGGGCGAGAGCCCATAGTCCTTGATGAAGCGCGCGCGCTTGGTGTCGGGGAGCTCGGGCAGATCCTTGGCCAGCTTATCCACATAGGCTTGCGTCAGCTCGAGCGGCAAGAGGTCCGGATCGGGGAAATAGCGATAATCGTGCGCCTCTTCCTTGGAGCGCATCGAGCGCGTCTCGCCGGTTTTGGCGTCGAATAGCCGCGTCTCCTGCTGGATTGCGCCGCCCTCTTCCAGAATGTCGATCTGGCGGCGCGCCTCGTGCTCGATGGCCTGGCCGATAAAGCGGATCGAGTTGACGTTCTTGATCTCGCAGCGCGTGCCGAGCTTCTCGCCCGGACGACGCACCGACACATTGATGTCGGCGCGCAACGAACCCTGCTCCATATTGCCGTCGCAGGTGCCGAGATAGCGCATGATGGATCTGAGCTTGGTGACATAGGCGCGCGCCTGCTCTGAGGAGCGCAGATCCGGTTTCGACACGATCTCCATCAGCGCCACGCCGGAGCGGTTGAGATCGACAAAGGAATATTGCGGGTGCTGGTCGTGCAGGCTCTTGCCCGCGTCCTGCTCGAGATGCAGCCGCTCGATGCCGACAATGACGCGCTCGCCGCCGAGCAGATCGACGATCACCTCGCCCTCGCCGACGACCGGATTCTTGTACTGGCTGATCTGATAGCCCTGTGGCAGGTCGGGATAGAAATAGTTCTTCCGGTCGAACACGGAGTCGAGATTGATCTCGGCTTTCAGCCCGAGCCCTGTTCGGATGGCCTGCGCGATGCAATATTCGTTGATGACCGGCAGCATGCCGGGCATGGCGGCATCGACCAGGCTCACATGAGAGTTCGGCTCCCCGCCGAACTCGGTCGAGGCGCCGGAAAACAGCTTGGCGTTGGAGGTGACTTGGGCGTGCACCTCCATGCCGATCACCACCTCCCATTCGCCGGTGGCGCCTTCGATGAGATTCGATTTTTCCGCTTTCTGATCCACGGCCAGTTACTTCTTCCCTTCGGTCTGCTGGCGGAGTTTCTCCTCCTCGTATTGGATGAACCAGCCGATCATCTGCCGCCACAGCGCCTCGGCAAGCTCGGGCGGCAGCCCCTTCTCCACCGCCCGCGCGCGCACCTTGTCGATCACCTGCTGGATGCGCCAGGGCACGATGGCCTCGGCCGGCGACTGCTTGAGCTGCCAGGCGCGATCGACATAGGCGAAGCGCTCGCCGATCAGATCGACCAGCGCCGCATCGATGCGGTCGATCTCCGCCCGCACCTGGTCCATGTCCTTGCAGTCCGTGGGCTCGCGTGGCGCCATGGTGCTATCGCCCTCCCTGCACGATGGCGTCGGCCTCGATCTCGACGAGCCAGTCCGGGCTGATAAAGCCCGTCACTTGCAGAATGCTGCTGGCAGGGCGGATATCACCAAAGAATTCCCCATGCACCCGGCCCACCGCCTCCCAATGGGCAATGTCCACGAGATAGGTCCGGGTGCGGACCACATCCTTCAGGCTCGCACCGGCATCGACAAGCGCCTTTTCGATGATCTCGATGATCGTCCGCGTCTGCGCGGAGGGATCGCCGATGGCGACCGGCTTGCCGCTTGAGCCCGCAGTGGTGCCGCCGACGGCGATGATATCGCCGACGCGCACCGCCCGGGAGAAACCGATGATCGGCTCATAGGGGCTTCCTGAGGACACCAGCAGGCGTTTCGTCGTGTGCTTATTCATGCGGCCTTGCTCCACCAGTCATGCGGCTTGAACAGCGGGCCAGCGGCCTCCTCGATGACGCGGCCTGTCCTGAACAGCGTCTCCTCGTCGAAGGGCTTGCCGATGAGCTGGAGCCCGAGCGGTGTGCCCTCCGACGACAATCCCGCGGGAACGGAGAGGCCCGGAAGCCCCGCCATGTTCACCGTCACGGTGAAAATGTCGTTCAGATACATCTCGACCGGGTCTCCCGTTTTCTCGCCAAGCGCGAAGGCCGGCCCCGGCGTGGTCGGCGTGAGTATGACGTCAACCTCCTCGAAGGCGTTGTCGAAGTCCTGTTTGATCAAGGTCCGCACCTTCTGCGCCTTGAGATAATAGGCGTCGTAATAGCCGGCCGACAGCACATAGGTGCCGATCAGGATGCGGCGTTTGACCTCCGCACCGAAGCCCGACGCGCGCGTGTTCTCGTACATGGAGATCACGTCGGAGCCCTTCTCGCGCAAGCCATAGCGCACGCCGTCATAGCGGGCGAGGTTGGAGGAGGCTTCCGCCGGCGCGACAATATAATAAGACGGCAGGGCATATTTGGTGTGCGGCAGGTTCACCTCTTTAATATTGGCGCCAGCCGCCTTCAGCCATTCTACACCCTGCTGCCATAGAGTTTCGATTTCCGGCGCCATGCCCGGCACGCGATATTCTTTGGGGATGCCGATGGTGAGGCCTTTCACGCCTTTGCCCACCGCGGCCTCGTAGTCCGGCACCGGCAGATCGACGCTGGTGGTGTCCTTGGGATCGCTGCTCGCCATGACTTTGAGCAGGATTGCAGCGTCGCGCACATTGCGGGCGATCGGCCCCGCTTGGTCGAGCGAGGAGGCAAACGCGACGATGCCCCAGCGCGAGCAGCGCCCATAAGTGGGTTTGATGCCGACCGTGCCGGTCACGGCGGCGGGCTGGCGGATGGAGCCGCCAGTGTCGGTGGCGGTGGCGCCCATGCACAGACGCGCCGCTACTGCCGCCGACGAGCCACCGGACGAACCGCCCGGCACGAGCTTGGCGTTCGAGCCCTTGCGCTGCCAGGGATTGACGACTGGCCCATAGAAGCTCGTCTCGTTGGACGAGCCCATGGCGAACTCGTCATTGTTGAGCTTGCCGAGCATTACCGCGCCTTCCGCCCAAAGATTGGCGGTGACGGTCGACTCATAGGTGGGCGTGAAGCCATCCAGGATGTGCGAGCAGGCGGTGGTACGCACGCCTTTGGTGCAGAACAGATCCTTGATGCCGAGCGGAATGCCTTCCAGCACGCCGGCCTCGCCTTTCTTCAGCCGCGCGTCGCTCGCCTTCGCCATGTCGAGCGCGCGCTCGGGCGTGGGCAGCACATAGACATTGAGCGCATCGTTGGCCTTATCGATGGCGTCGACATGAGCCTCCGCCAGCTCGCGCGCCGAGAACGACTTGCCGCGCAAGCCCTCACGCGCTTCGGCGATGGTGAGATTGGTCAGCTCGGTCATTCGACGATCTTGGGCACGACGAAATAATGGTCGTCGGCCATGGGGGCGTTCTTCAGGATGTCATCGGCGCAAAAGCCGTCGGTCACAACGTCCTCGCGCTGCTTCATGGACATGGCGGCGACGCGGGTCATGGGCTCGACGGCTGAGGTATCGATCTCGTCGAGCTGCGCTACCCAGTCGAGGATGCCGGACAGTTCCTTCTCCAGCCGCGCGGCCTCCTCGTCGGTAATGGCAACGCGGGCGAGACGGGCGATGCGGCGGACGGTGGCGCGATCGACGGACATGAGGCGTTCCTGTAGCACCGAACCCGATGGAGCATCAACTTGGCGCAGCTTCGGCCCAGACTCCGTCATACCGGCGAAAGCCGGTATCCAGAATCACGAATTCCGCGCTTGTGGTCTGGATTCCGCTTACGCCGGATGACGCATTCGGGCGTCTCAAACCTCGAAGGGGACGCCGACCTTGGGCACGACGACATTCTGACCCGTCATTTCGGCGATGAATTTGTCCGCCGTCCGGTCGAGCATGGGGAACGTCCCGTAATGGCAGGGCACCACCGTCTCGAACTTGAAGAAACGCTTGCAGGCGAGCGCCGCGGTCTTGGCGCCCATGGTGTAACGGTCGCCGATCGGCACCAGGCCGATCCGCGGCTTATAGAGCTCGTCGATCAGCGCCATATCGGAGAAGATGGCGGTGTCGCCCATGTGGTAGACGGTCTTGCCGTCCTTCACGGCGACGATTAGCCCGCAACAGGCCCCGAGATAGACCGCGCGCCCGTCAACCGTATGAGACGCCGAATGCCAGGCCGGCACGAAACTCAGGTCGAAATCGCCATGATAGAGTGTCCCGCCGGTATTGCCCGGATCGATCCTGTCCACCCCCTGCGCCGCCAGATAGGTGGCAAGCTCGTGCACGGCGATCAGCGGCGCACCGGTGTCCTTGCAGACGGTGACGACATCGCCGGTATGGTCCTCATGGCCGTGGGTCAGTGCCACATGGGTGACGCCCTCGATCGCCTGAGCGAGCGGAATGCCGGCCTTCTCAAAGGTCGGATTGTGGGTCAGGAAAGGATCGATCAGGATGCTGCTTGCACCCGTGTCGATGCGGAAGCAGGAATGGCCGAACCACGTTAGCTTCATGCGTCTCACCCTCTAAATGTGTCAGTCGTGACTGTAGCACCTGTTGTCGCCATTGAAGACCTGCCGCAGTTTCTTTTGCCGGAGGCGCGGCTGCTCGGCCTCGATGTCGGCACGAAGACCGTCGGCATGGCCTTGTCCGATGTCACCCGCACGGTCGCCACGCCCTACGATACGATCCGCCGCACCAAGTTCACCGCCGACGCCAAAACCATCCGACAAGTCGTTGAAACGCACCGGGTGGGCGCGTTGGTCATCGGGCTGCCCCTTAATCTCGACGGCTCGGAGGGGCCGCGCGCCCAATCGACCCGGGCCTTTGCCCGCAACCTCGCCGCCCATATCCAAGTCCCTATCGCGTTCTGGGACGAGCGGCTCTCCACCGCCGCCGTCGAGCGCCATCTCATCGAGGCCAACGCCTCACGCAAACGCCGCGCGCAAGTGATCGACCGCATGGCCGCGGCCTACATCCTGCAAGGCGCGCTCGACCGGCTGTCGCGCCTTATCGGGCGGCGTTAGTCGGACTCTTTATTGAAAGAGCAGATAGCGTTCCGGACTGTCCGGGCAGAGCCCCGCGCCGCACAGCGCGATGGTCGAGGCCATGACGGCGATGGTCAGCACCGTGAACAGCGTGAGCGCCAAGAGCGGCAGGCTCTTCAGCCGGGTAGAGATCGGCTCGGCGCGCGCGAATTGCCGGTCGTCAAGCAGCATGACGGCGCTGCCGATAATCATCAGGGCAAAAATCATGAAAGACCAAGTGTAGAAGTGCAGCCCCAGGATCGGATCGCCGTAGGATCCGGTGCCGGGGACAATGTGCAACACGATCTGCCGTATGGCGATGGCCGCGCCGGCAGCGGCCCCCAGGATCGTCACGGCGTAATGGCTGGGTTTTGGCCCGAAGACGAGATTGAGCGCCAGCCCAAACCCGGCGGCGACGAATGCGGCCCGTTGCAGAACGCAGAG
>DATMDY010000119.1:0-8004 GCA_035557335.1 Methyloceanibacter sp.
CGAGTACATCATCTGTCTCGAAGACGGTAAAAAGTTCAAATCGCTGAAGCGCCATCTGCGCACCCATTATGACCTCTCCCCCGAGGATTATCGCGAGAAGTGGGGCTTGCCGCACGACTATCCGATGGTTGCACCGAACTATGCCGCGGCCCGATCGGATCTGGCCAAGCGCATGGGTCTGGGGCAGAGGCGGAAATAGCGCGCTGAACGATTTCGGCTGCCAGAGCGGGGGATTGTATAGATCCCCGCTCATTTCTCTTTTTCCCCGACTCCAGCGTTATCCCCGTTTCCAACGAGAATCGAACGTCACGCTGCGCCAGGGGCAGTTCGGGGCTCTCATCGGCAAGTTCGCGGGACCAAAGCGCGACGACTACCGTCCAACGCTCGATGCGTGGCGTAGGAACCGGAGAGGCTAATGCAGCGTGGGTGGGGCGAGGGCGGTCTCGGCGTCGCTTCTGATGCGCTTCACCATGGCCATGAGACCGTTCGAACGCTGCGGCGTTAGATGCTCGTTGAGGTGCAACCGTCCAAACGTTTCGCGGGCGTTGATGCCCAGGATCTCATCGGCAGACCGTCCCGAGTAAAGCGTAAAGAGGATGGCGATCAGACCGCGCACGATATGTGCGTCGCTGTCACCAACGAAAGTAAGACGCGGCACGCCACCATTGGCATCGACCTTGGTGGTCAACCACACCTGGCTGACGCAGCCCTGAACCTTATTGGCGGCACAGTGGTCCTGCTCGGGCAAGGGCTGAAGCCGCCGCCCAAGCTCGATGATGTAGCGATAGCGATCCTCCCACTCGTCGAGCAGCGCGAAATCGGCGAGGATCTCGTCGAAACTCGTGCCCTGGCGGGTTTCATTCAGCGTATCCATGAGACTCAATATAGGCGGGAAAGGCGCGCGCTGCGACCGACTTGCCAAAAAAGGTTGGGCGCGCAATCTGGGAGGGAAAGGGCATAACCGTCCCAAATGCGCGCCCCTGGCAGACGGGGCCGCCAAATTCTATCGATCAGTCAATTCAAGATATTGCCCTTTAGCCGCCCCAAGCCGTGTCGCGATCTTCGGAGCTGAGCGTGTCCTGGGACTCGCCCATGTCCCAGATCGCCGGCTGGAGCGGCATGGTCCCGGACTCGTCGGCCATCGATTGCGGGTTTTCCCCGGTCGCGGTCTGGCCTTCGACGAAATCCATCAGCATGCGCGCGCCGAACTCCGCCTTCTGCACCAGCATGTCGAATGCATTCTTGCCGGTGATGCAGGTCTCGGGATTTCGGTCGCAGAAGCTTGCGACATCTTTCACCGCCGCTTCCGCCGTTCCGTAGACTTGGTTCTGCTGCTGCCCGTCGGTGGGGACGAGCAGAAGAAGGATCGTAAGCCAAAAAGCCGTCTTGATCAGAAACATCATCGCTTTGCCCTCTCTGTTAAAGACTGCGGCTTGCCGCCGCTATATTCCCGTCAGATCGGAGCGGTATAGCGCAAAGAAAATAAGGGACCTTCACCGCAATCGATAAAATTTGAATCGAAACATTGTGCGCGGCTCAGGCAATCGCCGAAAGACAGATTTCTCCGATGTTCTGGATGGGGTGTCTTATTCTGGGAATCTCCTAAATTTTGGATCAACCAAACGAAGCGGCATCATTGTATTGGATATCGCACCGATGCCGATCCCGTTTTAGGCTTCCTTAAGCGCGCCGGCCAATAATCGCGCCAAGAGAATCAAGGACGAGGCGGCTAGAGCCCGCTTCGAGATGCGCGGTGTTCAAGAGTGAAACTGTACGCGGGCTTGCCGCCTATTTCGGCGCGCTCTGGCACGATACGGCCCGCGACGACGAGCTCACCGCAGCCCGTCATAGAGCCCTTGTCGCGGCGCTCGCCGAGAACGCCACCGACCTCATTACCTATCACGACGATAAAGGCCGTGTGCTGTTCGCCTCGCATGCCGCGCAGACTCTATGCGGCGAGCCGTCGCAGAACATCCTGGGCGACGGACTGTTCGAGCGCGTGCACGTCGCCGACCGCCCAGCCTTTCTTACCGCCTTGTCACGCTGCCACGCCAATGGCGAGACGATCGCCGTCGAGTTCAGGGTGCGCCATGCCGGCGAAGCGGGGTGTTATGTCTGGGTGGAGATGCGCTGCCGCCCCATGACGAGGGAGGGTGTGACCTCCGGCATGGTCGCCGTCGCCCGAGACATCTCCGAGCGCAAGACGCAAGAATCGGAGTTACTCAGGATCCGCGACGAGGCCGAGAGCGCCAGCCGCGCCAAGACGCAGTTCCTCGCCAACATGAGTCATGAGTTGAGGACGCCGCTGAACGCCGT
Source organism: Methyloceanibacter sp. (assembly GCA_035557335.1). Taxonomy (GTDB): domain Bacteria; phylum Pseudomonadota; class Alphaproteobacteria; order Rhizobiales; family Methyloligellaceae; genus Methyloceanibacter. Next base: position 2,317 of record DATMDY010000119.1, read on the forward strand.
CATCGGCTTCTCCGAAATCCTCAATCGCGAGCTGTTCGGCGCGCTCGGCGAGGCCCGCTACCGCGACTATGCGGGCCTCATCCATGAAAGCGGCCAGCACCTCCTGCACGTTGTCAACGACATCCTCGATATGTCGAAGATCGAAGCCGGGAAGTTCGACATCGTGAAAGAGCCGTTCGACGTGGGTTCGCTGGTCAAATCTTGTTGCGACGTCATGCGCCACGCCGCCGAGCAGAAATCGATCGCGCTCAGCGTGGACATATCGCCAAACATGCCGGAGCTCGCGGCCGACAAGCGCGCCTGCAAGCAGATCCTGCTCAACGTGATCTCGAACGCCATCAAGTTCACCGATGCGGACGGTTGGGTACGCGTGTCGGCGCGGGTGTCGGACGGCGATGTCGAGCTCATCGTCGCCGATAATGGCATCGGCATCGCCGACGAGGATTTGCCCAAGCTCGGCAATCCGTTCGTGCAGGCGCACGATTCCTACAACCGGAACTATGACGGGGCGGGACTTGGACTGTCGGTGGTAAAGGGCTTAGCGCGGCTGCATGGCGGCAGGCTCGAGCTGGCTAGCGCGCTCGGGCAGGGCACCACCGCAACCATCGTGCTGCCGCTGGAGGCAGCAAGCGAATCGGTCGAACCGTCCCTCCCGCCGCAAGCCATGTCCGCCGCTTAAGATAAAAGCCGGACTTTGCGCCCGTTTAATATCTCTTTAGCTTCCGACGCCAAGATGGCCCGCGGAGGGGTCCTAATGAATGTCGTATTGGCACGGCTCGTGTTTCTGGCCTTTTTGGCCTTGAGCGGCAGCATCATCTACAACGCGCTCTATCTCCAGGATCTGCGCGGCCTTGCGTCTCTGCCTCCCACCGCACCGGTGCCGGCGGCCGCGCCGGCGCCAAAAACGGCCAGCGTTCCGCAAACGGCGTCCGTGGAGGTGAAGCTTCCGCCGGTCAGCACCGATCTGCCGCCCCTAAGTGCCGAGAATGGCGGGTCGCTGCTGGTCGTCAGGGCTGTGCAGCGAGAGCTTGCCGCGCGCGGTTATGACGTCGGCGAGACCGATGGCACGCTGAGCGTCAAGACGCGGGCGGCGATTTCGATCTATGAAAGCCGCGAAGGCCTCCCGGTCACCGGTATCGCCACCGACGATCTGCTGCATCACATCCTGCTCGGCGGCAGCGCGAAGCCTGCTGATACGGGCTCCGCCGCCGCCGCTCCTGCCACCCCGACTGAGGACGAGTCCGCCACGGTGATGGCCGTGCAGCAAATCCTTGCCGATCTCGGCTACGACCCCGGCACGCCCGATGGCGCCATTGGCAGTTCCACTTCTGCGGCCATCAGCGCCTTTCAGCGCGACCGCAACATCCCCGAGACCGGGCATATTTCTCCCGAGCTCCTGGACCAGCTCAAGCGCGTCACCGGGCGCGACCTGACCAAGACCGCCGCCAAGCCTTGAACATGCGCTAGACTTAGGTCCATGCGCGTCAAAAGCGAGCTTTGGGTCAGGGCCTATTTGCGCCGCTGCTACGCCGAGAACGTCCCCGCCGCTATCGTGCGGCATGGCGACGATGCCGCGGGCGCCATCTTTATCTGCGTCCATCTCCTCGATGGCACTGTCCGGCTCTACGGACCGGCGCCGGCCGGCTTTGCCGGCAGCGAGAACGAGCGGCGCTGGGTGCGTTTGCTGGGGAGCGAGCCCGTGCCCAAGGCCACGGCCGAAGACTATCTGGTGCGGCAGTGGCAATTCGATCCCGACCTTTGGATCGTGGAGATCGAGGATAGGGCCGGCCGCCACCTTCTCGGCGACGACGCCATCGACTGACTGGAACTCCTGTGGACGGCGAAAGGGCGGTTAGGGGATCGTTAACCTTACCCGCCTTTTACTCCTAGGCGGCGGGAAGGACCGCCCCGCTCCCCGCTTATAGCGGCGAGCCATCGTGGAGGCCGAGAATGGCGATCATCTTGGAATTCCGCCGTAGCGAGGAAGAAGCGGCCCGGATCACCAAGCCCTTGGAGGGGTCGCTCGGCGAGATCATCATCTTCCCAGGCGTGCGGATCGAACGCCGGTCGGCGCGCAAGAGACCAAAGCAAACCATCACGCCGTTGCGGCGGCGGGCGCAGCGCAGCCGGAAGAAGCAGTCTTAAGGACTTGAGCGCGCGACAGAGTGGGGGCCGCAGGAGGTGGCTTTAAGCGCCTGCTCGGCGCGCGCCGCTCCGCTTGGCCCCGCCAGGGGCGCGCGGATGAGGACGATTCCCTCGGTCGTGGGCGAGTTGACCACGACGATGTTGTCGAGGGCTTCCGGAGCGTCGACATCCGCCTCCGCCACGATCTGGTCGGCCGTGGAAATGACCATATCGATCTCGGCCGTCTTCATGTCGCTTCCGGTCACCGTATAGAAATTGTCCCCCTCGGGCGTATAGAAGGCGATGAACCAGAGATCGCCGGCGCCTCGCGCGCGCACCCGCACCGGCCCATTGGCAAGGTCGAAGCGGCAGGTGGCGTAGCGCACGTCCGGCGCGATCATCGGCATGACCTGCCGGCCCGGTGCCGGGGCAGGCAGCTGGATCATGGTATTGACCGGCCCAAGCTCGGCGAGCCTCGCTTGCGCGTTCCGGGGCGCGAGCAGCGGCAGCGTAAGCACCGCCACGATATGGATGAGGCCCGCGAGCACCAGGCCAAGTGCGATATAGAGGCCGGGAAGGTTTACTCGCATGCGCCGCGCTCGATCTTTGGGAGTCTCTCTACGGGAATTTGTCCGATGCCCAAGACGTCGGTGTCGCGCGGTCCGTAGACGCGCAACATCAGCGTCAAGCCGCGCCCGTGTTCGGTCCCGCTCGGAAGCCAGTTCTCGGGGCGCGCGTTGCGGGCAAGGGTGACATGGAAAGTGCCATCGGCGCGGCGGATTGCTTCCTCGCTGTTGAAGCTGTGGCGGTCCGATGGGTTGTCGATCAAGGCGCCATAATCGTCATAGACGGCGAGCGACCACCAGCGGGCGTTGAGCGGTGAGCCTACGATCGAATATTCGCAGGATGAGGTGAGGCTGCTGCCTCGGTTATCAGTGTGGGCAACGAAATAGCGGGCCGCGGTCGAGGTGAGCGGCAGCCTGCCGCTGCGCGCCAAATGCGCCTTGGTGTAGGGGTCGGCGTGAGGATTGCCCTCGCTGAGCCAGCTCTCCCAAGGTCCCGCCTTCACCGTTGTCAAAGGCGAACCGCGTTCGATCATGTACCAGGCCGAGCCGATGCCTAGAATCAGCGCCACGGCGAAAGTGCCGATGAAATAGCCGAGAGTGCGCATGGACGTGTCGCCCTCCACGCGCCAAGCGGCGTGATGTGAGGAGGTGAGGGCATGCGGGGTATCTGGCAGGACGCTGGTCAAGCGATCATGGTCTCTCGAAGGCGTTGCGCGGCGAGCTTCGCCTATTGCGGAAGCGGTATCCCGCTGTCTCTGCCGGCGGACAGAGAACTCTCCGGTTGAGCCGTAATGGCGAGGCCGTCGGGTTCCGGCGGCGCCGCGGCAAGGCTCGGCTTGGGCGAGTCAGCTGGGGCTGGAGACCTGGGGGCCTCGGCGCGGGGCCCTGCCGGCTCACCGGTCACGGGCTTGGCGTCCTTGAGCAGGGTACTCATCTTCTCGAGAATTTGCCGCGTGCCCGTCGACATGTCCTTGACGTTTTCGATCGGCTGCAGGACTGGCGTCTCCGCGGTGGCGTTCTGCGCCATGGCCGCGCGGAGGCGGGCCTGCTCGGCGACCTGGACGGGATGCAGCTCAAGCCCCGGGATTTGCGGGATGTTGTCGGTGTCGTGCGCTCCGATCATGTATTTCTGCCAGGTCTCGGCGGGGAAGCTGCCGCCGGTGACCCGCGACATCGGCGTGAAGTCGTCATTGCCGAGCCAAACCCCGGTGACGTACTGCCCGGTGAAGCCGATGAACCAGGCGTCGCGATAGGCCGTGCTCGTGCCGGTCTTGCCGGCGGAGTAGGTGTATTCGAGCTGCGCGCGCCGGCCGGTGCCCTCGGTCACCACGGCCTGCAGCATGGTGTTGAGCTGCTCGATCACCTTGCGGTCGAAGATCTGCTTGCGCGCCGGCTCATCGCGATCGTGATTGTAGACGAGATCGCCGCCGAGCGTGCGGATCTCCTCGATGCCAAAGGGCCGGACTTCGAGGCCGCCCGCGGCAAACACGGCGTAACCGCCGGTGTGCTGGAGCGGGGTCATGCCGGTGTCGCCGAGCGCCAGCGAGCACGTCTTCTTGAGATGGGTGATGCCCATCTTCTGCATGTTGGCGAGGACCTTCTCGCGCCCGGCCTGCAGCGACAGCTTTACGGCGATAGTGTTGATCGACTTGGCTAAGGCGGTCCTAAGCGTCATGCGTCCGCGGAAGCCGCCGGAGTAGTTCTTCGGCGACCAGCGCCCGCAACTGACATAGCCGTCGCTGACGACCGAGTTCGGCGTGAAGCCGTTCTCGAGCGCGGTCAGGTACACGTAGCCCTTGAACGAGGAGCCCGGCTGCCGGTAGGCGCTGCTCACGCGGTTGAACTGGCTCTCGCCGTAATCCTTGCCGCCGACCATGGCCCGCACGGCGCCGTCGAGCTCCATGGAGACGAGCGCGCCGTTGTCGAAATTGCGCGAGCGGCTGTACAGCTTGATGGTCTCCGCCATCGCGTCCTCGGCGTTCCTCTGCAGGCCGAGGTCCACGGTCGTGCGCGCGACGACGATGTGATGCGGCTTGCCGCGCATTATCCGCCGCACCTCTTCGAAGCCCCAGTCGAGGAAATAATCAGGCGTGTTGGAGTCGGTGCGTTCGACGATCTTGGCCGGGTTCATGCGGGCGCCGAACACCTGGCCTTCGCTCAAATAGCCGGCCTCCACCATGTTGCTCAGCACCAGATTGGCGCGCCCGCGGCTGGCGGCGAGATTGATATGCGGGGCGTAGCGGGTCGGCGCCTTGAACAAGCCGGAGAGCATCGCCGCCTCGGCGAGCGTCACGTCGCGGATCGATTTACCGAAATAATACTGGGCCGCGGCCTCCACACCGTAGGAACCGCCGCCGAGATAGGCGCGGTCGAAATAGAGCTTGAGCAGCTCGGGCTTGGTGTAGTGGTTCTCGAGATAGATGGCGATGACCGCCTCTTTGATCTTGCGTGTCAGCGAGCGCTCGGGCGACAGAAACATGTTCTTGGCGAGCTGCTGGGTGATGGAGCTGCCGCCCTGCACCACCGAGTCGGCGCGCGCGTTCTCGGCGAGAGCGCGGAGCGTGCCCATGATGTCGACGCCGAAATGATCGAAGAAGCGGCGGTCCTCGGTGGCGAGCGTCGCCTTGATCATGTGATCTGGAATTTCCGCGAGCGGCACCGAATCGTCGCGCAGCAGCCCGCGCTTGCCGATCTCGTTACCGTAGCGATCGAGGAAGGTGACGCTGTATTCGTCGGACAGGTTGATCTTGCCTTGCGCGATATCGAAGGCGGGCAGCGCGAAGGCCGAGAGCACCAGAAGGGCGGCGGTGCCGAGGGTGAGCGCCTCGCAGGCTAGCTCGTTCACGGCACGGAGAGGGCCCTTGACCTCGAACCGGCCGAAGAAGGTGGAATACGAGCTCCACCAGTCGCGGAAGCCGGTCCACGCGCCGTAGATGCCGGCATCGATCCACGAATCGATCTTCAGCCAATCGATCAGCTTGCCCCGGCGATTGCCTCG
>DATMDY010000120.1:0-6148 GCA_035557335.1 Methyloceanibacter sp.
GCTGATGGACGAGGAAGCCTTCGCCGAAGGCATCATGTTCGACGGCTCGTCCATCGCCGGCTGGAAGGTGATCAACGAGTCCGACATGAAGCTCATGCCGGACCCGGCCTCGGCGGTGCTCGATCCGTTCTTCGCCCAGAGTACGCTCGCCGTGTTCTGCGACGTGCTCGAGCCCTTGACCAACGAACCTTATGAACGCGATCCGCGCTCGATCGCCGGCAAGGCGGCAGCCTATATGCAGCAGACCGGCGTCGGCGATACGGCGGTGTTCGGCCCCGAGGCCGAGTTCTTCGTATTCGACGACGTGCGCTTCTCCGCGGAGCCGTACAATTGCGGCTACAAGATCGACTCCATGGAGCTGCCGTCCAACATGGACACCGAGTACGAGATGGGCAATCTCGGCCACCGTCCCCGCACCAAGGGCGGCTACTTCCCGGTGCCGCCGGTCGACTCGGCGCAGGACTTGCGCTCGGAGATGCTGAGCGTCATGTCCGACATGGGCGTGGTCACCGAGAAGCATCACCATGAGGTGGGCGCCGCCCAGCACGAGCTCGGCATAAAGTTCGGGCCCATCGTTCAGACCGGCGACGCGATGCAGATCTACAAATACGTCATCCACCAGGTGGCGCAGGTCTACGGCAAGTCCGCCTGCTTCATGCCGAAGCCCATCTTCGGCGACAACGGCTCGGGCATGCATACCCACCAGTCGATCTGGAAGGGATCCACGCCCGTCTTTGCGGGCGACAAATATGCCGATCTGTCGGACACCGCCCTGTTCTATATCGGCGGCATCCTGAAACACGCGAAGGCGCTCAACGCCTACACCAACCCGACCACCAACTCCTATAAGCGGCTGGTACCGGGCTACGAAGCGCCGGTGCTGCTCGCTTATTCTTCGCGCAACCGCTCGGCCTCGTGCCGCATTCCGCTGGGCTCAGGTCCGAAGGCCAAGCGCGTCGAGGTACGCTTCCCCGATCCCGGCGCCAATCCGTATCTGGCCTTTGCCGCCATGCTCATGGCCGGGCTCGACGGCATCGAGAACAAGATCCATCCGGGCGATCCGATCGACAAGAATCTCTACGACCTGCCACCCGAAGAGTTGGAGAAGGTGCCGACGGTGTGCGGCTCGCTGCGCGAGGCCTGCGAGTCGCTCGACGCCGACCGTGCCTTTCTCAAGAAGGGCAACGTGTTCAGCGACGACGCGATCGACTCCTATCTCGAGCTCAAGATGGAAGAGGTGGAGCGTTTCGAGATGATGCCCCACCCGATCGAGTTCGACATGTATTACAGCATCTGACGCGGGAACAAAGTCGTTGAAAGATGGGGCGGGCGCCATCAGGCGTCCGCCCCACTTTTGCCCGGCCTGCCGAACCTCAAGTCCGCTCCCCGTCAGATGCGGCAGAAAGGTTCTCGCCAGGCTCCCCCAAAACTCAAGCACGCGCTTACATCAAATAGAGCACCCCATAGGCCGCGCCGCCCAGCATGGCCATGTAGAGCCAAGTCTTGTTACCCTGACACCATGCGTTGACCAGCGACGGCAGCCCGAAGACCACGAAGCGGCAGAGCGACAGCGTGAGGAGGATGGCGACCGCGGCGAGCAGCCAGAACGAGGCATTGTTCTGCGTGGCAAACGAGGCGGTGTGCTCGAAATCGACCGCATATGTCTGCGCGCCGCTCGTGCTGAGCGCGATCACACCCCACACGGCTGCCCCCGCCAGTGACACCATCAGGAGGTAACGCATTGCCACGCGCCCGGACTCCACCATTTCCCACGTTGAATCTGCGGGAGCACGGTAAAGAAACGGGTAACCGGCAGGCTTAAGCGGAAGTTAATTCAATACTTGTCGCCATCACGCACGCGCTGGATTGCATGACTCGCAACCGGCCTTGGCGCGAGGCGTGCAGTCAAGCACCCGGCCAGTGGCTCCGAGTTCTATCTCACAGCAGCGGATCAGGGACATACGCAGCATCTCGCGCCCGCGCAGAACCCGCGATTTGACAGCGGCGAGGGAGATCCCAAGCCTGCGCGCGGCATCTGCGTATTTCATGTCCTGCAGCTCTGTCAGCATGAGCGTTTCCCGGTAGGGGCTCTCAAGCCGGGTCACCATGTCGGCGAGATAAGTCGCAACGCTCTGCTGCAACACCTCGCCATCGTCTGTCTCATCAACCAATTCGCCAAGGTCGATCTCGGCCTCATCGATGGGCACCGAGCGAGCCCGTCCTCGCTTCCGCCAGTGGTCGACAACCACGTTATGAGCAATGCCGAATATCCAGGGCCCCGGCGAATTCTGGTCCGTGAGGCTAGGGAGCCCACGATGGACCCGGAGAAGCACCTCCTGCACGAGATCGTCGCGATCCTCGGGATTTGTTACCCGCCTGCCGACGTAAGATCGCACAGCTCGGATCAGCTCCTGCCATGAGCTTTCGGTGATTTTTTTCGCAGGTAACACTTACCGCCTCTTGGTGGCTTCGATCATGGCCGAGGCCACGTATGACTCGGCGCCGCTGCCCGGCAGCCAATCGCGAATAAATTCCCTGCTCTGCTCGTTAACGGTGATGCGGATGCCGGTGAACCCGGATGCCGCGAGCATGGCCTTCAATGTCTCGATGTCCGCCGCACCTGCAATGCAGCCGGCATGGGCGGCAACAGACCTGGCGAGGGCATCGGGGAGCGGTTTGGTCGCGACGACGTCGGACACGGCGATGCGCCCTCCAGGCTTTAGCACTCTGAACGCTTCGGCGAAGACTGCAGGCTTGTCGGGCGAGAGATTGATCACGCAGTTCGACATGATCACGTCTACGCTCGCATCGGCGACCGGCAGGTGTTCGATCTCGCCCAGCCGGAACTCGACGTTTTCGGTACCCGCCCTCGCGGCGTTGTGGCGGGCCTTCTCTAGCATCGCCGGCGTCATGTCGACGCCGATCACGCGGCCGTTTGAGCCCACTTGCCGCGCGGCGAGAAACGCGTCAAAGCCGGCGCCTGCACCGAGATCGAGGACGATCTCGCCGGGTTTAAGACCGGCAATCGCCTGCGGATTGCCGCAACCGAGGCCTAGGTCGGCGCCCTCCGGGGCACTTGAAACATCTTCCGGCGAGTAGCCCACCTTCAGAGAAGAGGAGGAAGTGCTTCCGCCACAGCATGTCGGTGCGCAGCAACCGCCGTCACTTTCAGGCGGGGCCTCGGGGTCATCCTTGGTGACGCCGGTTGCCACCGAGGCGTAATGGTCACGCACAGCGGCGCGGATTGCTTCATCGGTTTTATCGTTCATGACACTTCTCATCCTGAGTGGGCCTTCTACCATACAAAGACGAAGGTGCCCTCAAAAGGATGCAGGGCGCGCCGCCTAGGCCGCCTTCCACTTAATGGCGCAGCCGATCGACGGGATCTGCTCGCGAGGCCCCTGCCCCGTCGCGGCAATCTGCTTCATCGCTTCGAACAGGTCGCGCCGGACATGCGGGGCCGCGGCTTCCTTGCGGCTCTCGTCGAGCCGCCCGCGATACTGCAGTTCATGATCGGCGTTGAAGCCGAAGAAATCCGGCGTGCAGGTGGCGTCATAGGCGCGCGCCACGTCCTGGCTCTCGTCATAGAGATAGGGGAAGGTGAAGCCATGCTCCACCGCGAAACGCTTCATGTTATCGAAGGAATCATCGGGGTAATGCTCGGCGTCGTTGGCTGAGATGGCCACGGCCTTGATGCCGTGCGCTTCGAGTTCCTTGACGTCACGCACCATGCGATCGATCACCGCCTTGACGTAGGGACAATGGTTGCAGATGAACATCACCAGCGTGCCCTTTTCCCCGCGCACATCCGCAAGGCTGTAGGTCTTGCCGTCCACGGCGGGCAGCGTGAAGTCCTTCGCCTTCCAGCCGAAATCGCAAACGGGTGTTTCTGCCGCCATCAAAATCTCTTCGCAAATCTGTCACGGCACCGCTCTAGGCTTGGTGTTGAGCGTGGCGCATGATTGACTCTGCATATGGTGAAATCTGACGGCTTCTGCAACAGGGCCGAGGCCTACGAGGCCCATGACGATCGGCCGTTGAGCCCCGACGGCGGCGAGACCATCGGCGATGTCATCGTCCGCCGCTACAGCCGGCGCGACATGATGCGCGGCACGCTCGGCGTCGCCGCCGCCACTGTCCTGTTCGGACCGTCTGCTCTCGCGGCCCGCGAGGCTGCAGCGACGGGGATCGAGGCGGACCGTTTCGATTTCGAGGAAGTCGCGGCGGGCGTTGACGGTACCCACCATGTCGCGCTGGGATATCGCGCGCAGGTTTTGCTGCGCTGGGGGGATCCCCTGTTCGTTGACGCACCGGCTTTCGACCCGCTGAAGCAGAGCGCCGCGGCGCAATTGAAGCAGTTCGGGTACAACAACGACTATATCGCCTTCTTTCCGCTCGGGACTGACGGCAGACGCGCCCTGCTCTGCATCAATCACGAATACACCAACGAGGAGGTCATGTTCCCTGGCCTGATCCGCCAGGACCTCGTCTGCTTTCCGGACATGACCGCCGAGCTGGTCGAGATCGAGATGGCGGCCCATGGCGTCAGCATGGTCGAGATCGCGCAGGAAGGCGACGACTGGCGCCCCATGCTCGACGGCAAATACAACCGGCGCATCAGCCCGCTCACCACGACGATGACTGCCGACGGCCCTGCCGCCGGGCACGACCGGCTGAAGACCAGCGTCGATCCTTCGGGAAAGAGCATCCTCGGCACGCTCAACAATTGCGCCGGCGGACAGACGCCGTGGGGCACCTATCTCACCGCCGAGGAGAACTTCCATGGCTATTTCTGGAGCGATGCGTGCGGCGAAGGCCGCAAAGCTCCGGAGGGTCTCGGCGGCACGCAGGCCAAGAGCTACGCGCGCTACGGCGTGCCGGGGCTATGGCAGGCCTGGGGCAAGTTCGTCGACCGCTTTAATGTCGATAAGGAAGCGAACGAGTCGAACCGCTTCGGCTGGATCGTCGAGATCGATCCGTTCGATTCCGCGTCCGTGCCGGTGAAGCACACCGCGCTCGGCCGCTTCCGCCATGAAGGCGCTGAATGCATCGTCAACAAAGACCGCCGCGTGGTGATCTATTCCGGCGACGATGGCCGGTTCGAGTATGTCTATCGCTTCGTCACCGATGGCCGCTACGACCCAGACGACCGCGCGGCGAATAGGAGGCTGCTGTCGTCCGGCACCTTGTCGGTTGCCAGGTTTCGCGACGACGGACAGGTAGAATGGCTGCCGCTGGTGTTCGGCCAAGGTCCGTTGACGGAAGCTAACGGCTTTTCTTCCCAAGCCGATGTAGTGATCGACGCGCGGCTTGCCGCAGACCTGCTCGGCGCGACCCGCATGGACCGTCCCGAGGACGTGCAGCCCAATCCCGCCAACGGGCGTGTCTATGTCATGCTGACCAACAACAAGGAACGACCTGACGGCGATGAGGATGCTGCCAATCCTCGTTCCGATAATCTGTTCGGTCATATCATCGAGATGGCTCCGCCTGACGGCGACCATGCCGCCGACACGTTCATCTGGGAGGTGTTGGTGCGTTGCGGCGACCCCGCCATCACAGACGTAGGGGCGCTGTGGAACCCAGCCACGTCCGACAATGGCTGGTTTGCCTGCCCCGACAACGCAGCCGTCGATGCCGAGGGCCGCCTATGGATCAGCACCGATCAAGGCGATCCTTGGCCCACCGGACGGGCGGACGGCCTTTACGCGCTGGAGACGGAAGGCGGGCGGCGGCGCACATCCAAGCTATTCTTCCGCTGCCCTGTGGGTGGCGAGATGTGCGGGCCTTGCTTTACGCCTGACGGCGAGACGCTATTCGTCGCCGTGCAGCATCCAGGTACCGACGGCACCGACAAGTATAAAGGCTTCGAGCGGGCCTCCACATTCGCCGATCCGGCCACGCGCTGGCCTGATTTCGATCCCCATACGCCGCCCCGTCCCTCCGTGCTGGTCATCACCAAAATGGGCGGCGGCAAGATCGCCTGAACCGCGGACTCTTGAAAAAGCCGCAACTGCGTGCGAGCTAACGGACGGTTCCCGTCAACAGATTCGGCTATGAGCGCCAAACGCAAGACCAAAAGCGCCGCGCGCGACCTCTTCGCCAAGCTCGAAGACGAGCTGAAGCGCGCGCCCGTTCGCCCCGCCAA
>DATMDY010000121.1:0-4752 GCA_035557335.1 Methyloceanibacter sp.
CTCTATCAGATGGAGCTGTTGGCCGCGAGCGTGTTCGAGCACGCGCTGAAGTCGGAGCGCGAGGAGGCGTTACAGCCGAAACGCGAATTCGACGACGCCATGGAAGCGCTGGCCGGCGCGTCGCGCGCCGCCTATTCGGGGTTCATCGGCCACCCAGATCTCATCGCCTATTTCCAGGCGGCCAGCCCGCTCGAGGAAATTTCCCTGCTCAATATCGGTTCGCGCCCGGCGCGGCGCTTCGGCGCGCGCTCGCTGAAGGACCTCCGCGCCATTCCCTGGGTATTCGCCTGGGCGCAGAACCGCCACATCGTTACCGGCTGGTACGGCGTGGGCAGCACCATCCAGACCTTCCTGCAGGTGCGCGGCGGCGACGGGCTGGCCCTGCTCAAGCGCATGTTCGAACAGTCGCGCCTGTTCCGCCTGATTATCGATGAGGTGGAGAAGACGCTGTTGCTGGTCGACCCCGGCATCATGCGCGACTATGCGAGCCTGGTTGCCGACGCTTCCGTGCGCGACACGGTCCTTCCCTTGATCGAGCAGGAGCTCAGCCTGACGCGCGAGATGGTGCTCAAGGTAAGCGGCGGCGGCGAAATCGCCGAGCGTTTCCCGCAATATCGCGCCAACCTCTCAGCTAGGCTCCCCACCGTCAACGAGGTCAATCGCGAGCAGGTCGAGCTGCTGCGCCGTTTCCGTGACGCGGCAAGCGAGGCCGAGCGTGAATCCTATAAATCTGCATTGCTGTTATCCATCAACACCGTTGCCGCCGGTCTCGGCGCCACAGGGTAACCAGGAGGGAAAACATGAGCTTCACCCTGATCCAACAGGCCACCCCGCGTCTGCACCGTTCCGAGCTTGCCGTGCCGGGGTCCAACCCCTCGCTGTTCGAGAAGGCGGCCAAAGGCCAAGCCGACATCATCTTCCTCGACCTCGAGGACGCCGTCGCGCCCGACGACAAGGAGCAGGCGCGCAAGAACATTGTCGCCGGCCTGAACGACATCGACTGGGGCACTAAGACCATGATGATCCGCATCAACGGTCTCGACACCCATTTTTGCTATCGCGACGTGGTCGACGTGATGGAGAACTGCCCGCGGCTCGACATGATCCTGATCCCCAAGACCGGCGTGCCGCAGGACGTCTATGCCATCGACATGCTGGTCACGCAGATCGAACAGGCCAAGAAGCGCGACAAGCGCATCGGCTTCGAATGCCTGATCGAGACCGCGCTCGGCATGGCCAATGTCGAGGCCATCGCGCAAAGTTCCAAGCGCCTCGAGGCGCTGAGCTTCGGCGTCGCCGACTATGCCGCCTCGACGCGGGCGCGCACCATGGGTATCGGCGCGCCGCATCCCGATTACGGCATCCTCGCCGACAAGGACGAGGGCGGCGGCCCTCGCGCCTATTACTGGAACGATCCGTGGCACTATGCGCTGTCGCGCATGATGGTCGCCTGCCGCGCCTACGGGCTTCGTCCGATCGACGGGCCGTTCGGCGATTTCTCAGACCCCGACGGCTATCTCGCCGCCGCCAAGCGCGCCGCCGTGCTCGGCTTCGAGGGCAAATGGGCCATCCATCCGAGCCAGGTGGCGCTCGCCAACCAGGTGTTCACGCCATCGGAGGCCGAGGTCACCAAGGCCAAGCGCATCGTCGAGGCCATGCAGCAAGCGGCGAAGGAAGGGAAGGGCGCGGTGTCGCTCGACGGCCGCCTGATCGACATCGCCTCGATCCGCCAGGCTCAGGCCCTGCTCGACAAAGCCAAGCAGATCAGTGCCGCGTAAGCCGTTGTTCCGGAAGTCGTTTTGATGGGCACCCGACTCCTTATCATCGCGATCATGACGCTTTCGGTGTGGTGCGCGGCGGCGCCAGCCGGCGCGGAAGACGGCCGCTATCGCCGATCGTGGTTACGCCGGTGCCGCAGCAGCGCATCGTGCCGGTCAAGGGCAGCGACGGGCGTTACCATGTGCTCTACGAGCTTCAGCTCACCAACACGCTCAACGCGCCGGCCGGTCTCCGCGCGGTCGAGGTGCGCGATTCAGCGAGCGGTCAGACGCTGCTCAAGCTCGATGCCGACGACATCGTCAAGGGCGCGTATCTGCACAGGCTCGACCGGCAAACCGCCCCCGACACGTTGTTCGGGCCGTTCCAGAGCCGCGTCCTCCTCCTCAATCTCGACTTCGCATCGAGGGACGACGTCCCGCGCGCGCTTCAGCATCGTTTCGAGATTTCGGGCCCCGATCCCTTCACCAAGACGCCAGGCACATTCACCTATCGCGGCGGCGCGGTGACGATCTCGCAGGACACGCCGTCGGTATTGTCGCCGCCGCTCGAAGGGGGAAGATGGCTCGCTTCCGACGGCTGCTGCGGGCCGACCGGGCACATCAACGCGCTGATCGGGCTTGACGGCCAAATCCAGGGGTCGGAACGCTTCGCCATCGACTGGATCAAGATCGACAAGGACGGCCGCATCTTCAACGGCGACAAGTCGAAGCCCGAGAGCTGGGTTGGCTACGGCGCCAAGGTTCTGGCGGTCGGCGACGGCGTGGTCACGGTGGCGCGCGACGATCAGGAGAATCAGACTCCCGGCACGATGCCGAGCGGTCTCGCCTTCGCCGCGCAGCTCGGCAACTATGTCGCGCTGGCGCTTCCCGGCGGCCTGACCGCCTTCTATGCGCATCTTGTACCCGGCAGCGTGAAGGTCAAAGCCGGCAATCATGTCAAGGCGGGCCAGGTGATCGGCCTTCTCGGCAACACCGGCGGGGTCGCTTGCGCCGCACCTCCACTTCCATGTCGTCAACGGCCCGGAGGTCGCGACCTCCGACGGCTATCCTTACGTGCTGCGGTCCTTCGGGATCGCGGGGCAGGCGGAAGATGAAGCGCTCGCCGAGGCGCTTGACGGCAAGCCCGGCTTTCCGCGCCGCGATAAGATGAAACCTGAGACGCGCGAGGGCGAGCTGCCGCTCAATTTCACCATCGTCGATTTCCCGGGAGGTGAGTGACATGACCATCGTCGTCGACGTATCTGTCGCGGGTAGAATGAGTGGTGTCGGCGGCAGCGAGGGAGAAAATGATGGCGAAGAAGGCCTCACCAAAGGCTGATGCACCGCCGACGGTTGGGGGTCTATCGCGCGAAGAAACCCGCTCGGTGACCAAGCGGCGCAGGCTTCGCGCCGCCGTCGTTTACGAGATCATCCGCGTCGAGGGCGAAGGCGAGCTTGCCCGCAGCTTCGGCGCGCTGTGGTGGTCTGCGCTTGCCGCCGGCATCTCGATCGGCTTTTCCGCCCTCTCCATGGCGCTGCTCAAGGCCTATCTGCCCGAGGTGCGCGGCGCCTGGATCATCGAGAATATCGGCTACGCGACCGGCTTCCTCATCGTCATCCTGTCGCGCCAGCAGCTTTTCACCGAGAACACGCTGACCGCGGTGCTGCCGGTCATCTCCCGCCGGCAATGGAGCTGGGTGTGGGTCATGCTGCGGCTGTGGGGCATCGTGCTTGCCGGCAACAGCGTCGGCTGCCTGCTGTTCGCGAGCTTCCTCGCTTATTCCGGTGCGTTGTCGCCGGAGATCGCCTCGGCCATGCGTGCGGTCGGCGCCACGCTGATGTCGAATGCGCCGCTCGAGATGTTCGTCAAGGGCATCGTGGCGGGTTGGCTGATCGCGGCGCTCGTGTGGATGCTACCCTCGTCCGAAGGCACCGAGATCTTCGTCATCACGCTGATCACCTATCTCATCGCCCTCGGCGGCTTCACTCATGTGGTTGCGGGCTCGGCGGAGGCGCTCTATCTCGTGCTCACCGGACACGAAAGCCTGTTACGCGCGGTCTTCGTGTTCTTCCTGCCGACGCTGCTCGGCAACGTGTTCGGCGGCACGTTGCTGTTCGCCTTTTTGAGTTATGCTCAGGTGCGCGATGAGATCGACGAGTGATGGAGCCATGACCATTAGCGGCGGATGTGCCTGCGGCGCGGTGCGTTACGCAATCGAGGCCGAACCGGTCGTCACGCGCGTTTGCTGGTGCCGCGCCTGCCAGTTCACCGGCGGCGGCAACACGCCGGTGAACGCCACCTTCAAGACCGAGGACGTGCAGATCGACGGCGCGCTCGCCGATTTCGCAAGCGAGGCGGATAGCGGCAATCAGGTGCATCGCCGCTTCTGCCCGAACTGCGGCACGCCCGTCACCGTGCAGTCGGACGCGCGTCCGCAATATTTGGGCGTGCGCGCCGGCACCATGGACGATCCGAACGCGGTGAAGCCCGACATGACGATCTGGGTTGCGGAAGCGCCGCGCTGGGCCCGCATCGACGACACCATCCCGCGCTACGAAGGCCAACCCCCGCCTCCGAGTGCTGTGGCGAAGAATTCCTCAAAATGAGGAAACGAAGAGAAGCTGCTGCTATCCCCGTTTCCGCGATTGTTTTCACGATCACCCCCACTGACTTCGTCATGGCCGGGCTTGTCCCGGCCATCCAATAGGGTCTTTCGGCAAATTCCGGCGTGACAATCGAACGCCCTATTGGGCCCCCGGGACAAGCCCGGGGTGACGGAATGACGAAACGGGAATTGCGGCGCAACTTATCTCCTGCTTATCCCCGCGCGCCGTAGCGCAATTACACTGCGCGCACCTCGTCCAACTGAAGGGCGTTTCTCGAGGCGATCTTGAGGCGGGACGGGGTGCGGTGTCCCGCGGGTCAGGCTTCGCAAGCTTGACGCTCGGGCGGCGCCGGGGCTCCGCCCGGGTCCACTATGAGGCCCCGCCAGGA
>DATMDY010000122.1:0-3316 GCA_035557335.1 Methyloceanibacter sp.
ATAGGTCGCCACGCCCTTACCGCCGCGAAAGCCGAGCCACACCGGAAATAAATGCCCAAGGAAGGCTCCAAGTCCGGCGACAAGGGCGGTGTCCTGGCTCCAAAGCGCTCCGAGCAACACGGCAACCGTACCCTTGGCGACGTCGAGCAGCAGCGTCAGCGCCGCGAGCGGTTTGCCGCCCGCGCGCAGCACATTGGTCGCGCCGATATTGCCGGAGCCGATCTGGCGGAGGTCGCCGAGCCCGGCGAGCTTCGCCAGGATGAGGCCGAAAGGGATGGAGCCCAGGAGATAACCGCCGGCAAAGCTCAAGAGATAGATGAAGGCGTCACTCCAATCGGCGGGAGGGGACATCGGTCACCCGTCTTTAAGCCGCCGCGGCGGCGCCAGTCAGTCAGCGTAATTGTAGACGAGGCGTCCGGCAACGAGTGTCAGCAATGCCCTTCCTTCGAACCGCGCGCCGTCGAAGGGCGTGTTCTTCGACTTCGAGCGCAACAGCTCGGGCTCGACCATCCACGGCGTGGCGAGGTCGACGACCATAAGGTCGGCGGGCGCACCCTTGGCCAGACGCCCGCATTTCAGGCCGAGAAGCTTGGCGGGATTGGCGGTCATGGCTTGCAGCAGCTGGTGCAGCTCGACCTCGCCGTTGTGATAGAGGCGAAGGGCCGCGGCGAGCAGCGTCTCCAGCCCGACTGCGCCGTCGGCCGCTTCGGCGAAGGGGCGGCGTTTCCCTTCGGCGCCGCGCGGGTCATGGGCCGAGACGATCACATCGATATCGCCGCTCGCCACGCCCTCGATCATGGCGCGGCGATCGTCTTCGGCGCGCAGTGGCGGCTTCATCTTGAAGAAGGTCCGGTAGGAACCGATGTCGTTCTCGTTCAGAGTGAGGTGGTTGATTGAGACCCCGCAGGTGACGGGGAGGCCTTGCGCCTTGGCGGCGCGGATGACGTCGAGCGAGGCACGGCAGGAGATTTGGGCGGCGTGATAACGCCCGCCGGTCAGTTCCACGAGGCGGATGTCGCGCTCGAGCACGATGGTCTCGGCGGCGGCGGGTACGCCGCGCAGGCCGAGCCGCGTCGCCACCTCGCCCTCGTTCATCACCCCGTCCTGGGACAGCGAAGCGTCTTCCAGGTGATGCACGATCAGCGCATCGAAATCCTTGGCGTAGGCGAGCACGTTGCGCATCACCCGGGCGCTGGCGACGCTGGTCTTGCCGTTGGCGAAGGCAATGGCCCCGGCATCGTGCAACAGGCCGATCTCGCTCATCTCCTCGCCGAGCAGGCCCTTGGTCATGGCCGCCATGGGGTGGACATTGACCTGAGCCGTGTCGCGCGCCCGGCGCAGGATGAAATCGACCAGGGCCACGTCGTCGATGACTGGATCGGTGTTGGGCACGCAGACGATGGTGGTGACGCCGCCCGCGGCGGCGGCGCGGCTCGCGGTGGCCAAGGTCTCGCGATGCTCTTGCCCAGGCTCGCCGGCGGACACCAGCATGTCGATGAGACCGGGTCCCAGCAGGCAACCCGAGCAATCGCCGATATCGGTGTTGCCGACGGCATCTTCGGTGATGTGCGGTCCGACATCGGCGATCGTGCCGTCGATGATCAGCACGCCGCCCATCTGGTCGAGGCCGGAGAAAGGATCGATCAGCCGCGCATTGACGAGGGCGAAGGGCCGGGACGGTGCGCGCTGATCTTGGGTGGATGCCTGCATCGTGGTCATCAGTTTGGCAAATGGCGAGCGAGCGCCTGAAGCACGGCGATGCGCACCGCGACCCCCATCTCCACCTGCTCGCGGATGACGCTCCGCTGATCGTCGGCAACGTTGGAGTCGATCTCCACGCCGCGGTTCATCGGTCCGGGATGCATGATGAGTGCGTCGGGCTTGGCGCGGGCGAGTTTGTCGTAGTCGAGGCCGAAGAAATGAAAATATTCGCGCTGGCTCGGGATCAGGCTCGATACCATCCGCTCCTTCTGAAGCCTGAGCATCATGACGATGTCCGCGTCGATCAAGCCCTCCCACATGGAGGTATAGACCTCGACGCCAAGCCGCTCGATGCCCGATGCGAGCAGCGTGGAGGGGGCGACGACGCGCACGCGCGCGCCAAGCGTGTTGAGCAGCAGAATGTTCGACCGGGCCACGCGCGAATGCAGGATGTCGCCGCAAATAGCGACGATCAACCCTTCGATGCGGCCCTTGTGGCGGCGGATGGTGAGCGCGTCGAGCAGGGCTTGCGTGGGATGCTCATGGCTGCCGTCGCCGGCATTGATCACCGAGCAATCGACCTTCTGCGACAAGAGCTCGACCGCGCCCGCCGCATGGTGGCGTACCACGAGCAGGTCGGGGCGCATGGCGTTGAGCGTTACTGCCGTGTCGATCAGCGTCTCGCCCTTCTGCACCGAGGAGGTCGGGATCGCCATGTTCATCACGTCGGCGCCGAGCCGCTTGCCCGCCAGCTCGAAGGAACTCTGGGTCCTGGTCGAGGCCTCGAAGAACAGATTGATCAGAGTGCGGCCGCGCAGATCGTCGCGTTTTTTGTCGATTTGGCGACCGAGCTTGGCGGCGTCCTCCGACAGATCGAGCAGCGTCACGATCTCGGCGGCGGAAAGGCCTTCGATTCCAAGAAGATGCCGGTGAGGGAAGGAGGCTTCGGAAGCTTTGACGGCAAGGCTCATCAAAGGCGACTGTATAAGCCGCCTCGATGCAGGCTTCAAGCTTTACGGCGCGTTTAGGGTAAAGAGCCGTGAGCGGAGCCGATGTCTGGTGAGATCGCGCCCTTGGCGCTTCCATCATGCTCGATATTTCAATACCTTGCGGTCGAGCGAATCGACACAAGTCGAGCAGGTCGGACCACCGGCCAGGGAACGGGACGGATAGAACGGGAGGCTACGCCATGATGAGCTTGCCCTTTCTCCTCTTTGCCTGCGGTTTAGGCGCGGCGTGGCTCAGGCAGCGCGTCGTGGCGATGGGCTTTTGGGTCGCCGGCATGGTGGTGATGCTCGTGCTGTTCCGCATCCATGCGAGTTCGGTGGTGAATATCGCGCTCTGAGTCTGAGGGAGGCGTAGCGTGACGAGCGACTTGGCGAGGCTGCTCAATGCCTTAGGGCTGGTGCTCGTCAGTGCGGTTCTCGCGCTTGCCCTTGCCGACGAACTGTGGTTCGGCGATCTCCCGTGTCCACTCTGCGTTCTGCAACGGGCCGCATTCGTCGCCGCCGGGTTTGGGCTGGCGCTCAATCTCGTCTTCGGGCCAAAACCCAGCCATTACGCCGTGACGATCCTGGGGGCCGCTGCCGGCGCGGCCATCGCCATACGGCAGATC
>DATMDY010000123.1:0-3927 GCA_035557335.1 Methyloceanibacter sp.
CGGATGGTGTAGGCGCCGTCCTTCAACGAATCGCCGAGCACGGCATAGAGATCGCCGCGCCAGCTGGTGTGGATGCCGGCTTCGGTGGTGCCGCTCTGCTCGGCCATGAACTCGCGCTTGGAGGGGGTAAGCTCGGTCACCTCTTTGCCGTTGCGCGTCACCGTGAACAACGCAACCTGCTCGCGGTAGTTCGGCCCTTGACGCGGGGCGACGCCCTTGAAGGAGAGATGGTAGCCGGCGATGTCGGTGGTGTCGCCCGGCTTGAGCGCCAGGATCTGTTCGGACCGCCATGCCGTGGTGGCGACGATGCCGATTACCGTGAGCCCAAGCCCCGCATGCGCCAGCGCCGAGCCGAAGGCGGCGCGCGGCAGGTTGCGCAAGCGCCGCCAGACTTCCGAGGCGGAGGCGTCGAACAGTTTCACGCGGGTGGTGATTTCGGTCAGCGCCCCCATGACCAGCCAGAAGCCGAGACCGATGCCGAAAGGCGCAAGCCACGGTCCTCGCTGGTTGATGGCGAGCAGCACCACGGCGATGGCAAGTGCGAGTCCCGCGGCAACCATGAGCCGCTGCGCCGCGCCGAGGAGATCGCCGCGCTTCCAGGCAAGCAGCGGCCCGAACGGCACGGCGATGAGCAGCGGCACCATCAACGGAACGAAGGTGAGATTGAAGAAGGGCGGGCCGACCGAGATTTTCTCGCCGGTGATCGCTTCGAGCGCCAACGGATAGAGCGTGCCGACGAATACCGCGGCGCAGACCGTTGTGAGCAGGAGATTGTTGAGCACGAGCGCGCCCTCGCGGCTGATCGGCGCGAATAATCCCCCTTGCGAGAGCAGCGGCGCGCGCCAGGCGAACAGCGTCAGCGCGCCGCCGATGAACACGCCCATGATGGCAAGGATGAACACGCCGCGGGCCGGGTCGACGGCAAAGGTATGCACGCTCGTGAGCACGCCCGAGCGCACCAGGAAGGTGCCCATCAGGCTGAGCGAGAAGGTGATGATGGCGAGCAGGATAGTCCACACTTTCAGCGCGTCGCGCTTCTCCATCACCAGCGCCGAATGGAGCAGCGCGGTGCCGGCGAGCCACGGCATGAAAGAGGCGTTCTCCACCGGGTCCCAGAACCAGAACCCACCCCAGCCGAGCTCGTAATAGGCCCACCACGAGCCCATGGCGATGCCGATGGTGAGGCACATCCAGGCGGCGAGCGTCCAGGGCCGCACCCAACGCGCCCAGGCGGCGTCGATGCGGCCGTCGATCAGCGCGGCGACGGCGAAGGAGAAGGCCATGGAGAAGCCGACATAGCCCGCATAGAGGAAGGGCGGATGGAAGGCGAGCGCCGGGTCTTGCAGCACCGGGTTCAGCCCCTGCCCGTCGAACGGCGCGGGATCGATGCGGGTGAAGGGATTTGACGTCGTAATAATAAAGAGAAGAAAGGCCGCCCCGATCGCGCCCTGCACCGCGAGCACATTGGCCTGGAGCTGTTTCGGCAGATTGGTGCCGTAGATTGCGACCGCCGCCCCGAACAGCGCGAGGATCAGCACCCACAGAACCATCGACCCTTCGTGGTTCCCCCACACGCCCGAAATCTTGTAGAGCATCGGCTTGGCCGAATGCGAGTTCTGCCAGACATTCAGGACCGAGAAGTCGGAGGTGACGTAGGCGGTCGTCAGCGCGACGAAGGCGATGCCGACCAGAACGAATTGAAGCTGCGCGGCGGGCAGCGCCACCGCGGCAAGCTGCGCATCGCGAACGCGCATGCCGACAAGCGGCAGCATCGCCTGGACGATGGCGACGCCCAGCGCAAGGATCAGCGCGTAATGGCCGGTTTCTGCGATCATCCTGCGTCCCGGTTCATCTCCACTCTCAACCGAGATTCCCCAGACGAACTCTGTAACGGCGTAGACGATAGCAGACGGCAGGGTTCCCCGGAAGCCACAGGCGGACTGCGCTGTGCTCGCGGCGTTTCCGTCAGCCTCGGTGTACCAAACGACGTTTGAGCCGCCGCATCACTCTCTCCTCCTCCTCCTCGCGAACCTTGCATCATTTGGTTCATGTCCGTTGGCCGCACAGAGGCGTCGAGGCGGACCACAGACCCTGCTGGTAGAACGAAGGTGTCGAAGCGATCAAGTCGGGGGTGCCCGGCGCCAAGAACGAGATGACGGCGCTTGAGGCCAAGCGGGTCGAGCTTGTCGCAGCGCTCGACGCGGCGCCCCCTCCCATGCCGCGCCTGCCTCCGAATTTGGCTGAGCTATACCGTGAGAAGGTGATGAACCTAGCGGAAGCCCTGAATGCCGATCAGACCCGCTTGGAGGCCACCGAATGCCTCCGGGTGTTGATCGAGGAGATCCGCCTTGTACCGCACAAGGGCAAGCTCAAAATCCAGCTTTACGGTGAACTTGCGAGCCTCATCAAACTCGCAAACGGCAACCCCCGCTCCAAGGGAACGCGGGTGCAAGTAACGGTGGTTGCGGGGGCTCGCAACCGCCTTGATTTGCAACTTCAAGAATTGCTCGCAACAATTCTCCCGACATAGTAAAAACCCAGCAATCTTGAGCGTTGCGGGGGCCTGCAACCACCGAGAATTGACTTTGCCGCCAGTGGCAATGAGTTGAGTTCACGGTCTCGAAAACCGATGAGCGCGCAAGCGCTCCGAGGGTTCGAATCCCTCCCTCTCCGCCAGCAGGTCCGCTGCCCTCGGGCAGCCTGTCTTGGATTTTCCCGGGCTTCATCATGAAGAGGTCCGCAAGCGCGCCTTCCACGACAGAATCATAGGCCCGGGCCAGCCTTGCTCACTTGGACCGGCACGACTTTGTAGCTGGGGGTATGGCTATTCTCGTCACGATGCCACAACGGGATCAGCGGCGTCGCCTCGGGAAAATAGGCGGCGACGCATCCTCGCGCCACCGGGTAGGACACTATTCGGAAACCCTTGACCTCGCGCTTCACGTCATCTTGGAACGCAGTCACGAGATTGACATGCTCGCCATCGGTTAGCCCGAGACGCACGATATCATCGGGATTCATGAATGCGACCATGCGCGTGCCTTCGACACCACGATACCGATCGCTGTAACCATAAACGGTCGTGTTAAACTGATCATTGCTGCGCAAAGTCGTGAGAGTCAGGATATCGCCGCCTTCATTCGGCACGGCCCTAGCATTTTGAAGCGGCGCCGTGGGTACGAGAAAGTTCGCGCGGCCAGTTTTTGTCTCCCATTTTCGATCGCGCGCCGCAATTGGCCGCTCGAACCCGCCTGGGGTCCACATGCGATCGTTAAAGTCCTGGAACATTTCGGGCCAGGTTTTCGCCATTGCCTCTCGGATTTTCGAGTAGTCGGCGACCCATTCATCCCAAGGTACTTTATGATTTGCGAATAGCGTCGCCTTTGCGATCTCGGCGACAATCTTTGGTTCCGATAAAGCATACGGGCTTGCCGGTTCCGCATATCCCTTCGATCCATGGAAGAAGGCGGTCGAATCCTCCATCGTAACAGCCTGTAGACCGGATGCTTGCCTATCGATTTCAGTACGCCCAAGACAAGGCAGGATGTAACTGATCTGGCCGTGTATGACGTGGCTGCGATTGAGTTTCGTGGATATCTGCACCGTAAGCGGAATTTTGCGCCAAGCCTCCTCCATAATGACCGTATCAGGGATGGCGCGCACAAAGTTTCCGCCAAGACCAAGAAAAGCTTGAAGCTCGCCCGCAAGAACCGCCTCGCAGGTCTCCGCCGCGTCCATGCCTTTTTCTCGAGGCGGAGAAAAGCCAAATTGCCGCTCGATTTCATTGAGTGGGGCGAGTTCTGGCTTTTCGGTGATGCCCACCGTGCGTTGCCCCTGCACGTTGGAGTGACCGCGGACGGGAAGAATGTTTCCGCCGGGCTTGCCGATGTTCCCACGCAGAAGGAGAAGATTGCAGATCATCTGCAC
>DATMDY010000124.1:0-3558 GCA_035557335.1 Methyloceanibacter sp.
GGCGAGCGGGCTGTCAGCCGCCGTTTGGGCGGGAGCTTCTTTTTTCCGGACCTTGGATCGCATCATCAACCGTTTAGCACAGGAGCAGCCGTAACAGCCTAATCTGGGGATTGAAGCGGGCGAAAAGGAGACCTTTGTCCCCGCTTTTTGGCCTTAGAGCCAGTCGGGCAGGCGCTCGGCTTCCAGCATGTCGTCATAGCTCGGGCGCGGCCTGGTCACGGCATGGCGGTTTCCCGCCACCAGCACCTCGGGCACCAGCAGGCGGCTGTTATATTCGGATGCCAGCACCGCGCCATAGGCCCCCGCCGTCATCACCGCAATGAGATCGCCGGGGTGAAGTTGTGGCAGCGTGCGGCCCAAGGCCAGATAATCGCCGGTCTCGCATACGGGTCCCGCAACGTCAGTAACGATGGTCGGCGTGCCGGGCTCAGGCGCGACTACCGGCAAGATTTCGTGATGCGCCTCGTAAAGGGTGGGGCGCAGCAGGTCGTTCATCGCCGCATCGATGATGGTGAAAGTCTTGGCCACGCCGCGCTTCACGTACAGTACGCGCGAGACGAGGATGCCGGCATTGCCGGTGATCATGCGCCCCGGCTCGAACAGGAGCCTTAACCCGAGATTGCCGATCACCTCGCGCACGAGCTTGGCGTAATCGGAAGGGAGCGGCGGGGCCGGCTGATCGTCGCGATAGGGGATGCCGAGGCCCCCGCCGAGATTGACGAAGTCGATGGCGAAGCCGCCCGCGCGCAGGCTACCCACCAACTCATTCAACAACGCGAAGGCATTGCGGAACGGTGCGAGGTCGGTGATCTGGCTGCCGATATGCATATGCACACCGGCCGCCTCGATATTCGGTAACTCGCGGGCAAGGCCATAAAGAGGGAGCGCCTCGGCGAAAGGCACGCCGAATTTATTCTCGGCTCTGCCGGTGGCGATCTTATGGTGGGTCTTGGCGTCGACGTCCGGGTTCACGCGGATGGCGATACGCGCCACCTGCCCCTTCGCCACTGCCACCTCGCTCAATGCGCGGAGTTCCTGTTCCGACTCGACATTGAAGGCGAAGATGCCGCGATCGAGCGCGAACGCCATCTCATCTGTGGTCTTGCCCACACCGGAGAACACGATCTTCTCAGGCGCGACCTTGACGGCGAGCGCGCGGCGCAATTCGCCCTCCGACACCACGTCCATACCGGCACCGGCGCGCGCCAAGGTGGCGAGCACGCCGAGATTGGAATTGGCCTTGACGGAGTAGCAGACGAGCGTGCCGGGCGTGCCGGCGAACGCCTCGGCGAACACGCGGTAATGGCGCTCGAGCGTCGCCGTCGAATAGCAATAGAAGGGCGTGCCGACTCTGCCCGCAAGATCGGCAAGGTCGACCTCCTCGGCGTGGAGCACGTTTTGGTTCGACGCGCCGCGCCGGTAGGCGAAATGGTGCATTGGCGGAAAGCTTTATTGCAGCAGTCGATCGATCCACAGGCTGCGGGCCGGGGCTTTCGACATCTTGGTGGCCGGGTCGGCTTGCGTTTCGGGATAGCTCGGCTGAGGCCGGTCCAAAGTGCCACGCCGGCCACAGGCGCTCAGCCCGATAGCCAGCACCAGCGCAAGCGTAACTAAGATGCGCAGCGCGCTTCCCATGGTCGTGCCCCTTACCGGGCCTTTTTGCGGCCCTTTACCATCCCTTTTATCGCGATTGGCCTTGCTTCTCCAAACGCTTTATCCACCGTTTGGCCTCGCGCCGGACATTGGCCGGCGCGGTTCCGCCATGGCTTTTGCGGCTTTTCACCGCGCTGGCCACATCCAGGACCGCATAGGCCTCCTCGCCGATCCGCGTTTCCACAGACTGGAAGTCGGCCAAAGTGAGCTTTTTCAACTCGCAACCCTTGGCCTCGGCCAGCGCTACGATTCGCCCCGTGACCTGATGGGCCTCGCGGAAGGGCAGCCCAAGCTTGATCACCAGCCAATCGGCAAGGTCGGTGGCGGTGGCGTAGCCACTTGCCGCCGCACGTTTCATGGCGCGCAGATCGGGCTCAAGATCGTCGACCATGCCGGTCATGGCGGCGATGCCGAGTTTCAGCGCATCGAGCGCGTCGAACACCGGCTCCTTGTCCTCCTGCATGTCCTTGGCGTAGGCGAGGGGAAGTCCCTTCATCACCATGAGCAGTGCCTGGAAGGCGCCGGCAATGCGGCCGGTCTTGGCGCGCACCAGTTCGGCGGCGTCGGGATTCCGTTTCTGCGGCATGATCGAGGAGCCGGTCGAATAGGCGTCCGACAGGCGCGCGAAGCCGAATTGCGGCGAGGTCCACAACACGATCTCCTCGGCCAGCCGCGACAGATGCATGGCTGCGATCGACGCCGCGGCCAGAGTCTCGAGCGCAAAGTCGCGATCCGACACGGCGTCGAGCGAGTTCGCCGTAGGCCCCGAGAAGCCGAGCGCCTTCGCCGTCATGTCCCGGTCGATGGGAAAGCTCGTGCCGGCGAGCGCCGCCGACCCGAGCGGCGACTCGTTGAGCCGCTTGGCAGCGCTAGCGAAGCGTCCCCGGTCGCGGCCGAACATTTCCACATAGGCGAGCAAATGATGCCCGAAGGTGATGGGCTGCGCGGTTTGCAAATGCGTGAAGCCAGGCATCACCGAGCCGGCATGCGCGAGCGCCTTCGTGGCGAGCGCTAGCTGGAGCGCGGCCAGCCCATCCATGATGGAAGCGATCTCGTCCCTGACATAAAGCTTGAAGTCGGTCGCCACCTGGTCGTTGCGCGAACGCGCGGTGTGCAGCTTGCCGGCGACAGGTCCGATCAGCTCGGTCAGACGATGCTCGACGTTCAGATGAATGTCTTCGAGCTTGCGCGAGAATTGGAACTTGCCCGCCTCCATCTCGGAGAGAATCTGATCAAGACCGTTCACAATCTTGTCAGCCTCGGCGTTTTCGATGATGCCGGTTGCCGCGAGCATGGTGACATGCGCCTTGGAGGCGGTAATGTCGTGCCGCCACAGGCGCTTGTCGAAGTCGATGGAGGCATTTATCTCCTCCATGATCTCGGCGGGACTGGCGGCAAAGCGGCCGCCCCACATAGTGTTGGTCATCGGTCGAGCCTGGCCAAGACGAAGCAAGCGAGAAGACGGTGAGCGAACGTAAGCAACGCAAGGCGCGGCCCACGCCGCCGGCCGTCTATCTCGTCGCTGGAATTCTCGCGGCGGTTGCCGGGTTTGGCACGGTATATGTGAGTTTCGCCCCCTCTGACAATGGGCGGCAGCCCAAGACGGTTAGCGCCATGTCCGGCGAGGGGGAAGGTGCGCCCGCTTCTTCCAGTGAAAACGCCGCAGCCGGTCCGCTCGCGGGGCTCAATAAGGGCGCCATGGCGGCCTTCGTGGTGCGGCCCGAGCCGCTGAAACTGCCGGACTTTACCTTCATCGACGCCGGGGGGAACGCCAAGTCGCTGGCGGAATTCCAAGGAAAAGTCGTGCTCCTCAATATCTGGGCCACCTGGTGCGTGCCCTGCCGCGAGGAGATGCCGATGCTCGATGAGCTACAGCGCGAGCTCGGTGGCAAGGACTTCGAGGTG
>DATMDY010000125.1:0-8551 GCA_035557335.1 Methyloceanibacter sp.
TCGCCAGCTACATCCTGGCCGGAACCTTCGGCATCGCCATCGCCGTCACCACCATGCTGGCGTTGGCCGGCATGATCGTGGCGCTCGACGCCTTCGGACCCGTGACCGACAATGCCGGCGGCATTGCCGAGATGGCGGGCCTGCCCCAAGAGACGCGCAAGACCACTGACGCCCTCGACGCCGTGGGCAATACCACTAAGGCGGTGACCAAGGGCTATGCCATCGGCTCGGCCGGGCTCGGCGCATTGGTGCTGTTCGCGGCCTATACCGAGGACCTCAAATATTTCGCGGCAAATGCTGGTCAATTCCCGTATTTCGCCGGTGTCGATCCGACCTTTTCCCTGTCAAATCCCTACGTCGTTGTCGGCCTCTTCCTCGGCGGGCTGCTTCCCTATTTGTTCGGCGGCATCGCCATGACCGCGGTCGGCCGCGCCGCTTCCTCCATCGTCGAGGAGGTCCGCCGCCAGTTCAAGGAAAAGCCCGGCATCATGAAGGGCACCGAGCGTCCCGATTACGGGCGTGCGGTCGACCTTCTCACCCGCGCGGCGATCAAGGAGATGATCGTGCCGTCACTGCTGCCGGTGCTGTCGCCGATCGTGTTCTTCTTCGTCATTAACGCCATAGCCGGCAAGAGTGCGGCCTTCTCGGCGCTCGGCGCCATGCTGCTCGGCGTGATCATCACCGGCTTGTTCGTTGCCATCTCGATGACGGCTGGGGGCGGGGCCTGGGACAACGCCAAGAAGTATATCGAGGACGGCCATTATGGCGGTAAAGGTTCCGAGGCGCACAAGGCGGCCGTGACCGGAGACACTGTCGGCGATCCTTACAAGGATACGGCGGGGCCCGCCGTGAACCCGATGATCAAGATCACCAATATCGTGGCGTTGCTGTTGCTCGCGGTGCTCGCCCACCAATAGGGCAAGAGGATAGGTCAAATGCCCGGGATGCCGCTTGGACCGGGCGCCCCTCTCTGGTCCTTGAACATCTTGCGCTGCGAGATACCGCCGAAAATCTGCTCGAGGAACGACAGATCCTTACCGCGGGCTGGCGTCTCGCCTCTGTAGTAATTGACCACGATGCCGTCCTTCAACCCGTAATGGGCGACCTGCCTCACGCTCTCGCTCCCGTCGAAATAGACCGCCACCACCTGCCGGTCGATCTCGTAAGGCTTGAGGAAGGCGATCGTCTTCTGCGTGGTCGAGATGTAGTAATAGGCGTCACCGCCGATGGCGCTGCTCGTGTCGGGCGAGCCGAGCACGGTCTGGACCTCCTCCTTGGACATGCCAGGCCGAATTTGATCGAGGTCCACATCCATGAATACATGCCCATGTCGGTCGATCTGAGCCCCGCAGGCCGCAAGCATGGCTGCACCCAGCACGAGCGCAGTAAAAGCGGGCAGCATGGCCCGGAAGGAGACCGGCTTCACTTTGGGCAACCCTTGATGAACCCCGTGGACGTGCTGTGCTTGTTGCCGTTTCAGTCTAAAGCGGTGGAAAGTTAGACGAAGTGGCCCGTTCTTTGAACCCGATTCCTTGGCGCAGAAACAGCGCAGCTGCGGAGAAACTCTATGGCGCGATTGTGGCGCAGGCGCGGCTTCCCCTTTTCTACCAAGCGTTTGGCCTTCCCGATACACTGGAAGGGCGATTCTCAGTGCTGTCGTTGCACCTGTTCGCCGTGCTGCATCGCTTAGGCCAGGGTAACGACGAAGCGGCGTACCTGTCGCAGGAGCTCGTAGATACTTTTACCGCGGACATGGAGACGGTCCTTCGGGAGATCGGTGTCGGCGATCTCAGCATCCCGCAAAAAATGAGAGGGCTCGCCGCTTCTAGCGCGGCCTTGCTGCAAAGCTACGCGGCGGCCTTCGCAACGAGCGACGAGGCACTCGCCGCAACCATTGCCGAGACGCTGCCACTCGACGGCGACGCCGCGATGACTGCGGCACAGTCTTTGGCTCCCTATCTTAGGGAGGTCGTTCGAAAGCTTGAGGCGCAACAGATTTCCAGGCTGATTGCCGGAAAGGTGAAATTTAACCAGATTTCAGAGACCTCTGAATAGAGGCTGGGAGATCGGTGCATGAGTAAAAACTCTGATACACCGCCGCTGTCGCGCCCCTTGCGCGTCGACGAAATCAAATACGGCGCCGAAAGCGAGATCGCGGTCACCGAGAACGAGATGGCGGCTATCGCTGCCCTTCTCGATCTTAAGGCGCTGGAGGATCTTGCCTTCACCTACCGGATTCGCCCTGGCGTCAGCGGCCGTTTGCATTTGATCGGTCGTCTGAAGACCCGCGTGACCCAGATCTGTGTCGTCTCGCTCGATCCTTTAGAGACCAGTCTTGACGTGCCGATCGAAGCAGCGTTCTGGCCGGTTTCGCTGATCGAGGCTCTCAAGCAAAACGCCGAAGATCCCGCCGGAGGGTTCGATTGGCCCGAACCCATTGTCGATGGCAGGATCGATTTCGGCCCGCTGATCTACGAGAGCCTGGCCACGGCACTCGATCCGTATCCCAAGCGGGAGGGGGCCAGCTTCGAATGGTCGCAAGGGGCGGAATCGGACCGTGACGCCGAGACCGGCCCGTTTGCAGCCCTTGGAGCGCTCAAGCGGCGCTGACCTGGCCTATTGCAGGGCAAAATCCGGTTGTCACTGGCAGCCTTTTACGTCTATTCGGGGTTCATTCCCGGGGGTTGCCGCGGCCCGAGGGCCGCAGGCCCAATGGCCGCAAAGGCGACGTGTTTTCCAGATCGGCACGGAGAAAATGGGTGCTCCAGTCACCATAGCGCTCGACGCCATGGGCGGGGACCACGGACCAAGCGTGGTCATCCCGGCTGCCGCGCTCGCGCTGATACGCCATCCAGGCATCCGCTTCATCCTGGTGGGCGACGCGGCCCGCATCGAGGCTGAACTGAGCGCCCATCCGACCCTCGCCAAGAAATCGGAGATCGTCCACACCGACGTGGCCGTGGCCATGGACGCCAAGCCGAGCCAGGCGCTACGCCGTGGTCGCTGGAAATCCAGCATGTGGCTGGCGCTCGAAGCGGTGCGCGACAAGCATGCCTCGGCCATGGTGTCTGCCGGCAATACCGGCGCGCTGGTGGCCATGGCCAAATTCTGTCTGAAGACCATCGAGGGCGTAGACCGCCCGGCCATCGCCGCCATCTGGCCGACCGTCGAGGCTGAATGTGTCGTGCTCGACGTCGGCGCCAATGTCGGCGCCGATTCACGCCAGCTCGTCGAGTTCACACTGATGGGCGCCGCGCTGGCGCGCGCGCTATTCGGAATGGAAAAGCCATCTGTCGGCCTGCTCAATATCGGCGTCGAAGAGGTGAAGGGCGTCGAGGAGATCAAGGCCGCCCACGCCGTGTTGAAGGAGGCACCGCTCCCCATCCGCTATCACGGCTTCGTGGAGGGGGACGATGTGGGCCAGGGCGTCGTCGACGTCGTGGTCACCGACGGCTTTACCGGGAACATCGCCTTGAAGACGGCCGAAGGAACGGCTAAGCAGATCGGCGCATATTTGCGGGCCGCCATGGGACGCTCGTTCCTGGCGCGTCTCGGGTCCGTTCTGGCTCAGGGCGCCTTCCGCGCCCTCAAGGAGAAGATGGATCCGCGCCAGCTGAATGGCGGCATTTTTCTTGGGTTAAACGGCATCGTCGTCAAAAGCCATGGTGGCACCGACGCCACGGGCTTTGCATGTGCCATTGATGTCGCCTACGACATGGCATCGAGCGGCGTGGTCGAGCGCCTCGCCAGCGACATCACCGGCTTTCATGCCAAATTAGAGCTTGAGGGTGCGGCGTAGGCTTGGGAGTAGGGTGAATTGAGTGCAGTCCGGACAGTGATCAAAGGGTGCGGGGGGTATCTGCCCGAGCGTATCGTCACCAATGACGAAATCGCCAAGATGGTCGACACCTCCGACAGCTGGATCACGTCACGGACCGGTATCAAGGAGCGCCGTATTGCCGCCGAAGGCGAGCTGACCTCGA
Source organism: Methyloceanibacter sp. (assembly GCA_035557335.1). Classification (GTDB taxonomy): domain Bacteria; phylum Pseudomonadota; class Alphaproteobacteria; order Rhizobiales; family Methyloligellaceae; genus Methyloceanibacter. Next base: position 3,984 of record DATMDY010000125.1, read on the forward strand.
CCATGGGCGCGATTGCGGCGCGGGCGGCCCTCGACGACGCCGGCATGGTGCCCGAGGATATCGACCTCATCATCCTTGCCACCTCGACCCCGGACCAGACTTTTCCCGCTACTGCCGTCACCATTCAGGCTGATCTCGGCATCACCCAGGGCGCGGCCTTCGACATGCAGGCGGTTTGCTCTGGCTTCGTTTTCGCCTTATCCACCGCCGACAACTACCTGAAAAGCGGCCAGTTCAAGCGCGCCCTGGTGATCGGGGCGGAAGTCTTCTCCCGCATCCTCGATTGGAAGGACCGTTCGACCTGCGTCTTGTTCGGCGACGGGGCCGGGGCTGTGGTGGTCGAGGCCCAGAAGCTGAACGGGGCCCTGACCGACCGGGGTATCCTGGCCACCTGCCTGAGGTCCGATGGTCGCTACCGCAACAAGCTCTATGTCGATGGCGGACCGTCCTCGACCGGCACCGTCGGCCATGTCCGCATGGATGGTCCCGAGGTATTTCGCCATGCCGTCACCAATATCAGCGAAGTGATCGACGCCACGCTTCAGAAGGCCGGTTATGTATCATCCGATATTGACTGGTTTGTTCCGCATCAGGCCAACAAGCGTATTTTGGATGGGGCTGCGCGTAAGCTTGGCTTAGACCCGGATCGTATTATTGTTACTCTTGATAAACATGCGAACACCTCGGCAGCATCTATACCTTTGGCCTTGAGTACAGGTGTCGCCGACGGCCGCATCAAGCGGGGCGATCTGGTACTGCTGGAGGCTATGGGGGGCGGATTTACGTGGGGCGCGCTTTTGATCCGGTGGTAACCCGAAAGCCACACTCGGACAAAATATGACGCAAAATCAGGAATTTGATTGCGTGAGAGATTGACCCTTTCGCGCCCGCTCGATTAGCATCTTGATTAGTCCCGCGACTGGGGGAGCGTACGCACAATGAGCGGGAAGACACTGACACGCGCCGACCTGGCGGAGGCCGTGTTTCAGAAGGTTGGTTTGCCGCGGAACGAATCCGCCGAGATCGTCGAGCTCGTGCTTCGCGAGATCGTAGCGAGTCTCGAGCGGGGGGACACCGTCAAGTTGTCTTCGTTCGGCTCGTTCGGCATTCGCGACAAGGGTCAGCGCATCGGCCGCAACCCGAAGACGGGCCAGGAAGTTCCGATCACGCCAAGACGCGTACTCGTGTTCCGCGCCAGCAACATCATGAAGCAGCGCATCAACGATGCGCTGTCGCGGCGTAAAGCGGCCGAATAGCTCGCAAGTTTGACGTCGAGGAGGAAGAGCGTTGGATAAGGCGCCCGAGGCGTTTCGCACCATCAGCGAAGTGGCTACCGAGCTCGAAGTGCCGAAGCATGTGCTGCGCTTCTGGGAAGCCAAATTCATTCATCTGAAGCCCATGAAGCGCGGCGGCGGCCGGCGCTATTACCGGCCCGAAGATGTCGCGCTCCTTCGGGGCATTCGCCTTTTGCTCTATAACGAGGGCTACACCATCAGAGGTGTACAGAAAATTCTCAAGCAACACGGACCGCGCTACGTCATGGATTATCGGCGCGCATCGGGCGGCGGCGGAGAGGAAACCATGTCGCGTCCTCCTGCCATTCCCGATATCGCCGCCGAGACGGCGCAAGGCGGCGCCAGTCTGGTGCGAAATCTCGGCGAGGCGCGCACCCCCAAGCTCGACAAGGCGGCGCTCATCGCGTTGCTCGACGAGATCGAGATCTGCCGCGACATTCTCGAAGCGGCAAGAGACTAGAGCTGATTACTCGAAATCGGTGCCCGCAGCACCATAGCTACCCTCAGCAACGCGCCCCTAGCGCGCCTGCCTCGCCGCCGCTCTCGCGTAACATGTCGATCCCCGAATCTCTGGTCGTCAAGATCGAGACTTCGAGATGTTCGATCTTCTCCTGCATCGCACGCTTTACCCTGTCGATCCGCTCGTTTACCTCGGCGATCGTCAAGCTGGGCTGAAATGTCAGCACCACTTCGACGAAGACAACGCGGCCCGAGCGCCGTGACCTGATGCGGTCCAACCGCTCATATTCGCCGGCCAGAGTCACAAGCACGTTGTTGACGGTCTCGTGGACTGCGGGACCAGCGGTGCGGTCGACGAGGTCGGGGATGCTGGATCGGAGCATGCCCCAGGCATTCCAGACGATGAACGCGGCGACGAAGATCGATCCCAGCGCATCGGCCCACGTGACGACAACGTTATCCGTCGACAAGGCGGCCACGGTCATAGACAAGAGAACGACCAAGGAGGAGACGAGTTTTACCATACGCGCACGTAACTGGCCGAGCATGACAAGGGTCGTTTCCCCGCGCGACGCGTGCCGCATCGCTCTCCAGGCGACAAAATTTATGTACGCGTTGACCGCACCGATAATGGCGGCGAGCCCGAGCCCGAGTGGGGTCCCAACAGGCTCATGGCCGCTGATCACGGTGAAGGCCTTGTAGGCGATCCAGGCCGCAGCGCCCAGCATGCCGAGGGCCATCACGAAATTCGCGATCTGCTCGAGCTTGCCGCCGCCGAACTCCATGTCCTGGAGCTTGCCTCGATGCACGCGCCGCATGACGTTATAGGCGAAAAACTCGATCATCATCATCATCACGCAGCGGATCGACTCCGCCATCAGCGTGAGCGATCCGCCGAAAATCGCGATGGGGATCATGAGGGCGATAATGCCACTATCCGCGAGCAGGCCAAAAAGGACGGAGTGTTCCTGCTCGCGCTGTCTGGGTGTGATCGTGAGATCCATGGCGCTTACAGCCGAAGCCGCGCCTTCACGATATCGAGAAGGCCGAGACCGGGAAAATCGACATAAGCTGCCTGGCCTATGGGGCAGGCGTTGATATCGGCAGCTGAAGGATCGAGCTTGACGAGGACCTGGCCAATGCCCGGAGCGCGTCCCTTGGCAAGGGCGGCAAGTTCGGTATTTCCCATGTTAGCAGCCGCACCGCGTTCGAGCAGCACGGTCCCCCGGCGAGTGTGATGTTCACCCTCGATGATGACATCGGCGGTATCGCCCGGCGACAGAAGCGCGAGCTCTACATCCGACACAGGCACATCGACCAGCATGATGCCGCAATCGATCCAGCTGATAACCGGCATTCCGGGCTGTACCGACGAGCCGGGAGAGGCCATGAGGTTCCAAACCATTGCGCCTGGCCGCGCCTCGATCCCGAACCGCCTTTCCTTATCGTAGACGGTGCGCGTCGTGTCGAGAACCTGTTCGGTGGCGGCAATTTCAGCTTTCGCAGCATCGAGATCTGAGCTCGTGCGCGACAGGTTCAAGCGCATTTCCTCGAGGCTGTTGCGGAAGGCCTCAGCCCCGTCGGCGCCATCGTCGAGCAAGAGCACGCCGTGATTGGCGCCCTCGCGACGGACTGTGGCACGCTCCAGCTCGGCCTTGAGTTCGGTCAGCCTGCGCTCGAGATCAAGTGCCGCCACCATGGCGGCGTCTACCGCGGTTTGGGAAGCCTGGTCGGTGGTAGATAAAGTCTCGAGCCGGTTTGCCTGCAGGCGCCCAAACGCAAGCCGTTTCTCGGTATGGGCGATGGCTTGATCCGCGTGCGCGATGCGCTCGTCGATATCTCGCTTGTAAGTGCTCGCGTAAGCCTCGGCCGCCTTGGTACGCGCGGCGATCTCAGTGTTGAGCGTTTCAAGCGTTGCTTCGAGCCCCGCGACGCGTGTCTTGGCGACTGTCAATGTCGCCTCGGCCTTGGCCACGGCAGTCCCGTCGGCGAGAGGGTTTTTGATCTCGGCAATATGTCCGTTGGCGCCGGCATGTGAGCCTGGATAAAGCGGCTGAGTGTCGAAATAGCCCTGGATCGGAGCTCTCACGACATTGATCCAGGTCGTAACGGCCGCGTCACGGATAATGATGGAGCGAAGGTAAGGTCCGCCGATCCAGGCGATGTAAATGAGAAGGGCGGCAAAGGCCGCAAGTCCAAGGACGCGCTGCGTCAACAGTCGATTTGTTCTTGGCCGGTCGGGATTTTTCTGGTCCGCACTCGTCACGAATGGCACTTTCTATTTGTCGTTATTTAACAGATAGGATGAGAGGCGGACAACTTATGCTAAGTCTGCCTGCGGACAAAGGTCGCGGACAAGATTTGTAACAATCAGCGAACGGAGTGAGGGTGAATCCGGGCCACGACGGCCACGCGACGCTCTCGGCGACTTGTCTCCTGCGTTCGAGGGTGTATATCCAGCCGGACGGGCATTTACAGCGTCGGAGCGTAGCGCAGCTCGGTTAGCGCACCGGTCTGGGGGACCGGGGGTCGGGAGTTCAAATCTCCCCGCTCCGACCATTTCCCCCCCATAAGTGCTTTTTCGAGGTCGCAGCTCTGGCCGGGACGCTTTCCACTGCGGCTTTCACGGGCCCGTAAGACGCCTTCCCGGATCCTAAAAAAGACGCGGTCAGTATTATAGGATCGGTGCGCTGCAAACGGATGTGCTGCACGCGCCTGTGCTGGTCAAGCGGTTGGGGTAACAAAGGGTTCTGCCACTCAGACAGGCGCTAAACCATCCGAAGCAACCAGCGTACTTTTTATATTCTTTTCCCT
>DATMDY010000126.1:0-14146 GCA_035557335.1 Methyloceanibacter sp.
TATCGCCGCTTCAATACCGAGGCCACGATCGCCTTCGCCAAGGCGGCCGAGCGGGCGCGGGTCAAGCGCTTCGTCTTTCTCTCCTCGATCAGGGCGCAGTCGGGGCCGACTGCCGATCGCGTGCTGACCGAGGATCGCGAGCCACAGCCGACCGACGCCTATGGACGGTCTAAGCTCGCGGCCGAGCAGGGCCTCGCCGAGACCGGCTTGGACTGGGTAGCTCTCAGGCTGGCGCTCGTCTACGGACCCGGCGTGCAAGGCAACATGGCGCGGCTGATCAAGCTCGCCCGCTCGCCCTACCCGCTGCCGCTGGCGGGACTGAGGGGCGAGCATTCTTTGCTCGGGTTAGAAAATCTGGTCGCGGCGGTGGACCGGGTGCTTACCGCGCCTTCGCCGCTGAAGCGCCCCTTTATCGTCGCCGATCCCGAACCACTCACCATCGGCGCCATCATTGCTGCATTGCGGCAAGGCTTGGGGCGCCGCGCCGGATTGTTCTACGTGCCGCGACCCATGCTCGAGGCAGCGTTGCGTGCCGCCGGCAAAGCGGAGAACTATCAACCTCTATTCGGCTCGTTGGTGGCCGATGCATCCGCGCTCGGACGTTTGAACTGGACGCCTGTTGTTGCAACGCAGCAGGGACTCGCATCGCTGATCCGTGACGAGCGCAGTGCGCGCGTTTGATGCGCACAGTCTTTTTCTCTCCGCGCGCTCGTCTTAGCTTCGTCGCATTTCGTTGCTATACACATCATTGGCTGACGTGGGGGTCGCCGTGTGGAGCAAGGCGCTTGCCTTGAGGACGCGCGACCTGAACCTGAGCTTTCCAAAAAGCCGTTCAGAGCGTTCTTCCGGGCAGGCCGAGGAGGTAGGAATGGCACTCCCGAAGATCGTCATGCGCGGCAGGAAGATCATTCTCCTGAGCGGGTTCAAGGACGCCACGGATACCAGCACCAGCCGCCGCAGCCTCGTGGTCGACGCCGAGGACAAGTTGCGGCAAGCCGCCAAGAAAGACCCCGACGCGGTTGCGTTCGGCTATGTGGCCGGTGAGTGGGTCGCCTCTGCTTGAGGCGGAGCAGACGAAACCAGGACCGAATGGGCACGCGGACGCCGCGCTTGCCTAGTCCTGCGAGACGGTGACGCCCCACGGCGCGTAGCCCACGGGGATCGACTTCACCACCTTCAGACTGGGCACATCGATCACCGAGACGTCGTTGCTGTTGCCGTTGGTGGTAAACAGGAGCGCATCGTCCGGCGTGAAGGCGAGCTGCCAGACGCGCTTGCCCACCAGCAGATATTTTTCCACTTCCAGCTTCTTGGCGTCGATGACCGCCACATGGTTGGCGGGGCCCAAGGCGACGAAGGCCTTGGCGCCGTCCTTGGTAACGCGAACGCCGACCGGTTGAATATATTCGGGCTGGATGCCGGGAATCTCAAAGCCGATGGTCTTGACGATCTTGCGCGTCTTGGCGTCGATCACCGCGACCGTCCCACCGACTTCCGCCGTCACCCATAATTGCGTGCCATCCGCGGTGAACTCGGCGAAACGCGGCCGCGTCCCCACCAGTACGTTGTCGAAAATTTCATTGGTCTCGGTGTCGATGAAATGGGCCATGTTGGTGGTTTCGGAGGTCACCACCACGACCTTGCCGTCGGGACTGATGCCGACGCCTTCGGGCTCGACGCCGACCTCCACCTCCGCGAGCACTTCTCTTTTAGGGAGGTCGATTACCGTGAGCAGATTGTCGTCCTCGTTGGCGATATAGACGGGGCTTCCCGAGGGATGCATGTTGAGCAGCTCGGGGTCCGGTCCAGACGGCAGATCGCCCGCGAGCTCGCGCGTTGACACGTCGAGCATCTGGACGGTGTCGTCGTCGCTCGCGCAAATCAGCAGCTGCTTGCCGTCTTTGGTCAGCATGATGCCGCGCGGACGCTGGCCCACCTGGACGGTTTCCAGCACCTGGAGCGTGGCGCTGTCGATGACGGTGAGCGAGTTGCCCTTCTCGTTGGAGACATAGACCGTGTAGCCCGCAGCCGGCCCGGCGGCGAACATCATGCCGGCCACCGCCGCGGTGGCGATATGAAACCTGTTCGCGGTCATTCCCCTCCCCTTGCGAGTTTGCACTTGCTCTCCGGCCGATCGATGCCGAGCGTATCGACTTCGGCAAATTCGTGCAGGAAACCCTGTTGCGGCGACATCGAGACTGGCAGTTCGGGGCCGGCGACGATGATCGGCTGGCGGAGCTGCCCGTCCCAGGAGCGGAAGGTGACTTTTTGCCCCTTGAAGGCGGCAAGCTCGAGCTGGTCGCTGCGGAGATGCGCGGCGATGGGGACAAATTTGGAAGACTGCGTGCGTGACGCCGCTTCGCCTATGGCGCGCACCGCCACCCAGGCCTGATAATCGAGCGGCAGCATGAAGCGTTTGGCAAAGCGTTGGAAACGATTCTGCATCTGCGTGGCGCCCCATTGCTCGTGCGCCAGATGCCAGCTCATGGCCTTGAGGCCGGCGGTGCCGGCGACGGGACGCGGATCCCAGGTGCGGTAGGGAAGATAGGGGCCGAAAATTTCAGCCTCGTCCGCCACGACCACCACGTCGTGGCTTGGCGCGCCTTGGGTAAAGCCCGGCATTTGCAGCTGGATCTGCTGCTGGCCCGTGTCTGAACGCCTTGCGCCTGGTGTCTCCTTATATTCACGCTCCTCGACGATGGTGGCGCCGAAGCGCCGCGCCGCCCGGTGCAGGGCGTCGAGATAGGCGAGGTCTTCGGGAAAGACGCCCTTCACCACCAGCCAGCGTTGCCATTGCTTCCACACGAGATATTGAGCCAGCGCATCGGCGAGCATGGCGCGGTCGGGCGCGGTGTGCAGCACATTGGCGCGGCACTCTTCTTGCCTGAGGCTCACCTCGGGCGCTCGCACATTGAACAGCAGCACGTCCTGGTCTTTGACCGAGTCCGCCAGTTGCAACAAAGCCTCGGCGGGAGCATCCACCAGCACCAATTGGTGACCGCTCTCCACAAGCTTGCGTAGCGCCTCGATGGCATCGCCGCCGATCGGGACGCGCTCAACGTCGAGCTTGAAGTCCTGCTTGGTAAACCTACCGGTGGTGTTGTTGTCCTTGAGCGCGATCTCGGCGCCGGCGATGCCCAGATCGTCAGGCTCGACAGTCAGCCGCGACAAGGGGATCAGCCGCTTCACCTCCTGCTTCAAATAGCCGATCGGCACGGTGGCGGTCTCGACGACCGGCTCCGCCTGTGCTTCGGACTGAGACGCGGGGGCGAGCAGCGGGGCCAGCAACAGGAACACCCCCAAGCACCATGCCGGCGCAGGGTAGCGGTAGGGCCCAATAGCCTTGCCAGTCTCCAGCCTTCGAGTGGCAGGCGATGGGAGACGCTGTCCGAACTGCATCGACAAAACTCACTCGCCCTACACCACTGAATGCCAATGGCAATTCTATCCGCTAGATGACAGCTAAAATAGCAGTAGTCGCAGGAAGTACAGGCAATGGTTTTATTGACAAATGGCAAGCCCACGCGCAGTCTGAAGGCGCGAACCCGTCTGGAGCGGCCGGAAAAACCGGTCAAATCGGGATCACGCTAGGGAGGAAAAGATGGTGCGTTACAAGATGGCTGGCGCGCTGGTAAGCGCGCTAGTGATAGGTTTCGCCGGTGCCAATCTGCATCAGGCGTTTGCCCAGGAAGAAACACCGGCAGCCCCCACTACCAAGAAAAAGGATGCGCCTGTCGCTTCTGTCTCTCAGGAGCAGCTCAGCGCCGCCGCCGGTGACGAGAACAATTTTCTGCACACCAACGGCAATTACGATCAGACCCGGTATTACCCCGGCAAGCAAATCAACACATCCAATGTCGGCAAGCTTCGTCCCGCCTGGATTTTCCAGACCGAGGTGAAGGAGTCGTTGGAGACAACGCCGATCGTCGTCGGCGAGGTGATGTATGTCACCACCTCCTTCAACCACGCCTATGCCATCAACGCCAAGACCGGCGAGGAGTATTGGCACTACAAGCACAAGATGGGTCCCGTCACGACCTATTGCTGCGGCCCGAATAACCGCGGCGTCGCCATTCATGGCGACAAGGTCTTCATGGGAACCCTCGACTCCAAGCTGGTCGCGCTCGACGCCAAGACCGGAAGCCTGATCTGGCAGACGGACATCGCCGAGCCCGAGCTCGGTTACAGCGAGACCATGGCGCCGACCGCCGTGGACGGCAAGATCCTGATCGGCACTAATGGCGGCGAGTACGGCATCCGCGGCTTCGTGCGTGCCTACGACGCCGAGACCGGCAAGCTGCTCTGGAACTTCCACACGACCCCCGAGGATTCCACGGGCGTGTGGGCGACCCACGACGCCACGGGCAAGGACATGCATCGCGACATCGCAGCTGAGAAGGCCGCGCTCAAGAAGCTGGGCGATCCTTACAAGACGCTTGGCGGCGGTGTGTGGCAGAACCCGGCGGTCGATCTGAAGTCGAAGCGCATCTTTTTCGTGGCAGGCAATCCTTCGCCTGACCTCGACGGCTCCATACGGCCGGGCGACAATCTCTACACCAACTCGCTCGTATCGGTGAACCTCGACACCGGCGAATATGTCTGCCACTTCCAGTATATCGCCCACGACGTGTGGGATCTGGACGCGGTGAGCCCGCCGATCCTCGTCGATGTGAAGAACAAGGACGGCAAATCCGTCCCGGGCGTGATTCACGCCGGCAAGACGGGCAACGTCTATGTTCATAACCGTGACGATTGCAGCCTGATCCGCTTCTCCGAGGCGATGGTAGATCAGACCGGCATGTGGTCGCTGCCCACTCCAGAAGGCACGCCCATGCTGCCCGGCGCCAATGGCGGCGTGGAATGGTCGCCGATGGCGGTCAATCCCGAGCTCGGGCTGACTTACGCGGTGAACCTGCATCAGCCGATGACCTACCATGTCGAAAGCTCGCCCTATCCGGGCGGCAAGCTCTGGCTCGGTGGCGCCTTCAAGGTGATCCCGGGCTCCGAGCAGTTCGGCAACGTCACCGCCGTCGACTACAACACCGGCAAGATCGCGTGGCAGAAGAAGACTCCGCAGCCAATGATGGGCGGGGCTCTGGCGACTGCCGGCGGCCTGGTCTTCACCGGCGAAGGCGATGGATGGTTCCGGGCTTACGACGCCAAGAGCGGCGACGTGCTGTGGTCGTTCTTCGCGGGCGCCGGCGTCAATGCGCCGCCTGCCTCCTATAACGTGGACGGCAAGCAGTACATCGTGGTCGGGGCGGGCGGCAACGTCCAGCTCGACTTCAAGCGCGGGAACAACATCATCGCCTTTACCGTTGATTGATCCCGTTCGCCCGCTGGGCGACATTTAGCAACTGCCAGGACGGGGCCTCTCGCCCCGTCCTTTTCATGATTGGGATATCGGTGATGCTCCAGTTCCCTCACTTCGTTCATGCGGCGCTCTTCGCGGCCGCGTTGCTCACGAGTGGGAGTGCGCATGCTCAGGGCGCCCCGGGTATCGAAGAAAAGGCAAAGCTCTGCGCCACCTGCCATGGTGAGCATGGCATCCCGATCAACAAGCAGACACCGGTGATCTGGGGCCAGAACGAAGGCTATCTCTATCTTCAGCTCCGCGACTTCAAGAGCGGCTCGCGCAAGAACGAGCTGATGGGGCCCCTCGCCGCGACTCTGGAAAAAGACGACATGCTGGCGCTCGCCGCCTATTTCTCGAAGCAGAAATGGCCGAACCTTCAGCAGCCCAGCGCGCCAGACGACGTCGCCGCCAAGGCGCAGACGGCTGCCGGCTCCGTCGGCTGTCCTGCCTGCCATCTCGAACACTTCCAAGGGGACGGCAGCACGGCGCGGCTCGCTGGCCAGTGGCAGGACTATCTCCAAGCGACCATGATGGCCTTTCGCGACAAGTCGCGCGGCAACAATCCCGGCATGTCCGACTTGATGAAAGCCACGTCGCCCGAGGACATCGCCGCTCTTTCCCAATATCTCGCAGGGCTGCAGATCGACGCTTATCTCGGGCAGGGCCGCTAGCGCCTAGCGCGCGGCAAGCTTGTCGCGTAGCGCCGTGAGCGAGGTGAGATCGCCGGCGGTCTTGCCCTGCTTGTCGCGCAGGCTCTTGTCGGCGCCGCGGGCGAGCAGGAGATCGACGACCTCCTCGTGGTTCAGCTCGGCCGCGATCATCAGCGCGGTGCGCCCGCGATCGTCCTGATCGTCGAGGCGTGCGCCACGGTCGATGAGGAGCTCGATGACCTTCATCATGTCTTTGACGCCGGCTTCGGAAGAATAGCCGGCCGCCCACATCAACGCCGTAAGGCCGTGGCCGTAGCGAGCGTTGATATCGACACCGTGGTCGAGCAGCGTGCGGGCAACCTCGGGAAAACCGCGCCCGACGGCATAGACGATCGCCGTCTTTTGCGTCGCGTCAAGCCAGTTCGGATCGGCGCCCTTCTCGATCAGGAATTGCACGATGGGTGCGCTCCCCATATAGGCGGCGGCGGCGAGCGGGGCGATGCCGCTGCGCCCGGGGAGGTCGGCATTGGCGCCGCGCTCCACCAGAAGCTTGACCACGGCAAGCCGGCCGTTCTCGGCCGCCCTGTAGAGCGCCGTCGAGTGATCGAGGTTCCGCGCATCGATGGGCGCGCCGTGATCGAGGAACAGCGCGACCAGCTTAGTCTCGCCCATGGTTGCCGCATGCGACAACGGCTTGGCACCGAACCGGTCGCGCGCTTCGAGCGAGGCGCCCGCGCCGAGGAGACGGCGCGCGAGATCCTCGCACCCTTTGTCGGTGGCGGAGAACAGTAAATTGTTGATTTCGACCGTGCTCGAGGCGCGCGCGATCTGCTCGTAGCGCTGGTCGAGCTCCTGGCAGGCGCGCTTATTGGCCAGCGCCGCCGGCGCGACGCTAAGTCCAGGCACTACAACGATAATTAGCCAATTCCAAGGACGCATATCCGCTTCCTGCTCAAGTTTCTGCCGTTGGAGTCCGATGGCGAAGTCACTATAGCAGCGTGGCCAGGCCGCGCGTTTGCTGGTTTTTTGACCGAATTTGCGTGGAAACCGCACGGAATTAGCCCATTTATACGCCGCAACCGAGTGAATTTGCATGGTAACGATTCTGACAAAGTCCGAACTCTCCATACCCGCCGAGTGGACGCCGCAGAAAGCCATCTGGACGGCATGGCCGGCCGACGCCGACGAGTGGAACGGCGACCTCGAGGCGCCGCGGCGCGACGTGGCGGCGATGGTGCGCGCGCTCGCCCCCGCCAACACAGTGCGGTTGCTGGCGAACGGCGCGGAGGCCGAAGCGTCGGCGCGGGCGAGCGTCGGCGACGTGGCGGAGATCGTGCCCGCGCGCTACGGCGATATCTGGCTGCGCGACACCGGGCCCATCTTCGCGCGCACGGGCAACGGCATCATTGCGCTGCGCTTCGAGACCAATGGCTGGGGCGGCAAGTTCGACCTCCCGGACGACGATACCATCGGCGACGACCTTGCCCGCTTCGCCGGAGTGCCAACACGGCATTTCGACTTCGTGCTGGAAGGTGGCGCCATCGAACAAGACGGTAACGGCACGATCCTCACCACGCGGCAGACGGTGCTCAACGCCAACCGCAACGTCTGGAGCGAGGCGAAGGCGGAAGCCGCGCTTAAAGACGCGTTCGGCGCGGAGAAGATTATCTGGCTCGACGAAGGCCTCAACAACGACCACACCGACGGTCATATCGACAATATCGCCCGCTTCGCAGGCCCAGGCCGCGTGGTCTACCAATCGCCCGCCGGACCTGACGATCCGAACGCGGAGATTCTCGACAATATCGCGCGCGTTCTTGACAAGGCCACCGACGCGCGAGGCCGCAAGCTCGAAGTGATCCGCATTCCGAGTCCCGGCCTCGTGCTCAACGATCTCGGCGAGCCCGCGCCTGCCTCGCATGTGAACTTCGTCATCGCCAATGGCGTGGTGGTCATGCCGGTTTACGGCACGCATACACAAGACGCCGCGCGCGACGCTTTGCAGAGCATATTCCCGACCCGCAAGGTAATCGCGTTGCCTTCGCGCGGCCTGCTCGGCGCGGGCGGCGCGGGCGGCGGCTCGTTCCATTGCATCACGCTTCAGGAACCGCTGTAGATGACCGCGCGCCTCCTCACCGTCGCCGCCATTCAGGCGAGCTTCGGCCCCGACATGACGGCGAACATCGAAAAGGCCGAAGGCCTGGTGCGCGAGGCGGCGAAAGCTGGCGCGCAATTGGTGCTGCCGCCCGAGCTTTTCCAGGGCATTTATTTCCCGACGCGCCAGGACCCGAAATGGTTCGCGACCGCCTACCCCGTTCGCGAGCATCCGGCCGTGCTGGCATTGCAAAAGCTAGCTAAACAACTCGGCGTGGTCATTCCCATCTCCTTCTTCGAGCAGGACGGCCCGCGTTTCTATAACAGCGTGGCGGTGACCGACGCCGATGGCGAGATCCTCGGCGTCTATCGCAAGAGCCACATCCCTGACGGGCCCGGCTATCAGGAGAAATACTATTTCCGCCCCGGCGACACCGGCTTCAAGGCATGGCGGACGCGAGCCGGGGCCATCGGCGCCGGCATCTGCTGGGATCAGTGGTACCCGGAGGCGGCGCGCGCCATGGTGCTGGAAGGTGCCGAGATCCTGCTCTACCCCACGGCCATCGGCTCGGAGCCCCACGATCCCGCCCTCGACACCCACCAACGCTGGCAGCTAGTGATGCAGGGCCATGCGGTCGCCAATGCCGTGCCGGTGGTGGCGGCGAACCGCATCGGTATGGAGGAGAACGACGGCGTCACGCAGAAGTTCTACGGCCACTCCTTCATCGCCGACCATACGGGCGCGCTGGTCGCATCATTCGGCGATGAGGAGGAAGGCGTCCTAGTCCACAGCTTCAATCTCGATGAGATCGCGCGCTACCGCGCCGATTGGGGCTTCTTCCGCGACCGCCGACCCGACCTCTACGCGAAGAGCATCGTGTGACGGCCGGCCTCGCGGGCGGCGCGTTTACCAGTACCAGCTTGGCCCGATGCCGATCGAAAACCCAAAATTCGGACGCCGGTAATAGGACCGGTGATAAGGCCTGACCGGTCTCGTCTTGCGCAGCTTCTTGGTCGAGACCTGCTTGGGTGGCGTAACGACCGAATTATAGCCGACGGTGGGCGTCCATCTTTCCGGATTAGGCGGCGGCACGGTTTCAGCGTTGATGGACGCAAACCGGATGCCCGGAATTTTCTGCAAGCGCGGCTTGGCCTCGGCGCCAAGCGGGGCCCTTACCGGAATTTTCTGCGGTCGCGGCTTGGCCTCGGGGCTGATCGAACCCGTTATCGTATCCTGGCTCGGCTTCGCCGAAGCTGCCGGTTGCGGCTTGTCGTGGCGGGCTGCGGCCGTGTTCCAGCCAGGCATCGACATAAAGCCGTATGCGTAAATGGCGAGGCCTAGACCCAAATTGGTCACGACACACAAACTATACGACAAACGGCTCATGGAAAGGGCTCGTGAGGGTTGGCCAGCTCACGAATGGATTTTGCGCGGAAACGGTTAACAACTCATTCGCGGTGTCAACGACGCTTGTCTTGCTTGGTGTTGTGCTGCCGGCACTGAGCCAACCATCAGTTTGGTTTTTGCCGCCGCAGGTTCAAATTCGTGTCGAAGAATCGCAACGCGGCATTCCCGATATGTTCGTGCAGCTTGGCCCGGTCGACACCGGGGGCATCGATGCACGCATCGGGATAGTTGTCCCGCCCGATTTGGTCGCATTCATTGCCGAAGATTTCGTGGCCGACCGGACCTGGCAGGATATCTAGCTCGGCATGGGGGACATATTTCGCCGCGAACTCGGCGTTCTCCTTGGGCGGCGTCGCGGCGTCGGCGGCACCGACAATGATATAGGCCGGGATCGCCATTTGCCCGAGCCCAGCCTCATCCATGCCGAACCCCTGGATGTCGCCGGGCGCCATCGCGAAGGCCGCCTTTATCCGATCATCGCGCACTTTAAGCGCGGGTTCCGCGTCAAGGCGCATTTCCTCGCGCAGATATTCCGGCAGCACGATGTTCTCTTTCCATTTGCGCTGGAACGCCACAAACAGTTCGGGGTTGATCTCGGCTCCGCCGAGCCACAGCGAGGTAAAGCCCCCTTGCGAATGCCCGGCCACACCAATCCGATCCGGGTCGATGCGCGGCCCCCATACCTTGTCCTCGAGCAAATGGGTGATGTCGAGGATGATATCGCGCGGCCGCTGCCAGAGCCTGTTGCGCACATACAGCGCACTCGAATCGAAAGTATTGGCCCGATAGTGATAGACCAGGGCGACGATATAGCCACGCGCCGCAAGGTATTCGCCGAACCAGGCATAGCCTGAGCCGTTGCCGCCGGCCCCGTGGGAGAAGATGATGAGCGGATGCTTCAGCCCGCCGGAAGCGATCGGGGCGTCTTCATACAGATGCAGATTGGCGGCTAAGAATATTTTGACAGGCGTGGCGCCCGCGTCCGGCGCCGCCGGGTATATCAGCATATAGTTCAGAGGTCTGCCGTCGGCCGGGTCCACATATTCCACCTGCGTCATCCCGACAGGATAGAGAGAGGACGGCAGTTCGGCTTGAGCGAGAGCGTCTGCGGGTCGAGCCACAAGGGCACAATAAATGATCACGGCCCATACAGTGGGCGCGAGAAACCGCGCCGAACTGTTTCGCTCCAAGCAATGGGATCGCATGTTTAGAACCTCCCGATCGACGGACGACTAAGTTATGCCACCTGAACAAAGCGCGTCACAGATAGCGCCACCACCATCCGCTGCGCCCTTCCCTCAAATCCATGAACCAGCGGCACAGCGGGTAGAGCAGCACCAGCACCACGATCCATATGGCATAGACGCCGGGAAGGCCAAAGCCGATCTCCGGCCGGCTGAGGACGAGAGCGCCGGTCAGGACGAAGGCTGTAACCACCGCGAGTGAATGGATCAGATAGATATGCGTGACATAGAAGAAGAACGGCACCTGGCCGAAGGTGCGCAGCCATTCTGCTATCGGCCCGCGCACATGCTCGAAGGCGGCGAGCAGCATCAGCGCCGGACCGAGCGTCATCATCAGGAAGAGCAGCGACGGCGGATATTTCTGGCAATTGACGAAGGAGAGCACCGTCGCAAGCGGCGTTTCCTGTACCGTCCAAGGCGCCGGGTCGCCATAGAGATTGGTGGCACGCAACAACACGAAGCCGATGGTGATGGCCGCGCCAAGTCCGAACAGCACACGCTGTCTCCCCTCCGCCGGGCGCTGCATGATGGGTCCGAGGACATAGCCCGCGGCCATCACGCCGATCCACGGGACGATCGGGTAGAGCACATAGGCGTTGAACCCGCCGCCAAGCACGATGCGGCCCGGTTGATGCAGGATATGCCACAGCGGCGTCATCGCGCCGAGATCCTCGGCGCGCACGCCGTCGAAGAGATTATGGCCGGCGATCAGCGCCAGCGCGAACACGGCAAGGGCGGCTAGCGGCAAATAGACGAGCGCGGCCATCAGCACCATGCAGGCGCCGATGACCCAGATGATGCCGCCACCGATGCTGCTCGGGAAACCAGGATCGAAGCTCCAGCCGAACTGTATCAGGGTGAACTCGAGCAGGATCAGCCACAGCCCGCGCGTGAACAGAAACCAGCTCACCTCGCTGGTACTTTTGCCGCGCCCATAGAGCCAGGCGGAGAGCCCGGTGAGAAGGATGAAGGTCGGCGCGCAGAAATGGGTGATCCAGCGGGTCAGAAACAAGGCCGGCTCGGTCACGTCGCGCGGATTGAAGCCATATTCGCTGAAGAAGCCACGCGTGTGGTCGAGCGCCATGAGGACCATGACCAGGCCGCGCAGAAGGTCGATGGATTCGAGCCTGCCGCTCAATCCCGCGACTGCGGATTCCGACTTGGCCGATGACTGTTTCTGCATGGGTTATAACGAGCCTGTGCCGCGATTTTGTCCTAGCGTAATAGGATGGTTCTAGGCCTAATCCTCGCGGCCTGATCGACCCCCCGGAGAGCGGCGTTGATAACTGAAATACAAGGATTTTCCGTGGCGAGCTGCCTGGCATGAGCAGCGCTGAACCGCTGATTTTCGTCGTCTCGGGCGAGACGTCCGGCGATATCCTCTCCGGCCGGCTCATGGCGGCGCTTAAGCGCAAGACCGGCGACAAAGTCCGCTTTGCCGGAATCGGCGGGCCCATGAGCGAGGGACAGGGGCTTCAGAGCCTGTTCCCCATGCGCGAGCTGTCGATGATGGGGCTCGCCGAGGTGCTGCCGCATCTGCCGCGTCTCGTCAGGCGGCTCAATCAGACGACGGAGGCGGTGCGCCGCCTCAAGCCCGATGCGGTGGTGACCGTCGATGCTCCCGGTTTTTGTCTCAGGCTCGCGCATCATCTGCGCGGATCGGGCATTCCGCTCATTCATTACGTCGCGCCGCAGATGTGGGCGTGGCGGCCGGGTCGCGCGCGCAAGCTCACCAAGCGCGTCGATCATCTGATGGCGCTTTTGCCGTTCGAGGTGCCGTTCTTCACCGAGCGCGGCATCGCTTGCACTTATGTCGGCCATCCGGCCGTCGAGTCCGGCGCGGCAAAGGGAGACGGTCCGGCCTTCAGGGCGCGGCACGGCGTGCCCGCGGACGCTCTTCTTCTTTGCGTGGTCCCCGGCAGCCGCGCCGGCGAGGTCCGCCGCATGCTTCCGGTGTTCGGCGAGGCGCTAAGCCGGCTCAAAGCGACGCACCCGGGCCTCCAAGCCGTCATTCCGGTGGTGGCGGCGACGGCCGAAACCGTGCGCGAACTCACGCGCGCTTGGTCCTTCCCCGTGACCTTCACCGATACCGCCGAGCGTTTCGACGCCTTTGCCGCGTGCGACGCGGCCCTGGCGAAATCGGGAACGGTGACGCTCGAGTTGGCGCTGGCCAAGGTCCCCATGGTCGTAGCCTACCGGGTCAGCCCCGCCACCGCCTTCCTCGTGCGGCGCATGGGGGTGAACGTCGAGCACGCTTCGCTGGCGAACCTGCTGGTGGGCCGCGAAGTGGTGCCGGAATTCATCCAGGAAACTTGCACCGGCCCGGCGCTGGCCGAGGCCGTGGATCTGCTATTAACTTCGGAGCAGGCGCGTGAGGCGCAGCGCCAGGGCTTCCGTGAGCTAGCCGATGTGCTTGGTGAGCCTATTCCGCCGCCGAGCGAACGCGCCGCGCAAGTCGTGCTCGACATCGTCAACGCGCGGTAGAGTTACTAGCCGGCGCTCCGGGGCCTGGAGCAGCTTGCACCTTGCGCAGATGCTCCTCGATGCTGTCGTTGATCATGCTCGCCACGCGCAAGGCTTCCGCGCCGGCATGGCCGTCGACCAGGGGCTTGCTGCCGGTCACGATGCAATCCAGAAAGGCGTCGATCTCGTTGGCCAGACTATCCTGCTTGGGAATTTCGTAGGTCTCGGTGGAGATGGCGGCGAGCCCTTCGGTCATCGGGTCGCCGCGCAGACGGTAGCCGAAGATGCGCCCCTCGCCGAGATCGCAGTTCAGATAATGGTTGCGGGCGAACACCCGCATGCGGCGCTCGGTCTTGTAACTCACCCGGCTCGCGGTGACATTGGCGACGCAGCCGGACTCGAAGGTAATCCTGGCATTGGCGATGTCGACCTTGCTGCCAAGCACGGGCGTGCCGACCGCGTCAACGCTGTCCACCCGCGAATTGACCAGGCCGATGATCATGTCGATGTCGTGGATCATCAGGTCGAGGATCACGTCCACCTCCACGCCGCGATTCTTCCACGGCGCGATGCGGTAGCTTTCGAAATAGAGCGGGCCGACGATGGCCTCGGCGAGCGTGCGATAGGCGCTCGAGTAGCGCTCGATATGACCGACCTGGAGCACGCGTCCGCGCTCCTCGGCCAGCTTGGTGAGGGCGCTGGCGGTGGCGAAGCTGTCGGTGAGCGGTTTCTCCACCAGCACATGGATCCCGGCCTCAACCAGCTCGCGGGCGATGTCGTAATGCAGCGGCGTCGGCGGCGCCACGCTAACGGCATCGACACGGCCGATAAGGCTGCGGAAATCGGTCAGGGGCTCGGCGCCGAACTCCGTGCCGACCGCGCGCGCCGTGGCTTCGTCCGTGTCCACCACGGCGACGAGCTTGGCGCGCGG
>DATMDY010000127.1:0-14491 GCA_035557335.1 Methyloceanibacter sp.
GGGGGCGAAATAGGATCGACGAGGGTGTAAAGGTCGCGCTTTCGCTCGGCATGGTACCGCCGTTATCGGGCCAACCATATAGTTGCCAATGACAACTATGCGGAGGCTCGTCTCGCCGCGTAAGCAGCGCGATAGCCTGAAAATGAAGTCCTAGCCGCTTCGCGGCGACTAGGCGCGGTTCGGAGGGCACCGGCCAACAGAAGCCCTCCACTTTATTGACGGGGTGTTACTGCCTCGCGTCGCAAGAGGGTAGGCGGCGAGCTACATGGCAGAAGACGGGATCAGATACGATCTCCTCACGCAGGACGCGCTGCGCGGCGTGGTCCGCCAAGTCTTGGCGCGCGTGCAGCGCGAGGGCCTCCCCGGCGAGCATCACCTTTATATTG
This sequence comes from Methyloceanibacter sp., assembly GCA_035557335.1. Taxonomy (GTDB): domain Bacteria; phylum Pseudomonadota; class Alphaproteobacteria; order Rhizobiales; family Methyloligellaceae; genus Methyloceanibacter. Next base: position 387 of record DATMDY010000127.1, read on the forward strand.
CCTTCGACACCGGCGCCGACGGCGTCTCGGTGTCGCGTCGCCTCAAGGAGCAATATCCCGAGGAGATGACGATCGTGCTGCAATACCAGTTCTGGGACTTGCAGGTGACGAACGAACGCTTCGAGGTGAAGCTCTCCTTCTCCAACGTGCCGGAGAGGCTGGTGGTGCCGTTCGGCGCGGTGAAGGCGTTCTACGATCCTTCCGCCCAGTTCGGTCTGCAATTCGGCAAGCCGGGTGCGGCCAACGACTCCGCCCGTCAGCATATGGCGGCGGCCTTGCCCGACCTCGCGGGGGAGTCGGACGAGGCGCGCGGCGCGGGCGAGCCCATCCAGGACCGGGGCAGCGAGGCCCAAGCCGAAGTGGTCATGTCGCGGCCTCCGGCCGAGGTCGTGCATCTCGACCGCTTCCGCAAGAAATAGGCGGCTACCGCCTCGCTTTCGTGCGTGCCGCGCGGTCCATGGCCGGAGGGGACACCGAGCTGGTGTTCGCCTCACTTGCCGATGACGGCCCGCTCACCTCGCTTGCGCCGGATCTGGTCACGGCATCCCAACATCATGGTCACCATTCTCAGCAATCTGACGCGCGAGTTTTCCGAGCGCCTGCGCCATGCCAACGAGGAGATCGGCGTCCTCGAATAGGCAGTTCGCCTCCCACATTCCTTGCCTTGCGCCGCATCATAGGCCGCACCGAAACCTCGACATTCACTTCTTGACCGAGCTTGCCTAGTATCGTGATCATCCGGTCGATGGTGAAACGTTCAAGCTTCGCGTTGCGGATACGGGAAAATTCAGCCGCATTAACGCCGGTCAGGCTTTCCGCTGCACGCAGATTTAACTTGAGACCGTCAAGCACGCCGATGATCTTCGCCGCTAGGATGGCGCGAGCCTGAGCAAGGTCCGCATTCGGCTTGCCGAGGTCACGAAACACATTGCCGCTGCCGGTAACCACCTCGACATCGTTCATTCCAGGATCTCCTTCAAACGCTTTAACCGCGACTTGATCAGCTCGATTTCCGGTTTGGGTGTTGCAATCCCTTTCTTCGACTTCTTTTGAAAGGCGTGGATAACCCAAAGCGCGTCCTTAAGCTGCACCGCATAAATCACCCGGAACGCATCTCCACGATGCCGGAGCGCAATCTCAAAGATACCGCTGCCCAGGCCCTTGAGTGGCTTGGCCGTGTCAGCCTTCTGGCCCTCGGCGGCAACGGTCAAAGCACTCAGCGCAGTCTGCTGCACCGCTTCGGGAAACATCTCGAAGTCCTTCAGTGCTGCTTTGATCCACGAGACCGGCCGCGTATCACGCATGTAAGCTTGTTGACATATTTGTCAATATAGATCATTCATGATTTGTGCTTCTAGGCTGCCGGGACCGAGACGGGCGCTGGCGCCGGGCGCGGCTCTTTGGAGGCTTCGAGCGGCACGTTCAGCTCGACATAGAGGCCCGTGGGGCGAAAATCGACTTTGGTCTCGCCGCCGAGATTGTGGCGGATGCCCTTGTCGATCAACTGCATGCCGAAGCCGTTATTGCGCCTTGCCGGCGGGATCGGGCTTCCCCTTTCCTCCCAGACAAGCATCAGGCGATTGCCGCGCCCGGTCCGCCAGCTGATGCCGAGCTGACCGGTGTTCTGCGACAGCGCCCCGTATTTCACGGCGTTGGTGGCTAGTTCGTGCAACGTCATGGCCATGATCGAGGTGCATTGCGGGGGCAGCAGCACGTCGGGGCCCCTGATCGCGATCTTCGGGCCGTCTTCGCGCCGATACGGATCGAGCTCGCGCTCGACCATGGCTTTGAGGCTTGCGCCGGACCATTGCGATTCGAGCAGCAGGTCGTGCGCGCGATGCAGAGCCTGGAGCCGCTCGGCCAGCGTCTGGGCCATGGCTTGCGCGGGCTTCGAGGTCGCTTGCCGTAAGCTCGCCTGCACCAGCGACTGCACGATGGCGAGCGAATTCTTGACGCGGTGATTGAGCTCGCCGACCAGCATGGTCTGGCGCTGTGCCGCGCGCCTGCGCTCGGTCACGTCGCGGAAGATCAGCACGGCGCCGGCGAGCGAGCCGTCGAAGCCGATGATCGGCGCGCCGCTATGCTCGACCGGCAGCTCCTTGCTGTCGCGGGTGACGAGTAGCGCGCCGGATTCGAGCCGCGTCACCGTGCGCTCGCGCAGCGCCTTGAGCGCCGGATCGTCGACGGGCTTGCGCGTGCCCTCGTCGATGACGCGGAACACTTCCCAGATCGGGCGGCCGCGCGCGTCAACGCCCGGCCATCCGGTCAATTCCTCGGCGATCTTGTTGAGGAGCAGCACGCTGCCGTTCGGATCGGTGGCGATCACGCCGTCGCCGATCGAGCCGAGCGTGGTGCTCAGCCATTCGCGCTGGCCGCGCAGCTCCATCAAGGCGGCGTTGCGGTCGCGGTCGGCGCGGCGCACGGCGCCGATCGTGGTCCAGGCGAATATGGCGAGCACGAGGATGCTGGCCACGGCGAAGATGGCAAGCGTGGCGGCGCCGTCATAATGGGCGCCGGCCTCGGCTTTGTGCGCGAACCAGCCGATGACCAGCGGCAGCACGATGATGCCCGGCAGCAGCCTGCGAAGCATCTCGCCCGCCGGCGACGGCTCGATGATCGCGGCCGCGATACCGTGCTCGGGCGAGGCGGCCAGCAGCCCAAAGGCGAGCAGGAAGGCGCTGGTGGCGCCATAGAACGACATGGCAGTGAAGGGGAACGGGTAGTCTTGGGTGGTGACCCCGTAGGCATAGCCGGCGAGCACGGTCAGGACCTGGGCGATCATCACCAGCGCCACGATCTGGCTGAACGCCGTCAGCGCCATTGCGCGCTTGGCATAGAGCAGCGCCAGTCCGAACAGGACCAGGGAGCCGGTGAGCCCGGGATTCGCGCGAACCTGGTCCGTGCCCGGGGGAGCCGCGTCGCTCCGCCTTAGCGCCTCATCGAGACCGAGATCGAAACCGAACAAATCCTGGCCCAGCAGGACGGCAAGTCCCATGACCACCAGAATCAAGCCGATCAACCGCGCAATGAGGCGCAAGCCCCGGAAGGTGAAGCAGAACAGGGCTATGCCGGCGGCCAGGATGCCGGCCGCCGCATCCGGCGACAGGCTGGCGAGCTCCGGGAGGATTTCGGTCAGCTGCGGCAGGGGGAGGTACCACGCCAGCAGAGCGAACCCGCCGATGGCGATCACCAGCAACGCCGCGATGCGCGCCGAAAGCACCGAAATGTGCGCGCTACGCGGCGCCGGCAGCGCCAACTTCGCTGGAACGTCAGTCACGAAATTTCCCTACTCGATAGACGGAGACGAGACGCCGGAGCGTCAAGCGCTCCCCTGGCAGAAGGCCGCAACGCATGGAAGATGCGCGCTCTCCTGCCCTTTCTTGCGATGGTTCGCCTATTCCCCGTTATTCCCCCTGTTATCAGAAGCCCTAGGCGGCGAAAGGGGCGCTTGACCCAAGTCCCGCCGACAAGCAAAACGTGCTCATGCCCGCCGACCGCCGCAAACCTCCTTCGTCCTCAACGCGCACCGAAACGGATTCCTTCGGCCCGATCGACGTGCCGGCCGACCGCTACTGGGGCGCCCAGACCGAGCGTTCGCGCCAGAATTTCAAGATCGGCGACGAGAAAGTGCCGATACCCATGATCCGGGCCATGGCCATGATCAAGAAGGCCGCGGCGCTGACCAATCTCGAGCTCGGTCTGCTCGACAAGCCTATCGCCGAGGCCATCGCCGCCGCCGCCCAAGAGGTGATCGACGGCAAACTCGACAGCCACTTCCCGCTGGTCGTGTGGCAGACCGGGTCCGGCACCCAGACCAACATGAATCTGAACGAAGTGATCGCCAACCGCGCGAGCGAGATGCTCGGCGGCGCGCTCGGCGCCAAACACCCGGTTCATCCCAACGATCATGTGAATCTCGGACAATCGTCCAACGACACCTCCCCCACCGCCATGCACATCGCGGCCGCCTTGGAGATCGCCTATCGCCTCGACCCGGCGCTCGGGCGCCTGTTCCAGGCGCTCAAGGACAAGGCGGAGGCTTTTCAGGACATCGTCAAGATCGGCCGTACCCATATGCAGGACGCCACTCCCCTTACTCTAGGACAGGAATTCGGCGGCTATGCGGCGCAGATCGGCAACGGCATCGAGCGGATAAAGCAGGCGCTTTACGGCCTTTACGAGCTGGCCCAGGGGGGCACGGCGGTCGGTACCGGCCTAAACACGCATCCGCGATTCGCCGAGCTTTTTGCCGCCAAAATCGCCGAAATGACCAGACTTCCCTTCGTCAGCGCCGAGAACAAGTTCGAGGCGCTCGCCTCCCATGACGCCTATGTGTTCGCCCACGGGGCCCTGACCACGGTGGCGGGGGCCATGTTCAAGATCGCCAACGACATCCGTCTCCTGGGATCAGGCCCGCGATCCGGCTTCGGCGAGTTGATCCTGCCCGAGAACGAGCCAGGTTCCTCGATCATGCCGGGGAAGGTGAATCCCACGCAATGCGAGGCGGTGACCATGGTCGCGGCGCAAGTGATGGGCAACAACACCACCGTCGTCTTCGCCGCCAGCCAGGGGCATCTCGAACTCAACGTGTTCAAGCCGCTGCTGGGCTATGCCATGCTTCAGTCGATCCGCCTGCTTACCGATGTCGCCGTGAGCTTCACCGACAATTGCGTGGTCGGCATCGAGCCCAACCGCGAGCGCATCAAGGAGCATATGGAGCGCTCGCTGATGCTGGTCACGGCGCTGACGCCGCATATCGGCTACGACAAGGCGAGCGAGATCGCCAAGACCGCGCACAAGCGCGGCACCACTTTGCGCGAGGAGGCGGTGCGGCTTGGCCATGTCAGCGAGGACGAGTTCGACCGGCTGGTAAAACCGCATGACATGGTTGCGCCGAAGGGCTAGGCGCCCATGGCAAGCAACAAGCGCTCGCTCACCATCACCCGCCACCGGACCAGCGTCTCGCTCGAAGACGAATTCTGGACGGCGCTTGCCGGCATGGCCGCGGCCAACGGCAAATCGGTGGCGGCGCTGGTCGGTGAGATCGACAAGAAACGGGGTCAGGCCGGACGGTCGAAGACCAACCTATCCGCCGCCATCCGCCTCTACGTGCTCAAGCGCATGAAGAGCTGAGCCCTAGCCACCGAAGATGCCGATGCCCTTCTTCCAGGAGTCGGGCGCTTCGCGCTTCGGGGAGCGCCGTGGCGAGGATCTCACCACCGGCGCGTCTTCCGCCGGAACTTCCGCGGTCGTCGGCGTCGTCTGATCCTCGATCACGGACGTTGCCTGGTCCTCTAGCGTGGGCACATCCGCCGGGCTTGCCATATCGGCAGAAGGCGCGGGCAACACGGGGGCAGCCGTCTCGTCCGGCATCGGCATCGTTTGTGAAGGAGCCGCAGGTGGTGCTGGCCTGGCGATCTCATCCGGCATCGGCATAATCTTCGGAGGAGCCGGTGGCGCGGCGGGCTCGGCGATCTCCGCCGGCTTCGCGGCAGGAAGCGGGATGGGTATCGCGTCGTCGGCTTGCGGCGTCTCCTCTACCGGCTCGGGCTCGGAGGGAGGGGGCGGCGTTCTGCCGGTGACGTCGAGGGTCTCGAGCCGCTCCACGTCCTCCTGCATGCGCCGCATGGTAAGGTAGGCCTCGATGGCCGCCGTGTCGATCGCGGGCGCGATCTGTCCGGCATCGCTCAAGCTCCCGGCGAAGACGATGCTCACCGCCGGCACGTTCTTGTTCTTGCCGACAAGGCTTATCTCCCATTCGCTGTCGAGCTTGAGGCTGGCCAGCTCGACATAGGCGTTGACCTTGGTCTCGGCCCCGGCGCCGGAGAGCATGGTGGGGGTAAAGCGCAGCGTGCCGTTCTTCACCTCGAAGGGGAATTGGGCGGGCGCATATTTGTAGAGACCCGTGGTGACTTTCTCGCGCACGGCGCGCGCTTCAGCCGCGATCTGCTCCTTATTCGCCTTGATCTTCTTGGCGGCGGTAGCGGCCACGCGGCGCAGCGGCTCGGGGTTCAGCGCCTGCACCGATCCGGCGCCGAGCGCCAGCGTCCCCTCCCCGCTCAACCCGGCGACCAGGCCGGGCGGGCTCAAGCCTTCACCTTGCACGGTGAGAGCGAGATCGAAGGGCCCCTTGGCAAGGCCTTTGCCGGCCATGCTCTTGGACAGATCTTCGAGCTTGCCGCCTTTGATCTCGGCCTGAGCCTGAAGTTCGGCGCCGGCGCCGCGCGGGGCCAAAAGTCCCGACGCCGCGAACGCCCCGCCGAACAGGCGCCCTTTGAGATCGGTGACGGTGAGCCCTTCCTTGTCGACGCGCGCGGCAAGCGTGGCGTCGGCAACCTGGAGGGGGGCACCGAGGGAGAGCGTCTTCGCTTGCAGCGTAATGTCGCCCTCGCTCGTCTCGATCGCGCCGAGCGAAAACCCGCGCGATGGCCAAACCTCGGAGGTGTCCGCGGCGAGGGCGCCCAGCATCTCTTCCGAAGAAGGACTGCGCTGCCATGCCACCAGCACGCCGAGCAGCGACGGCAGCGACACGGTGGCGGCGTTCGCCTGAAGCGTGAAGCGCGTCTTGTCGCCGCCGAGCAGGAACTTCGCGCTCCCTTCTAGAGCCTCGCCGTCGATCGTGGCCTTGATTGGCGCGAAGGTGAGACTGTCGCCCTGCTTGACCACATTGGCGGTGAGGGCGAGCGGAATGTTGGCGGCGCTCGGCGGCGCGTCGAGCCCGGCCATCGGCAACACGAGGCTCGCATCTTGCGTGGCGATCGAGGCTTTACCGGTCAGAGCCAGACCGCTGTCAGGGAGCGCGCCGCTCCCCTCGAAGGCGAGCTGCATGGCAGCGGTCTCGAGCGCGGCCTTGCCGGTGACGCCCGTCTTGGGCACGCCTGCGAGCTTCACCGAAAGCGTGCCTTGACGCCCGCCCGCCCGGGCGATGCGGTCCTGCGGCAGGTCGGGGAAGAGCAGGACGAGAAGGGCCTCGGGCCGCTCGCCGATGACGCTGCCGCCAAGATCGATCTCGGCCTCGGCAAGCCTGTCCGGTTTGCCGGTGGCGCGGGCGGTCAGCTTGATCTGCGATCCGCCGGCCTGACCGGCAAGCTTGAGCGAAGCCTTAGTGGCGTCGCCTTCGCGCACGGCCACCAGGCCGCCCTGCATGTCGAGGGGCGCCAGCGCCGAAAGATGCTTCGACTTGCTCACATCCTCGGACAGGCCGAACAATTCGGACACGGCGCGCAGGCCGCTGGTGGTGGCGGCCCTGAGCGCGAAATCGACTCCGCCCGAGGGGGCTTCGCTTACGCTCTCGATACGGCCTTTGCCGGTCAGCGTGAGTTCGTCGGTGGCGGCGAACTCAAGCCGCTCAACGTCGAGCGTGTCCGCAACCAGCGCGAAGCGCGCGTCGAGCCTGCCGGCGGGGATGTTCGGTAACAGCAATTCGCCGACATTCAAGGTGACGCGCGCGTCTTGGCCGCGGAATTGCGCGAGAAGGCTCGGCGCGGTGTCCGCTGAGGCGGTTTCCGTTTCGCTCGCCGGGAGCCAGGCGTTCCAGGCCGGCCCCTCGCCCATCATCTCCCTGAGATCGAGTCGGTCGCTGTCGAGGGTGAGCTCGATCAGGCTTCTGTCCCCGCCGCGATAGCTGAGTCCACCCCGGAACGTCGTGTCGCTCACCTCGCCAATCGCGTCGGCAAGTTTCAGTTCGCCGTCGCCGACGGTGGCATTGGCCTGGATGGAGAAATCGCCGACCGAGGCCTGGCCCGACATGTCACGGTCGCCAGCGGCCCACCGGGTCAGCGCCCTGAGGCCCGTGCCTTCGAGCTTGACGGGGCCGGTGAACACCGGGCCGATGGCGCCCTGGGCGAGCTGCCCCGAGACCTCGATCCGGCTATCGCCGGGGAGCGTGGAGGCAAGACGCTCGATGGTCATGACGCCGTCACGCGCGGCGAGATCGAAGTTCAGCCCGCTGACGAGATCGCCGCCGAGGCTTGCCTGCTCGATGGTAACGGTGAGCGTGCCCTGCCCGATCTCGGCGGCCTTCGCCAGAGCTTCCTCGGCGACCAGATACAAAATGGCGGCGGGCGATGGCCGGTGCTCGGCGTTGGGCGTCCCGAACAGCAGATCGACATCGATGAAGCGGGCGGAAAGCGCGCCTTCGGCCTTGAACGTCTCACCGAGATCGAGCGTGAGATTGCCCTTCAAGATCTGCGGACGCCCCTTGGCATGGATGGTGAGGTCGAACTCGGGCAACTCGGCCCGGTCAGGCGTCGCCTTGAGCGGACCTTTCAGCTCGACAAATGATGGGTCATCGGCCGGCTTGGACGCGGGCGAAAGCTGCTCGCCGTTCGCCTCCTCTATCGGCTCCACCACCTCCACCGGAGATGGCGCGTCAGCGGCAGCGTTGGCGATGCGCATGGTGACGTTGCCGTCATATGACGGCCCAGTCCCAAGTCCGCTCACGGCGCCGTCGAAAGCATAGTTGGTGTAGAGTTCGGGATCGCGCAGCGCCGCCTTGATGCGGAATACCCCCGCTTCATCAGGCTCGCTGGTCGAGAAGCGAAGCTCCTGCCGGCGGTTCTCGAAGTCGTAAGCGGCCGACACTTTGTAAGGTCCGGCCAGCGAGGCCGCGCTCAGCTCCCCCCCGACATCGTTGAGGATCAGCTGCTCGATCCCTTCCTTGGCGATCTCGATCCTGCCGCCGCTCACGCTGACGGAATCGAGCATCACCTCTTTCGGCGCGAAGGGCAGCGCCACGCCGGGGCGGCCCACGTCGCGCCAATTGCCGGTGCCGTCGGCCTTGACGTCCAGGCGCAGGATGGGATCGACGATGACGATTTTGCGCGCCTCGAAGGTCCCGGTGAGCAGCGCGCCGATATTGAGCCACGCCTCGATGGAGCGTGCTTCGAGGAACGGCAGTTCGAGACGGCCCGTCTCGTCGGCGACCTTCACCTCGTCGAATTTAAGCTCCGGCGCCGGCAGCAGCACGAGATGCACCTTGCCGTCGACCTTCACCTCGCGGCCGAGCAGCTTGGTGGCCTGCGTCTCGAAGACGTGGCGATAGTCGTTCCAGTCGATGAAGAGCGGCGCGGCAAAGAGCGCGCTCAGCACCAAAATCAGCAATGCCGTCAAACTGAGCAGGAGCGAGTTCACCGAAATCTATGTCCAAGGTTCGGATGCGAGCGCTTGTTCGCCCGCAAAGCACCGTCGTGTTCAGCCGGTCTTGTTCAGTCGGTCTTGGCCCCGTGACGCTTCGTCATGGTAACGCAAAAATCTTGCCAGGATTGAGGATATTCAACGGATCGAGCGCCTTTTTTATGGCAGCCATCACCGAAACGCCCGATCCATGCTCGGCGGCGAGATAATTGATCTTGCCCTGGCCGATGCCGTGCTCGCCGGTGCAGGTGCCGCCGCAGGCGAGCGCGCGCTCGACCAGCCTGTCGAGAAACTCCTGCACCTTGCGCCGCTCTTCCTGGTCGGCCGGATCGATCAACGGCATGACATGGAAATTGCCGTCGCCCACATGGCCTACGATCGGCGCGAGCAACCCCAAGCGATCGATGTCTTGATGCGCGGCGCCGACCGAAGCGGCAAGAGCGGAGATCGGCACGCAGACATCGGTGGTCACGAGCTCGGCACCGGGTCGTAGAGCGCGCGCCGCCCAATAGGCGTCGTGGCGCGCCTGCCAGAGTCTGTTGCGGTCCTCTTGGCGCGTCGCCCATTGCAGTTCCCCTCCCCCTTCGGCGCGCGCGATCTCGGCGAAGATTGCGACCTGCTCACGGGTTCCGGCTTCGCTGCCGTGGAACTCGAGGAAGAGCGTCGGCTGCTCGGGCAAGGTGAGATGCGAATAGGCATTGCAGGCGCGAATCTGCACACCATCGGCGAGCTCGATGCGGGCGAGCGGCAAGCCCATCTGCAAAGCGGCGATGGTGGCGTTGCACGCGCCTTCGATCGAGGTGAAGGTGCAGACACCGGAGAGGATGGTCTCGGGAATGCCGTAGAGCTTGAGCGTGAGGGAGGTGATGATGCCGAGCGTACCTTCCGAGCCGATCAGCAGGCGGGTGAGATCGTAACCTGCGGCCGATTTACGCGCCCGGCTCCCGGTGGTGACGATGCTGCCGTCGCCCAGCACCGCGGTGAGGCCGAGCACGGCATCGCGCATCGTGCCATAGCGCACGGCATTGGTGCCTGAGGCGCGTGTCGCCGCCATGCCGCCGAGGCTCGCGTCGGCGCCGGGATCGACTGGGAAGAACAGGCCCAAGTCGCGCAGATGATCGTTGAGCTGTTTGCGGGTCACGCCCGGCTCGACCACGCAGTCAAGATCGGCCTCGTGCACGGCGAGGATGCGGTTCATGCGCGACAGATCGAGCGACATGCCGCCGAACGGCGCGTTGAGGTGGCCTTCGAGCGAGGTGCCGGTGCCGAACGGGATGACCGGCACGCGGGCCTCCGCGCAAAGCTTCACCGCCTCGGAGACCTCTGCAAGGGTCTCGGCGAACAGGACCGCGTCGGGTGGCTCCCTCTTGAGCCAGGTCAGCGTGTTGGCGTGCTGCTCCCTGAGCGCCTGGCCCACGGAGAACCGCGGGCCGAAACGCGCAACCAGAACCGCGAACAGGGCGTCTTTCGCTTCCGCCGATGCGGGTTTGGGGGCTTCCGCCATGACCAGGGTCATGGGCCCCATTCTATAGGGCCTCGGTTACCAAATGCTCGGGCTTTTACAGCCCGCTAGGCGGCGACGATCACCATCACTGCCGCGTAGTGGACGCTTGCCGCGGTCAGCACGAAGCCGTGCCAGATGGCGTTCTGATACGGCAAGCGGTCCCAAAGATGGAACACCACGCCGACCGTATAGAGCACGCCGCCGATCATGAGCAGGGTCAGCACCACCCCCGGCAGCGCCGACATCAATGGCTGCCATGCGGCAAGCACCGCCCAGCCCTGCACCAGATAAAGCGCCACGGTGAGGCCTTCGAGGAAACGGGGCGCGAACAGCTTGATGGCGATGCCGATGGCCGCCATGGTCCACACCACGGCAAGCAGGGTCAGTCCCCACGGATCGTTCATCTTGATCAGGATGAAGGGCGTATAGGTGCCGGCGATCATGAAGAAGATCGCCGCATGGTCGAGCCGGCGGAAAACTTCCTTGATCTTGGGATGGATCACGAGATGGTAACCCGCCGAGCAGGAGAACATGGCGACCAGCGCCAGACCGTAAACCAGCAGAGCCACCATCCAAAGCATCACTTGCGCCTTGACGGAGACGATCAGAAGCGCGGTCAGGGCGACGAGACTTGCGGTGACGCCAATGACATGAATGAAGCCATCGGCCACGCGCTCGCGGTCGGTGTATTGTGGAAACACGACGCTACCTTTCTACCCCCGCTATGCTGTTCGACAAGCCTAAAACAAATTCATTGCAATCAGCTTACCGCAGGATGTGGCAGGGTTGAGGCACGGGGTGAGACTAGCCGCCGCAAGCCGACGCCCCCGCGGTGCACACAAACGGCACCACGACCCCCCGCCAGCACTGCGTATAGGTCTGCCCGGTCACAATGTCGGGCTTGAGCAGCATTTCATTGCGGACTTGGGGACGGACCGATTTCCAGAACGGGTCCGGCGTCACTTTCCTGGCACGCAGCGTCACATAAGACCACCCGTGCTTGCGCCTGACCTGCTGGGCCGTATCCCTGGCGTTCTGCTGCGCGGCCCTAGCGGCCGCAGCCTTGGACGGCGCGCTATTGGTAGCGACGATTAGCTCGCATCGCACCGCTTCCGCAGGTTGCGCCCATATGAGAAAAACGACAGCGCCGCCAAGCAAACCAAGCCCGATCGTCGCAATTCGGAGCATCTCAACCCCTCCAAAAACGATTCGCCCAGATTGCCTTTCATTTGCCACCCCAGGCGCGGCCCTGCAACCCTTCATGCCCGCGCGAGATACCCCGCGCGGCACCGCTATGAGGTGGCAACCTTTCTTTTCCCGGTGGGCAGGGTGATATAGTCCTTTGAGTCATGGCCAAGATTCGCGCAACCGCGGCCCTCCCCCCGCCTGAACCTGTCGATGAGAGCGCCGACACGGCGCCCTTGTCCGAGCGGGCCATGCGGCAGCGTGCCACGCATTATCTGGATGCGCTCAACCCAGAGCAGCGCGAGGCGGTCGAGACGCTCGACGGGCCGCTGCTGGTGCTCGCCGGCGCCGGCACCGGCAAGACCCGCGTCCTCACCACCCGCATCGCCCATATTCTGAGCTTGGGCCGGGCCTGGCCGTCGCAAATCCTCGCCGTGACCTTCACCAACAAGGCGGCGCGCGAGATGAAGCAGCGCATCGGCGATCTGATCGGCGGCGTGGTGGAAGGCATGCCCTGGCTCGGCACATTCCACGCCATCGGCGTCAAGATCCTGCGCCGCCATGCCGAGCTGGTCGATCTCAAGCCCTCCTTCACCGTGCTCGACACCGACGACCAGATCAGGCTCATCAAGCAGCTGCTCCAGGCGGAGAATATCGACGAGAAGCGCTGGCCGGCCCGCGTGCTCGCCTCGATGATCGACAGCTGGAAGAACCGTGGGCTGAGCCCTAAGCGCGTGCCGGAGGGCGAGAGCTTCGCCTTCGCCAATGGCCGCGCGCGCGATCTCTACACGGCCTATCAGAAGCGGCTGAAAGAACTGAACGCCGCCGATTTCGGCGACCTGCTTCTGGAGAATTTGCGCCTGTTCCAGGAGCATCCAGACGTGCTGGAAAAATACCAGCAGCGCTTTGTGTTCATGCTGGTTGACGAATACCAGGACACCAACGTCGCGCAATATTTGTGGCTGCGCCTGCTCGCGCAGGGCAGCCGCAATATCTGCTGCGTCGGCGACGACGATCAGTCGATCTATGGCTGGCGCGGCGCCGAGGTCGACAACATTCTGCGGTTCGAGACCGACTTCCCCGGCGCCAAGATCATCCGGCTCGAGCGCAATTATCGCTCGACCGGCCATATCCTCGGCGCGGCGTCGGGACTCATCGCCCACAATAAAGGGCGCCTCGGTAAGACGCTGCGCACCGATAGTGACGCCGGCGACAAGGTCACGGTCGAAGGCTGCTGGGACGACGAGGAAGAGGCGCGTGTCATCGGCGAGGATATCGAGCAGCTGCAGCGCCAGGGCCACGCTCTGAGCGAGATCGCCATTCTGGTGCGCGCCTCGTTCCAGATGCGCGCCTTCGAGGACCGCTTTATCACGCTCGGCCTTCCCTATCGGGTGATCGGCGGACCGCGTTTCTATGAGCGTCAGGAAATCAGGGACGCCACCGCCTATTTCGACGTGACGCTCAACCCCGCCAACGACCTGAAATTCGAGCGCATTGTCAACACGCCACGGCGGGGGCTGGGCGAAGCAACCCTGAAATCGCTGCATCAGCTCGCCCGCGCCCAAAGCGTACCGCTGTTCCAGGCGGCGCGGTTGATCGTCGAGACCGAGGAATTGAAGCCCAGATCGCGCAAGGCACTCGCCGATCTCATCGCCGCCTTCGACCGCTGGCGCTCGCTGATCGACACCATGCGCCATACCGAGCTTGCCGAGCTGATCCTCGATGAGTCCGGCTATACCGGCATGTGGCAGGCCGAGCGCTCGCCGCAAGCGCAATCGAAGCTCGAGAACCTGAAGGAGCTGATCCGCTTCATGGAGGAGTTCGACACGCTCGCCGGATTCCTCGAACATGTGTCGCTGGTGATGGATGCGCAGACCGAGGAAGGCGCCGACCGCGTCAACCTGATGACGTTGCACTCGGCCAAGGGACTCGAATTCGACACCGTGTTCCTGCCAGGGTGGGACGAGGGATTGTTGCCGCACCAGCGCAGCCTTGACGAGTCGGGCCGCTCAGGTCTCGAGGAGGAGCGGCGGCTCGCCCATGTGGGCCTGACGCGGGCGCGCAAGCGCGCCAAGATTACCTTCGCCCAGAACCGGCGCAATCACGGCATGTGGCAGACGGCGCTGCCATCGCGCTTCATCGACGAATTGCCGATCGATCATGTCGAAGTCGCCGAGGACAAGGGTTTTCGCGCGGGCTATGGACCGAGCCGGTTCGACAGCGCGGAGAATTTGTTCGCGAGCGGCTTTTACGAGACGCCGGGCTGGCAACGCGCGCAGAG
>DATMDY010000128.1:0-15731 GCA_035557335.1 Methyloceanibacter sp.
GTCCGGCAGTGCCTCACCCTTCGGCGTAAAATCCAGGCTGACCGAATTGATGCAGTATCGCCGGCCGGTCGGCGGCGGGCCGTCGTCGAACACATGGCCCTGGTGGGCGCCGCAGCGGGCGCAGACGATCTCCGTCCGGACCATGCCGTAGCTGGTGTCGCGGATGGTGGTCAGATGGCCCTCTGCGAACGGTGAGGTGAAGCTCGGCCAGCCGGTCCCGCTCTCGAACTTCGCTCGGCCCTTGAAGACGGGCAGTCCGCACAGCCGGCAGCAATAGACCCCGGCCCGCTTCTCCTCGAGGAAAATGCCGCAGAACGCCGCTTCGGTGCCGTGCTCGAGCAGCACGTGCTTTTCGTCCTCGCTGAGATCGGCAACCAAGGCCCGCAATTCGTCCTTGCTGGGCGGTGTCAGGTCGAACTGGCTTGCGTCTTTCATTTCATGCCCTCTGGGTTAACCTTAGCCGATGTCGATACAGAAGACATCATGGGGCAGCCGAGCGTCTTCTCGAACGCCTCGATCAGATCCTGCCGGTTCTGCGCCGTGATGTAGAGGCCGCCGGTTTCCTCGGCGAGACATTTCACGTCGAGGATGCTCTGCGCGCCCGTCCACGAGAACGCCTTCAGCTGAAAGCCGATGACATGAACGGTCAGGTCCCGGCTGTTCGCCTTGAGCCATTGGCCGAGCGCGCAGGGCGCGCCGCCGCAGGTTTCCTCGCCGTCGGTCAGCAAGACGACAACGCCTTTCTCGGAGCGGTGGCGCAGAACCTCCGCGGCCTGCTTCACCCCTTCCACCAGCGGCGTCTTACCGGCCGGGTTGATCGCGTTCACCACGCTCATGATGCGCTGGGTCGCGTTCGGCACGGGCGGGAAGTCGAGCTTGACATTGCAGAGCTGGTAGGGCCCGGGGCCGTAGGTGATGAGCCCTATCTTGCGAAACTTGGCGGCGTTCGGCAAAACCTGCCCGAGCGCCTTGCGGACCTCGTCGATGCGGGTGACGGCGCTGAACAGCCCCTGGACCATGTTGCCGGACATCGAGCCTGACGCATCGAACACGATCATCGCGTCCTCGGTGCAGGGAATCCGCTTTTCCTCAGGCGCCTGCGCCGAGGTTGGCCCGGCCAGAAGCGCGATGAGCAGGGCTGCGACAGGGCACGCATAGGTTGACAGCCGGTTCATGCCTAAAGCCCTGACTCGATCGCCTTGAGCAGCTTGTAGCGCATCGCGCCGTCATTGCCCTTGAGCGAGATCACGAAGCGCACGCGCCCGTGCTTGGAAGTGTCGGCGTAGCCCGCCAGCGTGCGGACGCCGGCCAGGGTGCCGGTCTTGTTCGTGCCGCCGTCGCGTCCTTGCATCAACTCGGCGTAAGGCACGAAGAGATTGAGCACCGTGGCAAGACCGCGGGCGGTGAAATGGTTGCCACGGCTGATGCCCGAGCCCTCCTCGAGATAGATGGCATCGGCGAGGCCGTTCGCGGCGAGGATCTCGTTCGCGGCTTTGAGCGACTTGTCGAGACCGACGGGGCCGCCGAAGCGCTTGGCGCCGATCTCCAGGAAGACCTGGTTGGCGATGTAGTTGTTCGAGCCGATGAGCAGCTGGTTGACGATCGCCCCGAGGCTGCGCGACTGGCGGTGAACATAGACCGGCTCGAGGCCCCCGGGCACGGTCCCGGTGGTGACCTTGCCCTTCACGCTGCCGCCGGCACGGCCGATGAACGCGGCGATCAGCTCGCCGGCATAGAGCAGGCTGAGCTCGGGATTTTGGGCGAGGCTGATGCGGCCGCGGCCCCTCGGGCCACGCGCCTTGAACTGGCTGACGGCGAGCGGGGTGATCGGGGTCTGCTTCTCGGCGGCGACGACACTATTGCCCTTGCGCACCGCGGCGATGGTGTTGAAGTTCACCGCAAGCGCGGTGTTCAGCGCGTCGTAGGATTCGCTGGTGTTCTCGATGCCCGGGATGCGGAGGTCGGCGGGGTAGTAGCTTGCATCGAGCACGATGCCGGTGATCGGCTCCTTGCCGATCGCGGCGACGAGCGCGGGCGCGAGTACGGCGAGCTCCTCGGAGATCAGGAAGGGATCGCCGCCGCCCTTCACATAGAGCTTCCGGTCGCCGTCCAGGTAGAAGCGGGTCTGGAAGCGGTAGTCGAGGCCGAGAACCTCCATCGCCAGCCAGGCGGTCACGATTTTGGCGACGGAGGCCGGAACGAAGGGCTTGTCGGCGTTCTGGGCGAGGATCTCGGTGCCCTTTTCGTCCATCACGAACACGAGGCCTGACGGCGCAAGCGCCTTGACCCTCTCCTTAGCGCCGGCGAGCGCCGAGGCGGGCAGCAGGATCAGGGCGAGGGCAAGCAGGCAAGACCACATGGCGGCTCCAGGCGATCTTACTTACATGCTTAGGGCCCAGACCGGCAAATCACCCTCAGGTGAAATTTCGGCAAGTTTCGCTACCGCATGGTGATCGCGAGACCGCTCAGATCGGCATTGGCCATCAGTCCGACCTGCCGGCCTGACAGTTCGAGTACCGCGCCGTTCTGATTGGTGAGCACGATGGCGCGCACGCCTCTCCCCACGGCGAGCCCGGCGCCGGCCGCCGCATAGACACCCGCCACGTCTCCGGCGCGGCTGATATTGCGCACCCTTCCGCGCAGCACTGTCTTCGACCCGCCGAACAAGAGGCCATAGTCGATGCCGCCGACCGAAAGCGGATAGGTGCGGCCGCGGAAGCTGAGACTGCCGTGACCGGCCGTGCCGCCGATGATCCAGCCGCCCTTGAAGATCGTCAAGGTGATAGTGCCGCTATCCGCGCGCGCCTCCTGAAGCCCGACGGCGAACAATGCGATCAGCGCGATGGATACGGCTCGAAGCGTGGTCGGAATTCGCATGGTCAGCCCCTCGATCGTTTCAGTTGTTACAGCGCGGATGGGGGCGATTCTGTTCCCACATGCCAGCCTGGACGGTGAACTTATCCTTGTCTTATCCCCGTCTGCCCGTGGAAGCAGGCATCCAGAATCGCAAGCACAAAGCCGGTTTCTGGATTCCGGCTTGCGGCGAAATGACGATTTTGGGGCTGCTTATCCCCGCCCTTCAAACCGCGATTACACTACGCGCACCTTCGTCCGGTTGAAGGGCGTTTCATGAGGCGATCTTGAGGCGGGACGGGGTGCGGCGCCCGCGGATTCATGCACGCAGCATGAGCACTCGGGCGGTTCCGGAGCTCCTCCTGGACCCACTAAGAGGTCCCGCCGGGAGCCGGCTGATCGCGCTTAAGGCGGGGTTCGACCCGACCGTAAGCCTGAAGCGAGGCCCGGGGCCGGAGACGCCGCGATGGCGCGCCGAGAGGCGCTCGCGTGCCTTAAAGGCACGACACCATTTACGGACCGCGTCTATCGGCGCGCCGTCACCCCTCTATGCAAAGAGGGGGAAAGAGCAAACCCCGGGTGCGGAAGACGCATCGCGGCAACGATGAGTCATGTCTGAACGAAAGTCATGTCGAGACGCCGCCACAGATTCCTGCTCTCCCCTTGTGGGAGAGCCATTGGCGGGAGGGGTGGGGTGTGCGAGGCTCACGCGAACGGCATGAGGAGCAGTCTATGACGAAAATCGTCTACAAAATCGTCAAGCACGAGGACGGCTGGGCCTATAAGGCCCGCGGCACGTTCTCGGAGACATTTCCCACCCATGAGGCCGCCATCGCCGCCGCCAAGCGCGCCGCCGCCGAGCAGCGCGTGCCGGGTGAGACGGTCGGCATCCAATACGAGACCGCCGACGGCGAATGGCACGAGGAGGTCGATCCCGGCACCGACCGGCCCGAGACGGAAGTCGAGGACGGTTAGGTATAGACGCAGAAAACCGTACGGAACCTTCGCCGATTGCCCAGGAATGGTCACAGGACCAAGCTAGTCAGAGCAGTCAGCATAAGGGGACTCGATGGCGGCGCTCGCAGAAGTCAACAAGATCATTGCCTTCCTTCGGATGGAAAATCCGTTGGAAGACATCTCGGTGAATCCGGTCGTCGAGCATCCGCACAACACCTCAAGGACGATCCCGGAGCGGTTGCCTGCCGCGACGGTCAAGGAGTTGTCCCGGCTCGATCCTGCCAGAGCCATTCTCGCCATCGCCGGAGAGTGGGTCGCGATTGCCGGGGCGATCGCGCTTAGCGCGTATTTTTGGCATCCGGCGCTTTATCTGCTTGCTGTCATCTTCATCGGATCGCGCCAGCATGCGCTGCTCATCCTAGGACACGATGCCTCGCATTATCGCATCCTGCCGACGCGCTGGCAGAACGATCTGGTCTCGAACATTTTCCTGATGTGGCCGACCTTCGCCTCGGTCGAGAGCTTCCGCAAATTCCACGGCACCCATCACCAGTACACGAACCTTACGAATGACGGGAATCGCCACATCTGGTACACGCACGATGCCGCGGGTGACCTCGCCCCTGACTGGCAGTTTCCGAAGACGCGGATGGGTCTTGCGCTGGTGCTTCTGCGCCGCGCCGCTTTCCTCACGGGCATATTCTGGATCGTCCGCGGCTTGGTGGGATCGTCCATCGTCCCATCGCCGCGCTGGATGGTCGCGGTCAGGCTCGCGTTCTATGGGTCCATTGCCGGCGCGCTGACCTGGTTTGGCGGTTGGTATGCGTTTTTGTTGTACTGGATTGTGCCCTTTTGCACCTGGCATATCGCGGCCCAGTATGCGCGGCTTATTTGTGAGCACAGCGCCGTCGAAAGCGAGGAAGAGGAGTACGCGATTACCCGCACCACAATTCCGACCTTCCTCGAATCGGTGTTCATCCTGCCTTGCAATGTCGGCTACCATCTCGAGCATCACTGGTATCCCAGCGTGCCGTTCTATCGCTTGCCCGAGTTGCACCAGGCGCTCATGGAGCGCGAAGGATTCCGCAAGCACGCCGTGGTCAGGCGCTCCGTCCTCACCTCTCTCGGAGAGTGCGTCAGGCCATAGATTGGCGAAGGGCGGTGAGGACTTCTGGCGCCGAACGGAGATCCTAAGACCTTGATGGCCGATGCATCGGCAGGAAAAGGCGACAGGCATTTGCGCGCGAGCGTGTTCTTCGCCGTCGCGGTTCAGTGTCTCTTTCTGATTTTCCTGACCGTGTTCCTATTCAATCATGCCGATCCGAAGGGTGACGGCATGGAGATGGTCGGTGTCGGCGCCGCCTTCATGTTCATCTTCCTACCGGTCAGCCTGCCCTCCTTCATCCTCGCGAAAGAAGGGCGGCTGGTGGCAGCCGCCCTTCTTTCCGGCCTTGCGGCCTTTCTCTATTTCGCGCTCTGGTTCCAACTCCTCGATGGCTGGGTATCCGGCCGGCGCCTTGGCGCTAAGTGGTGCGACTTACGGGCAGTACCACACCGGACCGACGATAATGCAGCCTCTCCTTTGCCAGCCGAAGGGCCGATAGGAGTAGCTCCGCCAGCCTGTCGGGGCGCGGTGATAGTTGCGGCCGTATCCGCCGCGATAATAATTCCGGCCCCGATAGTTCGGACCTCGGAACTTGCCCTTCCGGTTATAGTATCTCTTGCCAATCTCGACGAGATCGCTCGAGGCCTGGATGTTGGGCGAAGCGGCAGGCTTGACCGGCGCTGCGTGCGCGGCCGACGTGAGACCGAAAACAAGAACGGACGCAGCCAAAATCGTTTTGATCATTTCACTTCCTTTTCGACGATTGGGGAGGGAAGGCGCCAGCCCTCGGCTTGGCCGACGCGTGCAGGAGGTAAACCAATGGAATCGCCACCGGTTCCATCAACTGTACGGTACCGGTCACAAAGAAAACGCGGGCAATGGCTTTCACCGCTGCCCGCGCGAGACGAGGTGGGGGGAGGGGGTCCGCGTCTCGGGAGTCAGACCGCGTCGACCAGGACGATCTCGCTGTCCTCGAGCGCCTTGACCTTCAGCACCGTCTCGTCGCGAATGGCGGCGCCGTCGCGCGTGCCGATACGCAAGCCGTTGACCTCGATGCTGCCGACCGCCGGCACGAGATAGCCGTGACGTCCGCGCCCGAGCTCGTATTCGGCGGTATCGCCGGCTTGCAGCGTGGCGCCGAGCACGCGCGCCTCGGCCCTGATCGGCAGCGCCTCATCGTCGCCGGCGAAGCCGCTGGCGAGCGGCACGAAGCGCCCCGAGCGGTCGGCCTTGGGGAAGGGCTTGGCGCCAAAGGACGGCTCGCCGCCGCCTTCCTGCGGCTCGATCCAGATCTGGAACAGCGTCGTCGGCACGTCCTCGCGATTATATTCGGCGTGGCGGATGCCCGAGCCTGCGCTCATCACCTGCACGTCGCCGGCCTCGGTGCGGCCTTTATGACCGAGGCTGTCCTCGTGGGTGATCGCGCCTTGGCGCACATAGGTGATGATCTCCATCTCCGCGTGCGGATGCGTCGGGAAACCCGTATTGGGGGCGATCTCGTCGTCGTTCCACACGCGCAAGGAACCGTGCCCCATGCGCTCGGGGTCGTAATAGCGGGCGAAAGAGAAGTGATGCTTGGCCTTCAGCCAGCCGTGGTCGGCGCCGCCAAGCTCGTTGAAGGGTCTACGCTCGATCATGACTCGTTCCTCCTTACGGTTCAGGAGATATTTAGTGACCGCTACATATAGGTGCTGGACGTGGTTCTTGCAGGCGGCCGGCGGAGCGAGCCGCAAGGAGTTGGAACGTGTCGCCGAGACGGCGCTCCGGGTTTGGCCTGCATAAGACGGGCGAACGGTCTGGAAGCAGCCTGAGAATTGCTGCATGATTCCCTCATGAGACATTTGCTGCCGGTTTTGGTGTTGCTCGCCGCTTTTCCGGCGTTCGCCGGCGCGCCGGTCGAGCGGGGCGGTCCGCTTGCGCCTTGTGCCGGCGCCGATGGTTCCGCGGCGCAACCCGCCTCGCCTTGGGGTGTCGAGATCGCGACATCGTTCTCCAGGCAGGAGGCGCTCGATGCGTTCGCCCAGGCGAAGCAGACCTATGCCGATGTCCTCGGCGACTACGAGCCGATCCTGGTCGAGCAATGCGATCTCCATATGGGAACCGACGTGCGGTATTCGGCGCGGATCGGCATGGACAGCCGCGACGCCGCCGATCGGCTCTGCGCCAAGCTTCAGGCGGCGGGGGGCGCCTGTGTCGTACAAAAGAACTGAATGACATGATGATGCGGCTAATACGGCTTGCGGGATTTTGCACGGCGCTGATCGCGCCGCCCGCTTATGCCGCAGACGCTTTCGACATCACCGGCGTGGAGGCAGGGCTAAAGGCGGCAGGCCTCGAGGCTGCGGGGCCCAAGCCCTTCGTCGAGATCGTCTGCCCGCTGATGCAGCAGCAGGCCGAAGCGCGCGATCTGCCGCCGATGCCCTTCGTGCGCCTGATCTGGCGTGAGAGCCGCTTCAATCCCAACGCCGTGAGCTACAAAGGCGCGCAAGGCATCGCCCAATTCATGCCGGGTACGGCGGATGATCGCGGGCTCGACGATCCCTTCGAGCCGAAATCGGCCATTGCCCACTCGGCAAGCCTGCTTGCCGATCTCAATCGCGAGTTCGGCAATTTCGGCCTG
The DNA here is from genome assembly GCA_035557335.1 of Methyloceanibacter sp. Classification (GTDB taxonomy): domain Bacteria; phylum Pseudomonadota; class Alphaproteobacteria; order Rhizobiales; family Methyloligellaceae; genus Methyloceanibacter. The sequence continues at coordinate 7,536 of DATMDY010000128.1, forward strand.
GCGGCCGCCGCCTATAACGCCGGCGCCGAGCGCGTGCGCAAATGGCTATCCGGCAGCGGCAGCTTGCCGTGGGAGACGCAGGCCTATGTGGTGTTCGTCACCGGCCGCGCCGCCGAGGAATGGAAGCTGCCGGAGACCGGGCTTCCCGAGCAGCTCAAAACTGCGGGCGACATGGTGCAAGACTCCTGCCGCCAGCTCGCGCCGCTCGTGGTGCGAGCTGTCTATGAGACCGAGCCGCTCACGGCGAGTGGCGCGTGGCGCCCGTGGGGCGCGCATGTGTCCACGTCGTTCTCCAAGGCCAGGGCGCTTGCCATGTTTACCCGGCTCAGACGGCAGCACGCCGCGCTGCTGGCCGAGCGCGAGCCCTTCGTGCTGCCGCGGCGCAATCTGAGCCGCGGGCGCCGCGCGCTCTATCTCGTGCAGATCGGCGCCGACAGCCACGCCGACGCCGACGCCTTGTGCGCCAAACTGCGCGCGGGCGGCGGCGCCTGCATCGTGCAGAAGAACTAGAACGATATGGTCGCGTTCGCCCACAGCGTGCCGTCGCGCTCGAGCTGATAGCCGTTGGGGTCGTCCTCCATGGGCTGGAGCCATTCCGCGCTCAGCCGCAATCCCTTCAGCGGCCCGCTCGGCACCACGGTATTCACGCCGAAGCCGATATCCCAGAAACGGCCGCCATAGTTGAACTGGAGATCGGGCGGGCTCGTATGATTGTGCGGGCCGTTGTAATGGCCCTCGATCTCGCCCTGCTCGGTATAGAGCCCGCGCACCGAGGCCGAGATCCAATTGGCGAAGCGGTAGCTCACCCATCCCGTGACCTGAAGCACGTCGCCGAGCCGATAGCCCGACTCGTTCTCCTCCTCCATGCGGACGATGCCGAGAACTTGCGTGCCCCAGGTGAGACGGTCGGCCCGGCCCGTATAGGTGATGCTTGGCCAGAAGTCCCAGGTTCCGGAGCCGAGCTGCATGCCGTAATGGGTGAACACGCCCGCAGTCTTGAAGTCGACGCGGCCGGTCGGCGCGCTGAACATAGGGCTGAATTGCAGATGATAGTTCGGGCCATGCGCCAATCTGAGCTCAGGCCCGAAGATCGTATCGCCCCAACCGTCGACGCCATGCGAATGTGAACCCATATGAGCGCCGTGATCGGCATGGGCGCCACCGCCCATGTCGTCATGGCCTCCCTCGTGTCCGCCATGATCGTGGCTAGTCGTCCTGAGCGGATTCATCGTCATGTCGTGGGTCATCCACATCGGCATGACCATCAGCGTCATCCAATTGGTCGGCGCGTACATGATATCGAACATGTACATGTTCATCGTCATCTCAGTCGCCTTCATCGAGCAGGCATGCGGGGCGCACCCCCTTTCTGCGATCACGTCGTCGGTGACGGTATGCGTGCCGTGACGCTTCGAGCCTTCGGCGAAAGTTCCGGCGTAACGGAAGCCGAGCATGAACTCGCCGGCCGCATGCATGTGGTCGAACATAACGCCGGCCGGGGCATGCTGGTCGGCCAAAGGTCCGGAGCCGTCATGCGGGTCGGCATAGGCCGCACCCGTGAAGGTGCAAAGTGTAAGCGCTACGAGACCGGCGCGCGGAAGTGAAAGTCTGCTCATTTTGGTCCCCCATCAGCGGCCGGCTGCAGAGCCGGCACGCTTCAGACGAAATGAATTGGATGATGCTTGCGCCATTCAGCGCCCCGCGATGCGAGGACGAAGTGGCGGCTAATCGCTCTAGGCTACGCTAGGGGAGGGGCGCGGGGCTGGGCCGAAAGCAGATCGGCGTCGTGGGGCGGGATCGCGTCGGTGCGCGGCGCCTCGACCAGAAGGACGGCCGAGCCGGGCAGGGGAAGGCGGGCATCGTCCGCCAGCATGCCGCCCGCGACGCTGCCGCAGGCCAGGCGGCAGGCAAAAGTGCAGCAGGCGAGATCGTGTTGCTGATGGGGCTCCGCCGGCAGTTGGCCTTCGGCGACGGCGCCCTGCACGGAGCAAAGAACGGCCGTCTGGTCGGGCGCGGCGGCATAAGCCGGGGCATGCAGCCCGAAGCTGAAGGACAGGATGGCGGCTTGCAGCAGGAGGGCCCACGCCACGACGAGGGCAATACAATCCTTGTCTCTGCGCAGCCACCCCATGGTCCAATTGTTAACCGCTAGGGCCGATCCCGTCAAAGTCCGCATTGTCCCACTGGCGGAATGGCCCGGCTGGTATAAGTTCCCGTCCGACCAGGGAAAAGGGTTGCGGATCGATGCTCACCATCTACGAGTTCCGCGCGGGCGCGCTCAAGCCCCAGGCGGGCAAGCCCAAGATCACCGAGGAGGCGGTTTGGCTCGATCTCCTCGATCCCACTCCCGAGGAGGAGGGGCAGGTCGAGAAGGCGCTCAAGCTAGACGTGCCGACGCGCGAGGAGCAGCAGGAGATCGAAGTGTCGAGCCGTCTCTATCAGGAGAACGGCGCCCAGTTCATGACTGCCACGATGATCCTCCATAGCGAGCAATCGGAGATCAAGACCATGCCCGTGACCTTCATCCTCACAGGGCAACGGCTGGTCACGGTGCGTTACGCCGCGCCGCGCGCGTTCGCCATCTATGCCGAACGCTGCAACCGGTCTGAGGCCGACCTCAGGAACGGTGCGGTTGTCCTGACCGGGCTGCTCGAGACCATCATCGACCGCCTCGCGGATTTCATCGAGCGCGTTCAGGCCGAAGTCGACTCCCTGTCTCACTCGGTGTTCGAAGTCAAAGGCGGAAGTGTCACGCGGCAGCGCCGTTTCGACGTGCTGCTCAAGTCGATCGGGCGCGAGGGCGAAGTCACCTCGAAGGCACGCGAGAGCGCTCACTCGCTTGGGCGCCTGCTCACCTTTTTCGCGCATGCCGTCCAGGAGCGGAAAGAGGGCAAGGCTTTACAGTCGCGCATCCGCACGGCGGCGCGCGACGTCAACTCGCTGACCGATCATGTCAGCTTCCTGTCGAGCAAGATCATCTTCCTGCTCGACGCCACGCTTGGCATGATCAACATCCAGCAGGCCGACATCATCAAGATCTTCTCCGTTGCCGCCGTGGTGTTCCTGCCGCCGACCTTGATCGCCTCCATTTATGGCATGAATTTCCGCAATATGCCGGAACTCGATTGGTGGTTCGGCTATCCGTTGGCGATCGGGCTCATGGTGGTGTGCGCCGTTCTGCCCTATCTCTATTTCAAGCGCAGAGGCTGGCTATAGTAGGGGCTTGCACGCGGAACCAGCGCTTGCCACACTGGTTGGTAATATAAGCGGATCAAGAAAAGGAAAGAGCATGTTCACCCGGTTTACCAGTTTCGCTTTCGCCGCCACCTTGCTTGGCGGCATGGCGCTTCTGCCCGTGCCGGCCTCCGCCGGTCCCTCGGGCATCGTCGAGCTTTCGCCGGACGTTTCGCTGACCGAGCATATCGGCTACTACGAGAAGCGCCGGTGGTGGCGCCGTGATCGGGATAACGTTCGGGTGCGCGCGCCCTTTGCCTCGGTCGACGATTCGCCGCGAGGCACTGCCGTCGATGCGCCGTTCACTTCGGTGCGAACCGGCCCCCGCGGCACGTGGGTCAGGGCGCCGTTTGTGAACCTGTTCGTCCCGCGCGACTAGCTTCTTGAAGCTAGCTTCCGTTTGCCAGCAACGACCAGGCGAGCGATGCCACCGCGGTGATCGCGAGCGTGCCGACGATGCCGAGACGTATCCCGAGCAAAAGGATCGCCGCCAGGATCGCGAGCAGAACGGCGTCCACGTTCAGGCTGCCGAGATCGGGGGTCCACAGGCGCAAGGGGCCGTGCCATTGACCCTCGACGCGGCCGAACAGGACGTGAAGTGCGAACCACAAGCTTAGATTGAGGATGACCCCGACGACGACGGCGGTGACGCCGCGCAGCGCACCTGCGAGTTTCGGGTTTGCGCTAAGCCGCTCGACATAAGGCGCGCCGGTAAAGATGAAGAGGAAGGTTGGGACGAAGGTCGCCCACAGGGCGAGGCCCGCGCCGAGCAGACCGAAGGCGAGTTGCGGCTCGCCGCCCTGCCGGTAGCCGGCAAGAAAGCCGACGAACTCGGTGACCAGAATGAGCGGACCGGGAGTCGTTTCGGCAAGCCCGAGCCCATCGAGCATTTCTCCGGCGGTCAACCAGCCATAGGTCTCGACCGCTTGCTGCGCCATATAGGCGAGCACCGAATAGGCGCCGCCAAACGTTACCACGGCCAGCTTGGAGAAGAGCAGGGCGATGTCGGTGGTGACATGGGTGCGGCCGAACAGGGCGCTTACCGCAAGCAGTGGCACGATCCAGATGGCGAGCCACAGCGCCGCGGTCCACAGTGTCTGCGATAGGGTAACGACTGGCCCATCGGCGACATATCCCGCTTCGAAAACAGCGGAATCGTTTTGCGCGAGAAGGAATCCGACCAGCGCCGCGGCGGCAATGATCGCGGGAAAAGGTATGTTGAAAAAGAAGAGGGCGACGAAGGCTGCGGCGGCGATGGCCCAATCGTACGGCCGATGCAGAGTGCGCCGCGCGACGCGGATGAGCGCCTCGATGACGATCACCAGAACGGCGGCCTTGACGCCGACAAAGGCCGCCTCGACCGCCGGCACCTGTCCGAACAGGGCATAGGCGATGCTGAGTCCGAGCACAATCAAGGCGCCGGGCAGCACGAAGAGCAGGCCGGCGGCGAGACCTCCAGCCGTACCGTGCAGCCGCCAGCCGACATAAGTGGCGAGCTGCATGGCCTCAGGGCCCGGCAGCAGCATGCAGAAATTGAGAGCATGCAGAAAGCGCGGCTGGCTAATCCAGCCGCGCTCCTCGACCAGGATGCGGTGCATGAGGGCGATTTGCCCGGCCGGTCCGCCGAAGGACACGAGGCCGATCTTGGCCCAGACGCCAAGCGCTTCACGGAAGGTCGGCTTGGGCGAGTCTTGAATGGAGCTCATCGGTGCGCGGCGAGATGGTCGAGAATCAGCCGGTTGATTTCGTCCGGATGAGTGAACGGACTCATATGGCCTGCGCCTTTCAGGATGGTGACTGCGGCGTTCGGCAGCGCTCCCGCCAGCAGATCGACCACGGTACGAGCCGATGCGCGCGTCTTGCCGCCGGCGATCAGCAAAGTCGGCGCGGCGATCTTTGCATAGTCCTGCAAAGTCGTCGGCGCATTGATGGCGATGGTGAATTCAAGGGCCACTTTGGGGATGGTGGCGGCAATCGCCGCCTTGAAACGCTCGGGCGACAGCCACCAGCGCCAGCGGCCAAGCCAAAAGACCATGAAGGCGCGTGCCGCAGTCCGGTCGTCGCCTCGCGCTACTGGACCGAGCACCGCAAGCCCCATTTGCTCGACCTCGGCCCAGGCTGAGCCGCCTTCCTGTCGCAGGAGATGGAAAGCGACGGGCTCAATCAGCGTGAGGCTTTTCACGCGGTCTCCGAGCGTGCGCGCGGCTTCGAGCGCCAGCGCCGCGCCGTAAGAGTGGCCGACGAGATGCAATTTGCCTTTCGTCTTTTTGGTCAGGGCGAGGAGGACGTCCCGATCGGCTTCGATATTGAACGGCTTGTAGGCGGGCCACGCGCCCGACTGGCCATAACCGATGAAATCCGGCGCGAGCACGCGCCAGTCGCTCTTGAGCACCTCGATCAGCGGCAGCCACTCTCTATGCGAAGCGCTCGAGCAATGGCCGATGATGACGCAAGGACCTTTGCCCTCGTCGACATAGGCGATCTCCACGCCGCCGGCCTTGAGCTGCTTCATGTCATGTACTTACCCCCCTCCCGACAGCGCGCAAGCGCGCTATCGACCTCCCCCACAAGGTGGTAGATGAAGGAAAAATTTGTCCCTAAGCGTGAAGACTACTCAGGCCGGAGCGGGGGCGGCCTGAGCGGCGGCGGCCTTCTGCACCGCCTTCTGCACCTTCTCGAAGGCGCGCACCTCGATCTGGCGGATACGCTCGCGGCTCACGCCGAACTCGGACGAAAGCTCCTCTAGCGTGAGCGGGTCCTCGGCCAGCCGCCGCGCCTCGAACACGCGGCGCTCGCGCTCGTTCAGTCCTTTCAGCGCGTCGTCCAGCATGCCGCGACGCTGATCGCGCTCCTCCGACTCGGCAAGCGCCGTCTCCTGGTCGATACGGTCATCGACCAGCCAGTCCATCCACTCGCCGCTCTCGGCATCGTTGCGCACCGGTGCATTGAGCGAGGAGTCGCCTGCCAGCCGCCGGTTCATGGAAACGACGTCGTCCTCGGTCACGCCGAGCCGTGTGGCGATCTTCTTCACCTGGTCGGGATGCAGATCGCCTTCCTCGAGAGCCTTGAGCTGGCCCTTGATCTTGCGGAGATTGAAGAACAGCTTCTTCTGCGCCGCCGTGGTGCCCATCTTCACGAGGCTCCACGATCGCAGGATATATTCCTGGATCGCGGCCCTGATCCACCACATGGCATAGGTGGCAAGCCGGAAGCCTTTGTCTGGCTCGAAGCGCTTCACCGCCTGCATCAGGCCGACATTGCCCTCGGAGATCACCTCGCCGACGGGCAGGCCGTAGCCGCGATAGCCCATGGCGATGCGCGCCACGAGCCGAAGATGCGAGGTGACGAGTTGGTGCGCCGCGTCGCGGTCGTCATGCTCGCGCCACCGCTTGGCGAGCATGTACTCCTCCTGCGGCTCGAGCATCGGGAACTGTCTGATCTCTTCAAGGTAGCGCGTCAGTCCGCCATGCGCGCTAACACTCGGCAAACTTCTAGCCATGAGAGCCCGTCTCCAGCGGCCATCCCCGGCCGCATTCTTTCCACCAACCTGTCCCCCCGGCATTTTCTAATAACGCGAATGGTACAGCTATTAAAGCCCACCGCGCGATCACAGTTCCTTGAACGCATACACGATCTCGGCGAGATCGCGCGGAAGCGGACTATTAAATTCCCGTAATGTGCCTGAGACCGGGTGGACGAAGGCGAGATGCGCGGCGTGCAGCGCTTGCCTGTCGAGCACGGCGAGCTTGCTTTGCAGCACCGGCGGGAGCTTGCCGAGTTTCGAATTGAAACCCCTTCCATAGAGCGGATCGCCGATCAGGGGATGACCAAAGTGGGCCAAGTGAACGCGCACTTGATGGGTGCGCCCGGTCTCAAGCCGGCATTCGATCAGCGAGGCGACCGGCGCGTCCTTAGGCCCGAACCGCTCAAGCACGCGCCAATGGGTCACGGCCTCGCGTCCCTTGTTCGGCAGCACCGCCATCTTGGTTCGGCTCGACGGATGGCGCCCGATCGGGGCCGCGATCTTGCCGTGCGGCCGTGGCGGCGCGCCCCAGATCAAAGCGAGATAGCCGCGCTCGAGCTCGCCGGTCCGTCCATGGTCGGCGAATTGGGCGGCGAGCGCGCGATGGACCTGGTCGGTCTTGGCCACCACCATGAGGCCGCTCGTGTCCTTGTCGAGCCGATGGACGATGCCGGGCCGCGCTACGCCGCCGATACCCGACAGGCTCTTACCGCAATGGGCGATGAGCGCGTTGACCAGTGTGCCGCGTGGATTGCCGGCGCCGGGATGCACCACCAATCCAGCCGGCTTGTCGATGACGATGAGAGCGTCGTCCTCATAGACCACATCGAGCGGGATGGCTTCGCCGCCAAGCTCCGTCTCGGCTGCCGGCGGCACGGTGAGCGTGAAGTGTTCGTCCGGTTTGACCCTGTATTTCACGTCCTCTATGGTCGCGCCACGTGAAGCGACGTGGCCTTCCTTGATCAAGGCCTGCACCCGGGTCCGGCTCAGCTGCGGCAGGCAACCACTTAAAAATAGGTCGAGCCGCTGACCCGCATGCTCGGCGCCGGCTTCCGCCGTGAGCCGTTCGGAGCTGCGCGCTTTGCTTGGTGTGGTCATGGGGTCCGACGATGACGGTGACGAACGAGACTGACAATACACCGTTGCCGGGGACGGTGTTCACCCCACGTCAGGTGCGCCTGCTCAAGATCGCCGTGATAGTGATGGGGCTTCTGCTGGTCGGCGGCTTTGCCTTCGTGCTGGCCGCCATTGTCTATCAGGCCTCCAAGGGCGGGCAAAGCGCGGCCGGCGTGGGAGCTCCACCGGTCGGCATAGAGGCCGAGCTGCCGATCCCCAAAGATGCGACCGTCACCGCGCTCTCGCTTGATGGCGACCGGCTCGCGCTCCATTTGAATTCTGCGGCAGGCTCCGAGATCGCCGTGGTCGACCTCAAGACCGGC